>JBBQHJ010000066.1:0-17322 GCA_038323865.1 Gemmatimonadales bacterium
CGAGAATCTCGCATTCATGATCTGGGCCGGTTCTTCCGTCGTGCTCAGCGGCATTCTGCTGATTGTAAGCGTCAGACTTCGCCGAGAGCGGCGCGGGTGGCGTCGCATCACCATCGCAGGACACGACGTGCTCGTTGCTCCTGATTTCGGGCCGGCGGTAGTCGGAGTGCTTTCACCGAAGATCGTGCTTCCGGAGTGGGCACTCGATCTGGACGAATCGGCGCAGCATGTCATGGTCCTCCACGAGAGCGAGCACGTACGCGTGCACGATCAGCGGTTGCTCGCAACGTGTTTGGTCGCTGCCGTGGCCATGCCGTGGAATCCCACGGTGTGGCTCAGCCTCCGCGGACTGCGACGTTCGATCGAGACGGACTGCGATGCGCGAGTGGTGGCTCTCGGGGTGGAACGCGGCACATACGCGTCCGTGCTGCTCGATGCCTGGAGCCGCGCTACCGGGCACATGCTGGTGGGCGCAGCATTCGTGGAAGAGTCGTCGCGACTCGGCCATCGGGTTGAACTCTTGATGCGGCCGAGGCCGCGGAGGCGGGCAATGAAGACAGCGATTGGAATGTCGGTAACCAAAGCACTCGTTTTTGTTGCCTGTGCGATGCCGGCTCCGAAACAATCAAGAGAGAACGGCTTCGCGCCTTATCCGCTCATCGTTGTGGATGGAGCGCCGCGACCCGATTTGCGACCGCGAGTTCGCTGGGTGGGTACGGTGGTGCCGGAGACGACGACGACGCCGCGATTCGAGATTCGATATCGTGGCACGATGGTGCCGGATACCACGACGCAGCCCGGCTACCCGAAGGAGATCGATGCGATGCAGGACATTGCGGCACCGGCGTCACAGGCGCGTTTCGGTGACGCGGCGCGATACGGCGCGTTACTGCTCTATACGAAGGAGTACCGCGCGCGTGGTGGAAAGATGATCGCGCCGGGAGAGGGCTTGATCTCAGAACGCGCTATGCCGGCGAGCGCGACGCCAAACGACATGGTAAACGCCGCGTTCCAGCACGTCTTCCGCAACATCACGCTTAGCGAGTCGCAGCGGATGCATGCTCTTTCCATCATTGGAGACGAGCAGACGGCGAATCGCGCGCTAACGACGGATAGCGTGCCGTTCATGATCGCATGGCCGAGGCGCATTGCCTTGACTGCGCGACGGAACGCCCTGCTTCGCGAGGTGGTCAGCACACCGGGCGATCGCGCGCGACTCGATTCCGTCTTTGCGGAGCATGTGATGCCTACGCGCGATTTCGAGACGATCACGCGCAGCATGTTGATTACCATCGTACAAAACACTCAGCTCGATGCCTCGCGGCGCGCGCGCGCGCTCGACATCGTTCGTAACGCGCTTCACGATGAGGTTGCGGCGTACGAGCGTGATCCCACTGCGAAGGCAGAGCGCTCGCGCATCGTGACCGTGCGGGATTCAAGCGTGAGGGCGCTGCTCACAGCGCCGGAACGAGGCGCCCTCGATTCACTCATGGCCCGGGTACGGCGGTAGGTGCAGATTCCTCGACTTCGCTCAGAATGACACACCTTTGTCGTCCTGAGCGAAGCGAGGGACCTGCTTTCGCGCTGCTACGTGCTCACCACACAGAAAAACCCGAAAGTAGTTTCGGTGAAGTCTTTCCAGGCTTTTCCCTATCCAGGAGCGTGAACAGCGCGAGGTGCAGATTCCTCGACTTCGCTCGGAATGACACACCTTTGTCGTCCTGAGCGAAGCGAGGGACCTGCCTTTATTCCTCCGTTCCTTCCTCGGCTGCACCTTCGTCACCGCCTTCCTCGCCCTCGCCCTCAGCGCCCTCCTCGCCCTCTTCTTCAGGGACGACACGCGCAACGGCCATCACGAGATCGTTGTTGTCGAGGTTCACGAGTTTCACGCCCTGCGTGTTGCGGCCGGCGACGCGAATGCCCTTCACGGCCATGCGGATGAGGATGCCCTGCTTGGTCATCAGCATCAGCTCATCTTCCGGCAGCACTTCCATAATGGACACAGCGTCGCCGGTCTTGTCGGTGCGATGGATGGTGATGATGCCCTTGCCACCGCGCTTCTGCACGCGATAGTCGTCGATGGGTGAGCACTTGCCGATGCCCTTTTCGGCGACGACGAGCAGTGTTGCATCGCGACGAATGACGACCATGCCGATGACTTCATCGCGCGGTCCGAGCTCGATGCCCTTCACGCCCGTGGTGTCGCGACCCATCTCGCGCACATCCTGTTCGTGAAAGCGGATGGACAGACCATGACGCGTGGCGAGCACGATGTCGTTCGTGCCCGACGTGATCTGCACGTCCATCAGCTCGTCGCCTTCTTCGATCTTGATGGCCTTGATGCCATTCGACCGGGGGTTGGCGTAGGCGGACAGCGCCGTCTTCTTGACCGTGCCCTTCTTCGTACTGAAGAGCAGGAACTGGTCGTCGCGGAACTCGCGCACGGTGAGGATCGCCGAGACCTGCGTGTCTGGTGACACGTTGATCAGGTTGACGACGGGCTTTCCCTTGGCGGCCCGGCCGGCGGCCGGAATTTCGTGGACCTTGAGCCAGAACACGCGTCCGTCGTCGGTGAAGACGAGCAGGTATTCGTGCGTGGTGGCGACGAAGAGATGCTCGATGAAATCCTCATCCTTCATCGTCTGGCCGGCGAGTCCGCGTCCACCGCGGCGCTGGCGCTTGTACGACGTCACCGACGTGCGCTTGATGTAGCCAGTGTGCGAGATGGTGACGACCATCTCTTCATCGGCGATCAAGTCTTCAATGGTAAATTCGCCTTCGTCGCTCGTGATTTCGGTGCGGCGTTCGTCGCCATACTTGGCGTCGACGGCTTTGAGTTCACTCTTGAGCAGTGCCATGCGCTTGTCGCGCGACGCGAGCAACTCGCGCATCTCGGCGACGAATGCGCGGACTTCCTTGAGCTCTTCCTCGAGCTTGTCGATCTCGAGGCCGGTGAGCTTGGCGAGGCGCATGTTGAGGATCGCTTCGGCCTGACGCTCGGAGAGCTTGAAGCGTGCCTGCAACTGAGTGGACGCCGTTGGTGTGTCGGGCGCCGCGCGAATGAGCTTGATGACCGCGTCGATATTGTCGACGGCGATCTTGAGGCCTTCGAGGATGTGTTCGCGCTCGAGTGCCTTGTCGAGTTCGTACTGCGCGCGCCGCACGATGACTTCGTGGCGGTGCGTGAGGTAGTGCTCGAGCACTTCCTTGAGCGGCATGATCTTGGGCACGAGGCGACGCGTGATCGCGTCGGGCACCAATGCCAGCATGATGACGCCGAACGTGGACTGCATCTGCGTGTGCTTGTACAAGCCGTTGAGCACCACACGCGGAATGGCGTCGCGCTTGAGCTCGATGACGATGCGCAGTCCGTCGCGATCGCTCTCGTTCCGCAGGTCGGAGATGCCTTCGAGCTTCTTGTCGCGGACCAGGCCGGCGATGTCCTCGATGAGCTTCGCCGAGTTGACCTGATAGGGAATCTCGGTGACGACGATCTGCGACTTGTTGGACGATTCCTTTTCTTCGATGACCGCACGGGCGCGCATGACGATGCGTCCGCGGCCGGTGTCCTGATAATCCGTGATGCCCGCGCGTCCGTAGATGTACCCGCCCGTGGGGACGTCCGGGCCCTTGATGAACTTCCGGATGTCGGCCGGGGTGCACTGCGGATTCTCGATCAGGTGAATGAGCGCCCCGATCGTTTCCGTCATGTTGTGCGGCGGAATGTTCGTTGCCATGCCGACGGCAATTCCCGAGGAGCCGTTAACAACGAGATTCGGCACGCCTGCTGGGAGAACTGACGGTTCTGTTAGGCGGTCATCGAAGTTCGGTATGTAGTCGACGGTATTGCGATCGATGTCCGCGAGCAGGTCCATGGCGATGGGCATGAGCCGCGATTCGGTGTAGCGGTAGGCGGCTGCCGGATCGCCTTCAACGCTGCCGAAGTTTCCCTGGCCATCGATGAGCGGATAGCGCAACGAGAATTCCTGGACCATGCGGACGAGCGCGTCGTAGACCGACTGATCGCCATGCGGATGGTATTTGCCGAGCACGTCGCCAACGACGGTCGCGCATTTCTTGTAGGCGCGGCCGGGCACGAGGCCGAGCTCGTGCATCGCGTAAAGCACGCGACGATGCACCGGCTTGAGGCCGTCGCGGACGTCGGGGAGTGCGCGCGAGACGATGACGCTCATCGAGTAGGTGATGAACGATTCCTTGATCTCGTCGTCGATGAGACGGGGAAGGATGCGCTCGCGGTTGTTCGGTGCAGTCATCTACAACCCGTATTGGAGGGGGTTATTAGCTGGAATTCAGACGCAGTAAGTTAGCGCTTTTTGCACCGCAAGGCAATATTTTGGTTATTTCGTAACCGCTTGTTTTGCATAGACTTATGGCGGCGATATGGCCCGATGTTCGTCGGGATGTTGCCGTATAACCATACGGACTGTATGGTTAACCATATGAAGACCACTTTGAACGTTGACGATACCGTCATGGCCAAACTGAAACGCGAATCCGCGCGCACCGGACGCACCATGTCCGAACTCGTCGAATCCGCCCTTCGCCAATTCCTCATGAGTCGAGTCACTGAACCCGCCCTTCCACCGCTTCCGACCTACCACATGGGGCCGTTCCTGGTGAACATCGCCAATCGCGAGGAGCTCTATCGCGCCATGGAAGGTGATGACCCGAAGTTCCGCCGACTGTATGGTCTTGGCGAGCGTGGCGAGAGCTGATGTTCGTTGTCGACACGAACGTCCTCGTCTACGCGGTGAATGCGGACACACCGGAACATCAACGGTGTCGAGATTTGCTCGACCGTTGGCGGTCGCAGCCGGGCGCGTGGTATCTCACGTGGGGCGTGTGCTACGAGTTCCTGCGCGTCACCACGCACCGCCAGTTCTCCAATCCGCTGTCAGCACGCGAGGCCACGAGTGTTCTTCAGGCCCTCTTCGCGTCACCCGGGCTGGACATGCTGATACCCGGTGAGCGTCACGGTGCCGTGCTGGACGCGATTGCGTTGGAGGTGCCGGCATTGAGCGGCAACGTCTGGCATGATGTCACCACGGCGGCACTCATGCGTGAGCACGGGATCAGGCGCATTGTCACGCGCGATACCGATTTTCATCGCTTTCGCTTTCTCGAGGTCGTCGATCCGCTGGTCGGAATGCCCTGAGAAGCCTCTGGGATGTGACCGACACCGGCATCGCTATTCGGTCATCGCCGCCGCATTCAACAAGCCAATGCAAAGTGACGCCGCCGCGAGGAACACCGCGGGCGCCAGCTTGTTCTCACTCACATCCGACGACAGGCGTGGCAGCATCAGCCGCACGATGAAGTACACCACGAGCTGCGCGATCAGCGCGAGACCGGCCCAGATCAACAAGTCGCTCATGCCCTCGCTCTGCGCCACAGCCTTGGCGAGCGGCACGGTATACCCGAGAATCGCGCCGCCAAGCGAAACGGCCGCCGCGGTGTTGCCCTCGCGAATGAGCGCGAATTCGCGATGTGGCGTTATCGCGACATAAATGGCCACAAACACGAGCACCGCGGCGCACGCGAGGCCGAAGTACAGAAGGTGGGCAACGACGCTGGCGGAATAGTCGAAGGCTTCCATGTGGTCTCCAAGGGGTACAGCAATATTACCTTTGACACCAATGTCGCCACCTACTCGAGTCATCGTCATCGGCGCCGGCGCCGCCGGCTCAATGGCGGCCATCTTTGCAGCCGCAGGCGGCGCCGAGACAACGTTGATCGAACGTACCCGCGATGGCGGACGAAAAATCCTCATCAGCGGCGGGGGACGCTGCAACATCCTCCCGATGCAGCTCGATGAGTCCCGTTTCATCACCGACTCGTCACCCAACACACTACGCAAGATGCTTCGCTCGTGGCCACTTGCCGAGCAACGAGCATTCTTCGAGCAAGACCTTGGCATTCCGCTCAAGGAAGAAGAGGAGTCACTCAAACTCTTTCCGGTATCGGACAAGGCGCGCGACGTCCGCGACGGATTGCTCGAACACGCGAGGCACAGCGGCGTCTCCTTGCGAACGGAATCGCTCGTCACGGGCTTCGCGCCGCGCGAGGGCCACTGGCAGGTTGAGCTCGCCGACGCGCCTCCGCTCGAATGCGACGCCGTCATTGTAGCGACCGGCGGACTCTCAGTGCCAAACACTGGTAGCGACGGACTCGGTCTCCGCGAATTGAAGCGCCTCGGTCACACGATGCATCCGTCGTACGCGGCCCTCACGCCGCTCATCGCGGCCGGCACTCCGTTCAACGCCCTGAGTGGCGTCTCGCTCACCGTCACACTCACGGCGCGCGACGATGAGTCGGGCCGCAACGCCACCGCGCGCGGTGGATTTCTTTTTACACATCAGGGCTACAGCGGCCCCTCGGTGCTCGACGTCTCACACGTCGCCGTGCGATCACGCGCCGCGAAGCTCACGGTACAATGGACGACACTCGGCGCCTCTGAGTGGGAGCATGCGCTGCGTCCGCAGGCGAGTCGCACGGTGACGGGTGCACTGCGCGCCGAGCTTCCTGATCGGCTCGCGGCCGTGCTTTTGTCGCTTGCCGAGGTGGATCCGGCGCGCTCACTCGCCGAGCTACGGCGTGAGGAGCGCAAGCGTCTCATCGAGATGCTCGTTGCAGGTGCGCTGCCGTTTACCGGTGATGAGGGCTACCGAAAGGCAGAGGTGAGTGGCGGTGGGTTGAGTCTCGCCGAGGTTGATACACGTACGATGGAAAGCCGGCGGCATCGTGGGCTGTTCGTCTGCGGCGAGGTGCTCGATGCATTCGGCCCCGTGGGCGGCTACAACTTCTGCTGGGCGTGGGCGACGGGGCGCGCGGCCGGACGAGCCGCTGCTACATTCTCCCGATGACGAAGCGATTCCTTCTCCTCCTCCTCGTCGCGCAGGCCTGCCGCTCGCAGCCGCCTGTCACTGCGCCTGCGACGCCGAACCAGGCTGCGCTCGAGCGACTTCAGAACGATTGGGGCGGACTTCGGCGCTACCGCGACGCGAATGCAGCGCTTTCTGCGCCGCGTGACGATGAGAATCGCGTCGTGTTCTACGGCAATTCGATCACGGATTCCTGGGCGAAGTTTTTCCCCGCCATGTTTCCGGGAAAGTCGTACATCGGACGCGGCATCAGTGGACAGACCACGCCGCAGATGCTCGTGCGCTTTCATCAGGACGTCGTCGCGCTGCGCCCGAGAGTCGTCGTCATTCTCGCTGGCGTGAACGACATTGCCGGCAACACTGGTCCGTCCACGCTCGAGATGGTCGAGGACAACATCGCGGCGATGACGGACATTGCGAAGCAGAATCACATTCGCGTGGTGCTCTCGTCCGTGTTGCCGGCGTACGACTTCCCGTGGAAGCCTGGCGTGGAGCCGGCGCCGAAGATCATTGCGCTGAATGCGTGGATCAAGCGCTATGCAGCGGAAGTTGGTGAGACGTATCTCGACTACCACACGACGATGGCGGACGCGCGCAGCGGATTGGCGGCGTCGATCTCGCCTGACGGCGTGCATCCGAATGAAGCTGGCTACCGAATCATGGCGCCACTCGCCGACGCGGCGATTGCGCGTGCCCTCGCACAGAGATGACGATGAAGACCTTGATATCGATGATCGCCTTGGCAGCGCCGCTCGTCGCACAGACACCGAATCCAACGAACCTGTTCGTCGTCGATCTCAAGTGGGCAGGCAACAAGCTCACGGTGGGCAAGCCGGTGAAGCTCACGCACGACGAGGGCAGCAACAGCCAGCCAGCGTTCACGCCGGATGGTCGTGCGGTTGTGTTCAGCGCGGTGCGCGACACCGGCAGCAGTGCGAACAGTGACATCTACCGTATCGACCTCGCGACCGGAAAGGAGACGCGCGTCACGCACACGCCGGAGAACGAGAACTCACCGACCATGAATGCGCGCGGCGAGTATGTCGCCGTGCGCTGGGTGCCGGCGACGCTCTTCAAGGAATACGGCCCGTGGGTTTACTCGGCGGATGGCACGCCCAAGGCAGGTGTACTGCGCGGTCCGGACAGTACGGGCTACTACACGCCGCTTCCCGGTGGCGACTATGCGCTGACGCGTCCCAAATCGAAGACGTTCACCCTTGGCCTGTTCGATGCGAAGTCTGGGGCGATTGTCGACGTCGACAGCGGCATCCCTGCGCTTCCAGCGGTGCGCATTCCTGGTCAACGCGCGCTGAGCTACGTGCACATCGATACGGTTGGCGCGCATCACTCTATCTATCGCATCGATCTCGCGACGAAGAAGACGTCTTCGCTTGGTCCAACACTCGTTGGACGCACGGCGCATGCGTGGGTCGCGGGCCACAACACGTTGCTCATGGCCAAGGGCAACGTGCTCTACGCGCGCGGCGTGCGCGACGCGGCGTGGCGCGTGGTCGCGACGTTCGACAACCCCGAATTGCGCAATGCGTCGGCGTACGTTGTCAGTCCGAAAGGCGACAAGCTGATTTTGACGTCTGCGAAGCGGTTGAACATTGGCGTAGTACTTCGCGATTCAGTGGAAGCGGGGCGCAGTGGTGCTGACGTCGCCGCGATGGTGCTCGCGCTGCGCGACGCGGGAAAGCTGAGCGACATCGACGTCACGGAAGGCGGCATCGGTGGCGTGGCCGACGATCGCATCCAGAAGAAGCGAGTCGCAGATGGTCTCGCGCTTCAGACACTTGCCACCACGATGTTTCCGAAGTCATTTAGCGCATTCTCGAAGCTCGGCGATGCGCAACGCGCCGCTGGAGACAGTGCATCGGCGATTGGTTCCTATCGCAAATCGCTCGAGCTCAATCCGCGCAGCACAGATGCAGAAAAGAATGCTGCAGTTGCTATCGAGAAGAAGCTCGTCGTCGCGCCGTAGCGGCTATTTCCTGCGAGCGCGGGCGAGCACCCGATCAAGAGCATTCGCGAACGCCTGCTTCTCGCGTGGTCCGTAGGCGGCATGACCGCCCGTCTCCACGCCCGCGCCGCGCAGGCCATCCATGAAGTTCCGGACTGAGAGGCGCTCACCGATGCTCTCGGCGGTGTACTGCTCGCCGCGCGGATCGATGACGACCACGCCCATGGGCACCAGGAGTGCCGCAAGGGGAATGTCGGCGGTGATGACGATGTCGTCGGTGGTCGCGTTGTCGACGATGTATTTGTCGGCGACATCGGGACCGCCTTCGACGCGAACGGTCGACAGGTGCGTGTAGCCCGCCGGAACCTGGAGACGCTGGTTGGCGACCAGGATCGTCTCGAGCTGGAGGCGATCCGACGCACGGATGCAGATGTCTTTCACTTCGCGCGGAGCGGCGTCCGCATCGAGCCACAATTTCATGACATTAATATGACTGACGTTTGCTGTCTTCGGAGTGTCTTACAGCGACAGATTGTTCTTTCCTCTCCCACCTCCGGTTTCGATGACGCGACTCATCCTGCTTTCACTCCTCCTTGCTGGTTGCAGCAGCCAGCCTTCCAAGACCTACGGATACGTCACCACGCTCGGCACTGACACTATTTCCGTCGAACGTGTGACATACCACGGGAGCTCATTCGAAAGCGACGCAGTTGATCGATTCCCGAAGGTGCGCCAGCGGCACGCGGCTGTGGCACTCAAGGATGACGGCAGCATTTCGCGTGTCGACATGACGATCACGACGCCCACTGATTCGGCGGCGAAGCGAACGCGCCATGTCGTGGTGGAGGTCGGCGCCGACTCAGTTCGGATTACAAAAACCGATTCGTCGGGAGTGAAGCGACTCGCATTTGCGGTTGGAACGCGAATGACCGTCGCGCACGTGCCGCAGATGTACAGCCTGTATGACGTGTACTTCAACGCAGCCGCGCGCAAAGCAGCGGTTGGGGATAGCGTGACGTTCAACCAGGTCTACATCGATCGCGAGTTCGATCGCTTTCCAGAGCACGAAGCAACCGTGCACATGCTGAGTGCGAACAAGGCGGAGATTCACCACGACTGGCTCTCGGGATTCGGTGAAGCCGTGCTGGACTCGGCGCATCACATCGTGTCGTACGACGGTGCGCGTTCCACGTACAAGGTTCTCGTCAAGCGAGTTGATGTCGCGCCCGACGTTGCTGCGATCGGCGCGCGTTTCGCGAGCCTCGAGACATCGAGTGGCGGTGCAAAGCAACTGAGTGTGCGCGACACGACACGCGCAACGATTGGCACCGCAAACTTCTGGGTGGACTATGGTCGTCCGCTGGCGCGCGGTCGCGTGCTCGTCGGGAATATCCTTCCGTACGATCGCGTGTGGCGCACGGGTGCAAACGCCGCAACGCAATTCAACACGTCGGCATCGATCACTGTTGGCGGACTCAAGATGCCGGCCGGCACTTACACGCTATGGACAGTTCCGCGTGCTGATGGCCGCGCGGATCTCGTGGTGAGCAAGCAGTTCGGCCAGTGGGGCACGGAGTACGACGACGCGCACGATCTCGGTATGGCGCATCTCGTGACGTCCGCAGCGGCGGCGCCTGTCGAAGAGTTCACCATTTCCATCACACCGGCGGATGCGAAGCATGGCACGCTCACGATGGAGTGGGGCACGTTCAAGTGGACGGCGCCGATTGTAGTTCTCTGACTGACGCTCGGAGTCCCGCGTACATCCACACTGCGGCAGTGCCGAGCACGAGAAATGTGATGAGGTACCCCCAGAAGGCCGCGTCGGGACCAGTCTGCCACACCAGTGGCGGCTGTGTCCCGCCGCTCGTGGCCTGCCATTCTGGAGTGCCCGAGGTGAAGAGCTGCGCGAAGGAGAACACATCACCCAGTGCGTGCAGCACGATGCCGGGAAGAACGGAGTTCGTGATCCATGCGAGCCCGCCCCAGATGGCAGTGAGCGTGATGTAGTACGGCATCATCACGAACACGGCGCGCGGATGATGCGTGAAGTGTCCGAGTCCGAACATGAATCCGTTGACGAGAATGGCGATGACAACGCCATGTCGTCGCTCAATGGGGCCCTGCATGTAACCGCGGAAGGCTGCTTCCTCGACAACGCCAGCGACAACAGCCGCCATCAGCAACAGGATGATCAGCGTGATCGCGGGCATTCCATCGGGTACCTTCGTTGATTGTGCTTCTGGCGGCAGTACGACGAGCCGCGCCATCAAGCCAGTGAGCGCGGGAATTGTCGAGAGGCCTAGCAATCCAGACATGATTGCCATTGGCCAGACTTCGGCGGGGAGAGGATTCGCGCGGAGCGATTCGCGTCTCATGCGCGCGGTGCTGCGCGGCCATCCTTCGCCGCGCAGATAGCGCCAGAACAACCACAGTCCGAGCGTAGCGGGAACGACTGCCCACGGAACGGCGATGAAGTATCGCCCGTTCGCGCTGCCAAGCAGCGCCCATGACAGGGTGCCGACGGTTGCGACAGTCATTCCGGAGAGCACGGCACGAACTACAACCGGGAGTCGCTGCCAGAGTGCCATCATGCATATACGACGTGGTCAGGGCAGCAGGCGTTTCAACTCGCTGAAGAAGTTCACCACGACAACCAGCCCGCCGCTGTCGTCCTTCGCGGCGGTAGACGTTCCCATTCGAAGCATCACGAACCGCTTTCCGAGTGCGCTTACGTCGTACGGAGGGAAGTAGCCGGCAAAGCTGAACAACCGCTTCTGCGACGCGACGCTAAACGTTGGAGTTGTGCGCACCTCGGCCGTCATTAGATCCTGTTGCGGCGACTCGTAGAAAATCTCGTCACTTTTGGTGCTCCAGTGTGGTACGCTCCCACCTCCGCTCGATACCTGCACCTTACTCGTCGTACCCGTTCGAGTTGACAGGTTCGAGACAGCCAACGACCGTATCATTGAGCGCTCGGTCGTATCTGCGATGCTCTACGCCGTGGCTCGCAGCCATTGCACTGGAGGAACTGAACTCCGTGTTGATCTTGTGCGTCGAGAATTGGTTCCCGCTGGCCTTGTTCCCGTTGCGGCCGCGGCGCAGTGTAATACGACGCGCGCTGTGCGGAGCGCTGTTGCTCTCAACGGCGTGCTATCACTGGAACGCGGCGACGCCGTATGTCTCAACGCCGAGTCGTGTGCGCATTGTGCGTCGCGACGGCTCGGCCCTCGACGGAACCATGGTTCGTCGCACGGCCGACTCGGCGTTTGTCGAAGTGGGTGACCGCATTCAGTCGCTCGCGATCGGGGACATCAGATCGATTGAGACGAGAACGCTTGGGCCGCGGCGGTCGTTCTTTGTTGCGGCGTTCCTGTTGACGGGCGCTGTATTGGTTGTGAAGGCTGGCGGTACTTCGGGGACGGGTGATCTCCCGAGCACAGGGCGCTGAGCGCCACTCCGTCTTGTTCAACTGAATGCACAAATACAACTGGAGCGGGCGGACGTGCGGATGTAGAGCGAACAAGTAAAAGTTGTTTCGCGGTTTCATCCGATGTGTCCGCCGTTGTACCGTCGTGTCTGTGCATTCTGTTCTAAACAGCCTGAATAGCAGAGAGGCGTCCATGGCTGGACGCCTCTCAGAATGCAGATTCCTCGACTACGCTCGGAATGACACGAGCACTACGCTCGGAATGACACGAGCACTACGCTCGGAATGACACGAGCACTACGCTCGGAACGACACTACTGCTTGGCTAGATCACCGACCGAATACGCCAGCGTATGTGCACGCTTGGCATCCGTCGCGGCCTGCGCATCACCATGCAATGTCTTGGACAGCGCGGCCAACGCATCCTTCCGCGCCTGACCGGACAACTTCTCCGCAGCATCAAGTCCCGCCCGCGCCGACGCGATCTTCTCGGCCGAGGTGCCATGACCGCGCTCGAGCTGATCGAGATACGAGCGTGACAGCGGGAAGCTCGCCGGCCACACAATCTTCTGCTGGCCCTGCACGTTCAGGTAATCGAAGTGCACGGTCTTGGCCGCATCGATCTCGTTCTGCGAGATGAATGCACTCGGCTTCAGCTCGAAGATGTCGAGGCCGCGTGCGATCTCGGAGCTCACGATCACGCCGTTGTACCAGTACGCCGACCACGAGCCGCCGTTGGCGCCGGCGCCGAGTGTGTCGAGCGGACCACGATCGAAGAACGCGATTTCCGTTGGACGATCGATGTCGGTCCAGTCCATGATGGACAGGCCACCCTGATACCAGGCCTGCACCATCACATCGCGGCCAGGAATCGGAATGAGCGAGCCGTTGTGGGCAACACAGTTTTCGAACTTCGTCTGCGCCGCCGGCATCTTGTAGTAGCTGTGGAAGACTTCCTTGCCGTTCTCGATGGTGAACAGCGCGTCGGAACCCCACTCCTTCTTGTCGGTGATGCGGCAACGCGGTGCAGAACCGCCACCCCATTCATCGCTGAAGAGAATCTTGCTGCCGTCGTTGCTGAACGTGGCCGAGTGCCAGAACTGCATGTTGGAATCGGCAGCGGCGTACAGGCGCTTCGGGTTCGCGACGTCCTTGATGTCGAGGAGCAATCCGTAACCGCCGCATGCACCGCCGGCGAGACCGACCGCCGGATAGACGGTGATGTCATGGCATTGCACCGGGCCACGCGGCACCTGCGGGCCACGACCTGGACCACCGCGCCCTGCTGCGGGTGGGCCACCACGACCTGCATTACCGCCACGCGCTGCCGCTGCCTGTGCGCGCTCGATGGAATCCTGCGCTGCACGTGCGTTGCTGCGCGGTGCGACGGCGAGTGACATCAAGATGCCAGGCTTCGCGACGACGTGCGCTTGTTCCGGATGTGCAAGTGGCACCTGAATGACTTCGATGCGGAACTGCTCACCGTTCGGATCGACATCTGGCGAGAGGTCAACGCATCCCGCCAGTTCAGCTGCCGGCCGGACGCCCGAT
The DNA here is from genome assembly GCA_038323865.1 of Gemmatimonadales bacterium. GTDB lineage: Bacteria > Gemmatimonadota > Gemmatimonadetes > Gemmatimonadales > Gemmatimonadaceae > AG11. The sequence continues at coordinate 13,847 of JBBQHJ010000066.1, forward strand.
GAACCGGAGATGTAGACGTAGACGTTGTTCTTGTCGTTCGGATCCTCAACGACGGTATGCGTGTGCGAACCGCGGCAGGTCTGCACGCTGGCGATGTACTTCGGATGCTTGAGATCAGACGCATCGAAGATGCGGATGCCGCGGAAACGTTCGTGGCTCACCGAATCCTGAACGCCCTGCATGCCGCAGTCGAGACGACCACTCGTTGCTTCGCCCGAGACGAAGATCAGGCTCTGGTAGACGGAGACGTCGCTTTGCGAACCGCGGCAGACGTATTCGTCGTAGAGCTTGGGGTCGCGCGGATTGGAGATGTCGTACACCGCATATCCGTCATAATTGCCCTGCACCACGTAGTTGCCGCGGAAGGCGAGATCGGAGTGCGTGACGCCAATGAAGTTCTCCGTTGGCGGCATGTTCTTGATCAAGCGCATGTTCCAGGACGCCTCGGCGGCGTTCGTCGCGATCGTCTTCTTCGTGGTGTCCTTGGACCAGCGCACCATCGTACCCGGTGCCAGTCCGACGCGCGGATCCGGCGACGGCGGCGACATGGACATATCGGACGACGACGATCCGGACGATGACATCGAGGCGCACGCAGCGGCGAAGATGCCGGTGGTGGCCAGTGCTCCTATGACGAGCAGGCGAGTGTGTTTCACGGTGTGTTCCGGGGTGGAGGGACTGTGGCGAGCATCTTCGTCATGCGCTCGATCTCGGTGGACTGGTCGGCGTAGACATCGGAGGCGAAGCGATAGACGATGTCGTCGTTGCCGGCGCCCTTGGAGCCGAACAGCTCATCGACCATGCTGATGGCGCCGCCATGATGCGCGATCATGGCCTCGAGAAAGAGCCGGTCGAAGTCGACGCCACGCGCCTTGTCGAGCGCGGCGAGGCCGGCGTCGTCGAGCATACCGGGCATGAGCATGTCGTGCTTCATGCCGTTCATCATCATCGTCATGTGCGTAGCCTTGGCATCGGGCACGGGCTCACCGCGCTCGCGCAGCCAGAACTGCATCAGGTGGATTTCGTCCTGCTGGCCCACAACGATGCGCTCGCAGAGCGTGGCGATGTCCTTTCGCGCCCCATGCGTCGCGGCCCAACCGGCGATGAGCACGGCCTGGGCATGATGCGGGATCATGCCGGACATGAAATGGACGTCGGCCGCGTTGTTGCCGGCCTTCGTGGTGGTTGATGCCGGCGCGATTGGCGCAGCATCCTGCGCGGCGAGCAGGACGGGAGTCAGGGTGGCGCACAGCACGAAACCGGCGCGGAATAGCACGCGTTTCGTGGGTCGGGCGGAAAAAACGGTCATGGCATCTCTCACGGTTCTACAAGAGAACGTGCAATACTGGGGATTCGCTGGGAAGACGTCAGGAGTACGACTCCGGCTTACCGTCGTGCGCGGGGCCAGTTTTTTCGGCCTCCCACCGTAGTACGACTCCAATGCCCGGTGCGTGGACTGGCGAGGAGGGTTACAAGAAGGCCGAGGTCACCGGCGGTCATTTGCGGCGACGTGCTCGACGCGTTCGGTCCCGTTGGCGGATTCAACTCCTCTTGGGCGTGGGCGACAGGCCGCGCTGCGGGGATTGGTACGTCTCCAAACGGATGACGCAGTGTGCGGACGCTTGTAAAGCGTCTGACCTAGTGGCAAGATGAAGTATGGCCGCACACAATGAGGACTCGCTCAGGTCGACGGACGGCAACACGGTGTCCTCGTCCTTCGAGGAGTTGCTGCGACTGCGCGCGAGCGTGGAGCGCGCGCCGGTCGGCGTTGCGCACTTCGATGAGAGCGGCCAGTTCCAGTTCGTGAATCAGCAGTTGTGCGACCTGTTCCGCTTTTCGCGCGACGAGCTGCTGGAGCTGACGTTTCAGGACATCTCCTTTCCCGACGACATTCCTGCTTGCCTCGCGCTGAACCACCAACTCGCCGTCGGCGCGATTCCCAAGTACGCGCACCAGAAGCGGTTCAAGCGGCGCGACGGCACGTGGATCTACACGCGAGTCATCGTCTCTGCGGTGCGCGACGACTACGACCGCGTGCTGTTCTTTCTCGGCATCGTAGAAGATCTGTCAGAGCAATGGGCGATTGACGAGGCGCGGCGCGCTGCCGTGGAGCGTCTCGGAATGGCCCTCGATGCCTCGGATACGGGCATTTACCGGTATGACTTCCGGCGGAAGGGTCTCGACTGGGCGAACAATCTCGCACACGTTTTCGGTTTTCCCGAGAACGAGGAGCTGCAGTCCCTCGACCGGCTGCTCGGTGCGATGCATCCGGACGATTTCCACCGCGTGGATGCCGCCTACGAGCGGAGTGCAGCGGAAGGCGCGGACTTCGATGAGGAGTTCCGCGTCATTCTGCCAGACAAGTCGGTTCGCTGGATCTGCGATCGGGCGCGGATGACGCTGGATGGTAACGGCAAGGCCTGGTATCTCACGGGCGCCTGCATCGACGTCACGGCGCAACGAGACGCAGAACTGGCGCGCGAGGAGATGTTCGAGCGTGAACGTACCGCGCGAGCCGATGCAGAACGTGCCACCAGGCTTCGAGAGGAATTGCTGACTGTTGTCGCGCACGACCTCCGAAGCCCGCTGCAGACCATCGTACTCGGTGCCGGCGCAATGTCGGATGAGAACATGTCTGCGGCGGAGCGTGCGACTGAATTGCAGGTCATCCAGCGCGCCGCTCATCGCATGGACCACCTGATCGCGGACCTGCTCGACGTGTCACAGATCGAGACGGGGCGGCTCGCGGTGCACTTGGCGCCAACGGATGTGCGTGCGGTGATTCAGGAAGCGATTGCGGCGCATACGCAGCGCGCGTCCGAGCACAAGCTTGCGTTGATCGCGGACATCGAAGGCAATCTTCCGCCGGTGTGCGCCGACCACACCAGACTCGTGCAGGCGCTGGGCAACCTGCTCGGCAATGCGATCAAGTTCTCCGACAAGCCCAGTCCAATTGTGACCGCTGCGAAATGCACAGGTGGGGTGGTCGAGATCTCCGTCACCGACAAGGGGCGAGGCATTGATGCCGGCCATGTGCTACACGTGTTCGATCGATATTGGCAGGCAGAACGCTCGCGCCAGGGTGTGGGGTTAGGTCTCGCCATCGTGCGCGGCATCGTCGAAGCGCATGGCGGCGCTGTGACGGTGACGAGTGCGCCTGGTTCGGGATCGACATTCCGCTTCACCGTACCCATCGCGTAGTGGTGATGCGATTTCTCCGTACAATTGTCGTTCTGCACCTTGTTGCGTTCTCGGCCACGCGGGCGCAGTCGTACGATCTGGTGCTCAAGAACGCACGCATTGTCGACGGAACGGGCAGCGGATGGTATCGCGCGGACCTCGCGATTCGGCACGACTCCATCGTGCGCATTGCGTACGCCATCACGCAGCCGGCGAAGCGTACGATCGACGTCGCCGGACAAGTCGTCACGCCGGGATTCATCGACATTCACAGCCACGCTCGGCGCGGCATCTTC
>JBBQHJ010000067.1:0-17300 GCA_038323865.1 Gemmatimonadales bacterium
GTGTCATTCCGAGCGCAGTCGAGGAATCTGCTTTTGCCCTCTCCTAAATGATCATCCGCAGCAACCGCGTTCTCACCGAGCACGGCCTTCGCCCCGCCGACGTGCACATCGACGGCAGCGTCATCTCCGCGGTGACCGCGCACACGGATGCACAGCCAGACGTCGACGCCGGCGACGACATCGTCATGCCTGGATTGATTGACACGCACCTTCACGTGAACGAGCCGGGGCGCACACATTGGGAAGGCTTTGAGACAGCGACACGCGCTGCCGCGGCTGGTGGAATTACCACCATCTACGACATGCCGCTCAATGCCATTCCGGCGACGACCACACTCTCGGCACTGCACGCCAAACGCGAAGCCGCGCTTAGAAGCGCAACCGTACATGTCGGCTTTATCGGTGGCGTAGTCCCCGGAAATGTCAGCGACCTCGAACCACTCTCCCGCGACGGCATTCGGCTCTTCAAGTGCTTTCTCGTTCCATCCGGTGTCGAAGAATTTCCCGGCGTCACCGAAGCTGATCTCCGCGTCGCGATGCCCGAACTCACTCGCCTCGACGCCACGTTGATGGTTCACGCCGAGTTGCCGGAGTACATCCAGATTGCACAGGGGGGCGATCCACGATCCTACGCCAATTATCTAGCAACGCGTCCGCCATCTGCCGAGCTCGAAGCAATTGCGATGATCATTCGCCTCGCGGAACGCTATGGCACCCGCGTGCACATCGTGCACGTGTCAGCGCCCGGGTCGCTTCCGCAAATCAGCGCAGCGCGTGCACGCGGCGTGCGGATCACATGTGAAACCTGCCCGCACTACCTCTACTTCTCCGCCGAAGAAATTCCGGACGGTGCGACGATGTTCAAGTGTGCGCCACCCATCAGAAACGAGGCCCGGCGCAACACGCTTTGGCATGCCGTGATGGGTGGTGAGGTCGACATGATCGTTTCCGATCACTCACCATGCCCGCCAGAGCTCAAGGCCCTCGAGAGCGGCAACTTTCTCGAAGCATGGGGCGGCATCGCATCGCTCCAACTCGGCTTGTCCGCCGTCTGGACCGAGGGCAGGGCACATGGCCTGACTGTCGAATTGCTCCATGAGAAAATGAGCGCCGCTCCGGCGCGTCTCGCTCGCATCGATGACCGAAAGGCCAAGCTGGCGGCAGGCTACGATGCCGACGTGGTCATCTGGAATCCGGAGCAGACCTTTGTCGTCGACGCCGAGCGCCTCTATCATCGGCATCCCATTACGCCGTATCATGGACGCACGCTCGCCGGGGTGGTTCGCGCGACGTACCTCGATGGACGCCTGATCACTACGAATGACTGACTTCACGGACCTCGTTGATCTCGCCGCCGAGTCGCTCGGTGGAACTGTCGTTGCGGCGAATGATGAATTCTTCGCAGCGAAGGAAGGCATGCTCAAGGGGACGCCCGCCGAGTGGCGCGAAGGCGTCTACACCGAGCGCGGCAAGTGGATGGACGGCTGGGAGACGCGTCGCCGTCGCTCCCCTGGATACGATTGGGCGATCATCCGACTGGGCGTGCCAGGTAAGGTGCGTGGCGTGGTGATCGACACCGCCTTTTATACAGGCAACTATCCCGAGCGCGCGAGCATCGAGGCCTGCGCTCTCACCGCGCCGAGTTCACTCGCGGAATTGGAAGCTGCGGAGTGGTTCACGATTCTTCCCGAGTCACAGCTGTTCGGTGATACGCAGAACAAGTTCGAGGTACAGAGTGATTTCGTCGTCGGTCATCTTCGGCTGAACATTTTTCCGGATGGCGGAGTCGCTCGCTTCCGCGTGCATGGCGAGGTGGTGCCGCGTCGCGCGAGTGACGAATCGCTTGTTGACGTTGCGGCCGTGACGAACGGTGGATTCTCCGTGATGTGCTCCGACATGCATTACGGTCATCGCCAGAATCTCATCATGCCCGGGCGCTCCACGCACATGGGCAACGGTTGGGAGACGAAGCGGCGCCGTGGGCCGGGACATGACTGGACCATCATTCGGCTCGGCTCACATGCGGAGATTCATCGCATCGAGCTCGATACCGACCACTTCAAGGGCAACGCGCCCGGTTCGTGCATGATCGAAGGTTGCTTCATTCCGTCTACTGATGAAGCGCATGTAGCGGATGCGTCGTGGAAGACACTGGTTCCACAGTTACCGCTCCAGCCGCACAGTCGCCACACGTTCGACGTCAATCGTGTCGTGCCGATCTCGCACGTTCGATTGAACATCTATCCAGACGGCGGTGTCGCTCGCCTTCGGGTCTTTGCGCGTGAGGTGTTCTTGACGAATGACGTTGGTCTGTCGGTTGGCGAATTCAACGGCATGTCGCTGGCCGATGCCGCGCAGGCACTCACGGCGTGTTGTGGCTCGTCAAAGTGGGTTGCCGGAATGCTCGAGCGTCGGCCGTTCGATGATCTGGAAGACGTATTGATGGCGTCGGATGAAGTGGCTGAACATCTCGAGTCGAATGACTGGCTCGAGGCCTTTCGTCAACATCCGCGCATTGGTGAGCAGTCGACGGGCTGGTCGAGAGAAGAGCAGGCCGCGGCGAGTGAATCACCGAGCGATGTTCAGGCGAAAATTGCCAAGGGCAATCGTGAATACGAGGAGCGGTTCGGATTCATCTTCATCATCCGCGCGGCCGGGCGCACGGCTGATGAAATCCTCGCCGCACTCACCGAGCGGCTGAACAACGCGCCAGACGCCGAGTTGGCGGTTGCCGCACGCGAGCAGCAGCGGATCGCGAATCTCAGGTTGGTGAAGCTGATGCAGGGTGGCGCATGATCAGCACACATGTGCTGGACACGTCGCTCGGCAAACCCGCAGCCGGCGTTGGTGTCACGCTTGAGCGCGGCGATACCGTGATTGCAACGACGACGACGAACGCTGACGGAAGGGTTACGGGCTTGGTACCGACAGGCGCTGGCGCGTATCGGCTGACATTCGACGTCGCCGCATATTTTGGTGCGACGAAGGCGTTCTATCACCTCATCCGAATCGACTTCGAGGTCGGCGATGCTGAGCAGCACTATCATGTGCCATTGTTGCTGAGCCCATTCGGCTATTCAACGTATCGCGGCAGCTAGCCTGTCATTCCGAGCGAAGTCGAGGAATCTGCGCCCTACGCTGCTTTACATCAGGGGAGTACGGAAGTATTGAAAGCGCAGTACCGGGTACCGTGTACCTGGCATGAGAGACACGAGTATGTTCCAAATAGAAGGCGGAGCCAAAAATGGCTCCGCCTTCGTGCTGTCACTACGGAAGTCTCGCGTAGACGGTACGAGGTACCAGGTACTGCGGTTTTCCTACTCAATACTGGCAGTTACTTCGCCGCCGCCGGAAATGCGGGCAGCTTGCTGACATCGCGCGCATCGTGTTGAATGATCACCGTCGCACTCAGGTTCGTCGCGATCTTCTTGAACCGATCCAGCGACGCGATCGTCGCCGCACGATCCGTATTGAACGTCGGCACACCGTTACTGTCGTAATTCTCACGGAAGTGCGAGAGATCGCCCGTAATGAGCACGTTCCCCATCTGTGTAAGCTTCACGAGTACGCTGTGATGCCCAGGCGTGTGACCCGGTGTATTGAGCACCACCACTGACCCGTCGCCGAAGACATCCTTGTCGCCGGACTGCGGCTCGACCTTGCTCCCGCCAGAAATCCACGCCGCAAAAGTCGCCGGATTCGCGGTAGCGCTCATCGCCGGATTGGTGAGCATCTCCCAGTCACCCTTCCCAATGAGCAGCGTTGACTGCGGGAAGGTACCAACCTGTCCCGTGGGATCGCCGTGATAGTGGCTGATGCCAACGTACTTGATCTGTGCTGGCGTCAAACCGAGCTGCTTGAGAAGGTCTACGAGCGGCACCTTCGGAGCGTTCGCCGTGGTGCCCGCCGGATTTCCGGTGTCCCATATCATGTAGTCGTCGCCGTGACGGATGAGGTAGCAGCTGATCGCGAGCTGCACCTTCAATCCGTTGAACGCCCATGTGTCGGAGAACCGCGTGACATCCGAGGGAGTGGCACTCGTGCCGCAGTCGAGGCGAGTGAGCGTGACGACTGCAGGTGCTGCCTGCGCCGATGCGGTCGATGACAGGAGTCCGAGCGCAAGCGCGGCGATGAGATTCTTCATGGGATCACTGGAAGGTTGATGTGCGATGGCTGTGCCGATGTCGCGAAGACGCGCTGCGTCGCCTTCACATAGTCACTCTCTTTCGCCTGAAAAATACTCGGCACGTACTTCTGCGGGTTGCGATCAATCGCGGGGAACCAGGTCGATTGCACCTGCACCATGATGCGATGTCCCTTCAGGAACACGTGGTCGTGATCGCGCAGCGGGAAAGTCCACTCCGTCGCCTTGTTGGCGACGAGCGCATGTGGCGTCTCGTAGCTCGACAGAAAACGTCCGCGCCGTACTTCCATCGCAATCGGCAACTGGTAGCCGTTCATCGAGCGCGCAAATTCGCCCGGCGCAGGACCCGCAGCCTCACTCCATGCATTGGGCTGCGCAGTTTCCGGATAGACATCAATCAACTTGACGACGAAATCCGCATCAGTGCCGGAGGTCGACGCAAAGAGTGTCGCCGAGAGTGCCCCTGTGACGGTGATGTCGCGGTCGAGCGGTGCGCTCGTATAGCTCAACACATCAGGACGCCCGTCGACGAAACGCTGGTCGTCCGTTTCCCACCGACGCCAATCACCATTCGGATATGTCGGCGAAATCGGACGCTTGCGATACGGAACCGGATTCGCAGGATCGGACAGGTATTCGCGATAGCCGTTGCTCGACGCTGGCTTCTCGAATGAAAGCGTACCGTCATTGTGGAAGTAGAGGCTCGTGAGCTTCGTGCCATTTACCGGCCACGACGCATACGTCTTCCAGATATTGCTGCCCGTCTGGAACATCATCGCCTTCCACGTGGGCTTGTTGCCCCTGCCGTGGAGATAATAGCGAAAGAATGGCGCCTCGATGTTCTGCCGGAATTCGAGCCCGGTGTCATGTCCGCCCAGTGGGACGATGCCGATGCTGTCGCCTCCGGTGCGGTGCCAGGAGCCGTGGTACCACGGACCCGCCACCATGAAGTTCTCGTGATTCGGATCGCTACGCTCGGCTTGACGAAAAATCTGCCACGGCCCCCATGGATCCTCCTGGTCCCAGAAACCCGCGACGCTGAGCGTCGGCACCGTCGTCGCCTTGATCTGCGTGTACCATGCTTCGCGCTTGTTGGCGGCGTCGTAGTTCGGATGATCGACGATGAAGTTCCACGCGGGAATCTTTCCCTTCAGGTACTTGGCGTTCGCGTTCGAGAGCGGTCCGAGCTTGAGATACCAGTCGTATGTGTCGTAGATGTCGAAGTTGAAATGCGTGTTGGCATTCTTGTCCGCCTGTTCGTACACCGCGTACTCGAACGCGTAGCTTTCGCGGAGTGCGCCAAAGCGATGGTCGTCGTCATTCATCCACTGATCGGCTGGCGACGCCTGCGGACTGATCGCCTTGAGCGCCGGATGAGGCATCAGCAGCGTCTGCGCAGTGGTGAGTCCGTCGTACGACACTCCGTACATGCCAACCTTGCCGCTGTTGTTGGCGACGTGCTTCACGAGCCAGTCGATCGTGTCGTATGCGTCGGTCGTCTCGTTCACGTTGGTCGGCGTGCTCAAGTCGACAACGGATGAGAGAAGAAACGTTCCTTCGGACTTGAAGCGCCCGCGCAGGTTCTGGTAGACGAGGATGTATCCGTCTTTCATGAACTCTGTGAGCACCGGAGAGAGTGTCGTCGGCGCCGCCGCGGGAACGCCGTACGGTGTGCGCAGGAGAAGAATCGGGAGCGGCTCCGGATGATTCGCCGGCCGCATAATCACCGTCTGGAGATGCACGCCGTCTCGCACGGGGAGCATGACTTCTTCGTGCGAGAGCAGTTGCGCCTGCATCGGCGCGGCAAGGAGGAGGGCAAGGCAGAGGAGAGATCGCATCCGCGAAGATACTATCAAGCCGAGCAAAGTGCCTGTCATTCCGAGCCAAGTCGAGGAATCTGCACGGGTGTCATTCCGAGCGAAGTCGAGGAATCTGCACGGGTGTCATTCCGAGCGAAGTCGAGGAATCTGCACCTCACGCCTCGCTCCCAGAAGCGGTTGCGCCTCCGGCGCTGGCTCGCAGATGCCGCAGATTACCGCAGAGTACCGCAGATCGCTCCTCCGCCGTGAAGCAGTTCCGCTCTTTCTCAAAAAGTCATCAAGATTGCTCTTGATGCCTCCGTGAGAGAATCGGCGCGAGAGTGCCACGCCGTATCTGCGATATCTGCGCGAAAGCTGCGGCATCTGTGACCGGCGCCGGAGGCGCAACCGCACTTCACAAGAAGTCAGCGCGAATCAATCCACTTTCCAAGGATCGCCCGCTCGGAATCCGTAATCCCCGTCTTGTTCGACGGCGGCATCGACTTCAATACCACAGCACGCTCCTTGATACGCGCGAGATGAGACTCGATTTGCGAAGGCGTATCGAACATCACCCCCGCTGGCGAAGCGCCAAACGTCAAATCCGTCGGCGTCGCTGAATGACACGCCGCGCACCGACGATCGATAATGTGCCGCGCATCAGCAAACGTCACGGGGCCCGACACACTCACCGTGGAAACGGCCGCCGGCATCGTCAACACATACAACGCAATGCATGCCGTCAAAACAGTGACGCCCAACCCAACACGCCACGCCGGAAACTGCCAGCGAATATTCAGAAGGTGCCGGATCATCGCCCCGGTAATCACCAGCACCAGCAACGTCGCCCACGAGTAAGACCCGGCATAGAGCGACGGAAAGTGTCCGCTCACCATCAACACGATCACCGGGAACGTGAAGTAGTTGTTGTGAATGGACACCCGCTTTGCGCGCGCCGATACGACCGGATCCGCGCTGCCCGACGCATCCACTGACTTCAGCAATTCACGCTGCGACGGCACAATCGTAAGGGCGACATTCGCTGCCATGATCGACGCCAGCATCGCACCGATATGCAGAAATGCCGCGCGACCGTTCAACATTCCCGCCGCCGCCAATACCGCCGCGAGAAACCACGCACCGAGCAACACCTCACCGACGCGCGGCGCCTTCGGCGAAATCAGCCGCTGAACCATCTCGTAGAACGCCACGCCGCCAAACACAATCAGTGTACCAAGTCCCACGGCCTGTGCGTGTGTGAGCGGATAGCGTGACGTGTCTTCGAGCGCTGCGCGTCCACCCACCCAATAGACCGCAAGCAGCAACGCCACTCCGCTCATCCACGTCGTATACGCCTGCCACTTGAACCAATGCAGCGGGCTCGGCATCCCGCGCCCCCCGAGCGACGTTTTCTCGACGTGATAGAACGCGCCGCTATGGAGCAGCCACGTGGTGCCAATGGAACCCGGCGGCATGCCAGGCTCCTTCACCAGCGTGCGATCCATCCAATTGAACAGCATCGAGTTGCCGACCCACATGATCCCGGCGATCACATGAATCCATCGTGCCAACAGATCGACCAGCTCGTAGACGTGTGAGATCAGGGCCGGATCCACGCGTTGATGTCGAACACCGATGCAGGAATGTCTATATCAACCTTCCAATCGGCATACTCCTCGATCTGCACCGGTGCACCCTTCACCGACATCGTGATCTTCGTCGCGAGCATGCCACCGCCCGCTTGCACGTAGTCGTCGAGCTGGATGTCGAACGGATCAGGTCCGCCAAAACTCATGATGAAACGGACGACAACCTTCTGCGCCGGATCGATCCAGAATTGCGGAGAGGTCACATCAGAAGCCGACGTCGCACCAACCACCCACACCGGCTTCGTGTTGAACGAGCCGACATACGTCTTGCTCAAATCAACTTTCGTCGGCGCCAATTCAGCGATGGTCTTCGCGACGGACTGCACGTAGACACCCTCGATCAGCGGAAGAAATGCATTTCCGTCCGCATTTTTTCCCGCGAGCGTGCCGCCCTGAAAACGCCACGACGAATCCGGTGTGTAGAGCACGCCGTTGCCCTTCGTGGCATCACCCATGTCGATGCGAAGCTGCGTGCCACGCGCCGTGTGTGCGAGACTCTCGCGCCACGACGCAATGCGCTTCTCACCGTTGCGGAAAGTAGTGGTCTTTTGCGCAAACGTCAGCGTGTGATACCACTTGCCGTCGTACGCGGCGCGCATGCGCTCGAGCACTTCAGTGCCGTTCTTGGGCGCTGCTTCCTGTGCACTCAAGGCACACGGAACAAGCGCAAGCAATGTGAATAGCTTCATCGTCGGAATTGGTGGGAGATGGGAAAACCAAATTACAACTACGCACGCAGATGTCGCAGATGTCGCGCAGATGAACACGGATACTGCAACAACTCAGTACTGCCTTTTTCAAAATCAAAGAATGTGTTCTTCATTCTGTGATGACAGAGCCTGCGCACCGTTGCTCGGTAGTTTATCTGCGCCATCTGCGTTCAATCTGTGAAAATCTGCGTTCAAGCGCCGGAGGCGCAACCGCTCTCCACGCACAAGCAATTGCCACCAAACAACTTACGTGGGATGACACCAGCCGGCATCGACACTCGTATACTATCCCTGTCGCCGGATGTTTCCAGCGACGACCCAAAGAGACTTCTCTGATGCGCGCCAAACGCGCATCTTCGACACAATGACCTCCCCCAAGCGTTCGTCCGCAGTTCCGCTCTCCCTCGTTCCCGCGCTGGCCGCACTCGTCGGCTGCAACGATACCCCGCAAGTCGTCTCCGGCGTCGACCCCTGTCTCCCCGACGTCTACAACGAAGCCAGTTGCATGTATGCCACTCGGCACAACGGCTACTGGTATAACGGCATGTGGTATCACCACGCGTACGCGATGCCGTTCATCTACTATCACAACGGCTACTCCGGCTATGTCGGCGGCGGCGGACGCGTCCGCTCGATCACGCCCGGCAGCTACAGCCCCGGTTTTCGCTCCGGCAGCGTGAGCGGCGGACGCACCACCGTTATCCGTGGTGGCTTTGGCGGCATCGGCGGAGCGCACGGCTTCAGCGGGAGCTGACCATGAAACGCATCGTCAGCACGCCGCGCCCCGACTGGCAGACCATCGTCGAGGGGCGCGGGCTCAAGTGGCATACGGGGCAGACCCCGTACTGGTCGGAAGACGCCTACTACGAATTCACGACCGACCAGGTCAACACCATCGAGCACGCGACGAACGAGCTCCACGCGCGCTGCCTCGAAGCGGTGCAGCACGTCATCGACGCGAAGCGCTACGATGAACTGAAAATTCCCGAACAGGCCATCCCTCTCATCACCAAGAGCTGGGACGACGAGCCGCCGTCTATCTACGGCCGCTTTGATTTGGCCTATGACGGCGTCTCGCCACCAAAGATGCTCGAGTACAACGCCGACACACCGACGTCACTGCTCGAAGTATCCGTCATTCAATGGGATTGGCTCGAGTCACAACACAAAGGCGCCGACCAGTTCAACTCCATTCACGAGAAGCTCGTCGAATACTGGCGCTGGATCTCCGGCGATCTCGAGAAGAACACCGACCTGGGCGCGATGGTGCACTTCGCATCCATCGACGACATCGAGGACGGCATGACCGCCGCATACCTCGCCGAGACCGCAGCACAGGCCGGCTTGCAAGTCAAACTCATCGCGATGGAGGACATCGGCTGGGATCCGCGCGAGAAGGAATTCTGCGATCGTGAAGACGCGAGCGTCTCCACGCTCTTCAAGCTGTATCCGTGGGAGTGGATCATGCACGAGCCGTTCGGTGCGCACCTCAAGGCATCCGAGACGGTGTTCATCGAGCCGCCATGGAAGATGATTCTCTCCAACAAGGGAATCCTTCCAATTCTCTGGGAGATGTTTCCAGATCACGGCAATCTGCTGCCGGCGTATTTCAATGATCCGAACGACATGTGGGAATACGCCAAGAAGCCGCTGCTCTCACGCGAGGGCGCGAACGTCACCGTGCACACGACGAAGGAACACATCGAGTCCAGCGGAGAGTATGGCGCCGAGGGCTATGTGTTTCAGCAGCTCGCGCCGATCCCGGATTTCGATGGGAAGCGGCCGATCATCGGGTCGTGGATCATCGGTCAGGAAGCTGCCGGTATGGGTGTGCGCGAAGCAGACGGCTGGGTGACCGGCAACACGTCGCGCTTTGTGCCTCACTTGTTCAAATAATGTCGTCCTGAGCGAAGAGAGGGACCTGCTTTCCGTGTCATTCCGAGCGAAGTCAAGGAATCTGCACCAAGCTCCGCTTGACGAGGCTGTCATGACTATCTACCATGTGTCATGACACGCCGGAAAGCAAAGAGCCGGGTTGGCGAGCCTGTGCAGGTGTATCTGGCCGTCTCGGACAGCGAGCGTCTGCACGCGCTGGCCAAACAACTCGGTGCGTCAAAGTCCGATGTCTTGCGGCAAGGTCTCGCCGCACTTGAACGCGAAGTCTCGAACCCGGACCGCAATCCGCTGCTACGCCTGATCGGCGTCATCAAGAGCGACACGAGTATTTCCAACGACGGCCGCGATCTCGCTCGCGAGCACGACGCCTTCCTGTCGGACGCACTGGAATCCAGCAAAAAGGCACGTGCCGCGCAGCGCAAGCATCGCTCGTCGTGAGCTGTTCGTGGATACCAGCGCCTGGATTCCTCTTCTCCAGGAACGGCATCCGGATCATGCGCGTGTACGGGCGCCCCTACTCGCGGCAATTCGCACCGGCGCGCGCCCCGTCACCACAAACCTCGTGCTCGCCGAGACGTACACGTTTCTTCGATACCGTGGGCATGATGCCGTGGCCCTCGACTTCCTGCGTTCTGCGCGAACCCCACCGTGCCTGGTCGTGATGAGCTCTGAGGAATTGGAGGCGAGTGCACTTGTCGACTGGCTGGAACGATTCGATGATCAGGACTTCTCGTTCACCGACGCGGTGAGCTTCGCCGTCATGCTTGAACGCGGCATAAAGCGCGCGTTGACACTCGACACGCACTTGGCAATCGCCGGGTTCGAGATCGTTCCTAGACTTCCCTAAGTAGCGGCGCGAACCTTCGCGACATACAAGGTGTGCATCGGTCCAGCGGTGTCATGCGCACGCACGCGCAGCGTCTCCACCTCGAGCTTCGCCTGACGCAACGCGTGCACGAACCTTGGATCATCACCGACCGACCAGTAGGCGATGATTCCGCCCGCTCGTAGCGCCTTCACCGTCGACTCGATCCCCAAGCTCGCGTACAGCGCACCATTCTCGGCAATCAACATCCCGTCGGGGCCATTGTCCGTGTCGAGCATGATCGCGTTGAAGCCATCCGCATTCGCGTTCAACACGCTGACCACATCCTCATGCACCACGCGCGACCGCACATCGTTCATGGCTTCCACTGAAATGCCAAACTCCGGATTGGCATTCCACTCGATCACCTCGGGCACCAGCTCGGCGACGACAACCTCCGCATCATCTCGCAGAAGTCGCAGCGCCGCGCGGAAGGTGAAGCCGAGCCCCAGTCCACCGATCAGGACGCGCGCGTTAGGTGTCTCGGTAAGCGGAGCGCACGCGACTTCGGCGAGCCGGTCCTCGGACAAATGCCGGCGCGTGGACATCAGCTCGATCCCATCTGCGCGGATGAGATACGCACCGTCGTGACGGATCAGCTCCAGCTTCGCACCGCTCGGCGTATGCGCCTCGGCGAGTCGTTCATGTCGCTTCATGATCGGAACCTATCAATACGGCGGAAATTCGCTCGCTGCGTCGCTATCGAGCACGGCGCGTAGCACGCGTAGCGCAGATCCGAGTGTGTCGAGATCACTCGCGGAGCCAAGGCACACGCGAACCGCCGACTGCACGAATCGCTCGGCTACGGCAAAGCTTCCAGACGGACTCACGCGCACACCCATCGCGCGCGCACGCTCGCCAAACGACTCACCTCTCCACCGGCTCGGCACACCCAGCCAGCCGAAGTGATTC
Source organism: Gemmatimonadales bacterium (assembly GCA_038323865.1). Lineage (GTDB taxonomy): Bacteria > Gemmatimonadota > Gemmatimonadetes > Gemmatimonadales > Gemmatimonadaceae > AG11. The sequence continues at coordinate 11,976 of JBBQHJ010000067.1, forward strand.
GTTGGAGCTACGCCAGCTTGCAGCTCCGGGAGAATCTCCCGTGCTACCGCCCATCGCTCGCGCGCGATGACGCGCATGCATTTCGCCGCGTCGACGGCGAGCCCGCTCAGGATCACTTCCGCCGATGCCTCGGCGACGATCGGCGCAGGGAACTGACCAAGCGAGACCAGCATTCCCCCCAATTGCTCAGCGGCGTATCTGTTTGGTGTCGCGACATATGCAGTGCGAAGGCCGGGGCTCACGGTCTTTGATAGACCGGTGACGTAGAAGCTTCGCTCCGGGATGTACGACGACACCGGCGCAATGATCGTGTCGAGCAGTGCCGCATGTCCGTCGTCTTCCACCAGCTGCGTGCCCGCCTCGGCGATCACCGCTGCGAGCTGTTTGCGCCGCGCTGCCGACGTGGTGATGGTGGTTGGGTTCTGGAATGTTGGAACGAGATAGACGAAGCGCGGTTGCACGCGCGCACATGCCGCAGCCAATGCGTACGGCACCACGCCCTCGGCGTCCATCTCCACGCCGATCACGCGCAGCCCGGTGCGCCGCGCGATCGCGAGCATGCCTGGATACGTGAGTCCCGCGGTGACAATGGCCGAGCCGGGGTCGCACAACAGAGCGGTGATGCCGAGCAGCGCTTGCTGTGCACCGCCGGCCAGGACAACGCGATCTTCCGGAACGGGCAGGCCGAGATGCGCGCACCACTTGGCACCGGCAGCTTGCGGGCGCCCGCGCCAACCGTTGCGCGGGTAGTCGAGCAGCGTGTGGTTCTCATCACGCAGCGCGACGGATGCCATTGTCTGTCGGATCCGATCGGCGAAGCGCTCTTCGAGTGGCGGCGGATAGTTCACCGAGAGATCGCACGGCGCGGCGAGTTCAGTGTTCGTCTGAGGCCGCATGGTGATGAAGGTTCCGTTGCGCCCACGGGTCACGACAACGCCCAACCTCTGCGCCTCCGCCATGGCTCGCGAGACCGTGGTGAGGTCTACGCCGAGCGCGCCGGCGATTGTTCGCTGGGGCGGAAGCCGCGTGCCGTGCGCGATCTCGCCGTTCTCGACTGATGCCGCAAGTGACTGTGCTATAGAGAGATAGCGCGGTCCAGCGAGGGTAGAAACTGCGTTCGACCAGCGCGTGAGCGCAAAGGCATGATCCATACAATTACTCGTCTATTGCAGTTTGAATGCAAACAATCATAAGAATGATGGCATAGCGCAAGACCAACCACGGAGTACCTCATATGGAGCTCTTGGCCCGCGTCGCATTGGCGACCGCACTCTTCACCGCGCTCGGCGCAGGCGCGCCCGCACCCAAACTTCGGCTCATAGAGATTGGCGCCGATTCAACGGCCTTCGATGTCGTGGCGACCATTGTGGTCGGGCCTACCGAGGCAATCCTCTGGGACGCCCAATATCACGCCGTCGACGCAAAGCGCCTTGCCGACGCCGTCGCGGCAACGGGCAAGCATCTCAAGGCAATCGTCCTCTCACACGCCGACGAGGATCACGTCTCAGGTATCGCGACGTTGCTCGAGCGCTTCCCGGGAACACCGGTCTACATATCGAGCGCTGGTCTGGCAAACTTCGTGGCGTCAGCGGTTCCGCGCTTTAAGAGCGACAAGGCACGCATGGGAGCGCTGCTGCCCGACAGCCTCCCAATGCCAACGCTGCTTCCTCCGACCAAACTCACCGTCGACGGTGAATCGCTCGAGGTGATTCCCGATCTCACCGGCGATGTCCTCGCACCGAGCAATAGTGCGCTCTGGATTCCGTCGCTGCGCACTGTGCTCGCTGGCGACATCGTCTTCAACGACGTCCACCCATGGCTCGGCGGTTCCGACTCGGCGTCACGCGTTGCATGGCGTGCGTCGCTCAAGCGGCTTGCGTCGCTATCGCCTGAGGCTGTCGTTGCCGGACACAAGAAGGACATCAACGCGGCCGATTCGCCCGATCTGCTCAACCGGATGACTGCGTATCTCGATGACTTCGATGCGTTGCTCGCAGCAGCAAAGACGCCGATGGATATTCGCGATGGGATCCTGGCGAAGTATCCCAACTATGCCGTGCCGATGCTCCTCACTGGGAGCTCAGGCATGGCGATGCGGAAGAAGAAGGGCGGATGAGTGCAGATTCCTCGACTTCGCTCGGAATGACACCAGCAGCGGTTGCGCCGCCGGCGCGGAACGCAGATGACGCAGATTTCGCTGATTCGAGTTTTGAATAGGAGCGGAACTGCCTGACGGAAGAGGAGCAATCTGTGTCATCTGCGCTAAATCTGCGCCATCTGTGGCCAGCGCCGGAGGCGCAACCGCTGCTGGCGGGGTGTGAGGCGCAGATTCCTCGAATTCGCTCGGAACGACACCGGGGCGGAGAACCATTCCCTGCCTGGCGGCGTATACTAGGAGAACCCTTTCCACACATACGCCATGCGAAACGCCACACTGCGCCTTGCTGCGCTGCTCGCTTTTGCTGCACCCGTTGCGTCTGCTTCCGCGGCCACCGTCAAGGCCGCACCACTCGACACAGTCGTGGTCGCCGGCGGCTGTTTCTGGGGAGTACAGGCTGTATTCCAGCATGTGAACGGCGTTGTGGCTGCGACGTCTGGCTATGCCGGCGGCACCGTGGCCAAGCCGACCTACGACGACGTGAGCACCGGCAACACCGGTCACGCCGAGTCGGTTCGTGTTGTCTATGATCCCGCCAAGGTGTCGCTCGAGAAGCTGCTCGAGGTGTTCTATACCGTCGCGCATGATGGCACGCAGCTGAACCGTCAGGGCCCGGATCACGGCACGCAGTACCGCTCAGCCATTTTCTACAAGGGCGACGGCCAGAAGGTCGCGGTGCAGAAGTACATCGAAAAGCTCCAGACCAGCGGCGCGGTGCGCGGCAAGATCGTAACTCAGGTTGCTCCGCTGTCCACGTTCTACGTCGCCGAGTCGTACCATCAGGACTATGCGACGCTGCATCCGGACCAGCCGTACATCGTGTACAACGATGCGCCGAAGGTTGCTGCGCTGAAGATGCAGTTCGCATCGCTGTGGACGGACAAGAAGGCGGGCTTCTAAGGCCGTCCCAGCCGCTCGATCGAGCAATCAGCGGCAACTCGTACTGCTTTCACATCGTGAGCGCTCAGCTCTGCCAAACGTGGCAGGGCTGAGCGATTTGCTGTCAGGCCCAGAGCCCACGCGGCCTCAGATCGAACGTGCTCGCTCGTGTCGCGTGTGGCGGCGAGCAATGCGCCGGTAGAACGACCAGCCTGCAGTTGACCGAGCGACCACGCTGCGGCTTGCCGCACGTGCTTGTCGCCGGACATGAGTGCTTCTTCTAGAGGTCCAACAGCACGCATGTCGCCGATGCGTCCGAGCGAGCGTATGGCGCCGTCGCGAACGACACTATTCGGATCAGCAACATGCCGAAGGAGCGCGGTTAGCGTGCCGGTGTCTCGACTCGCAGCGAGCGCGCGCGCGGCCGCATCTCGCTCATGCTCATTCGCCGACTCGAGCGAACGACGGTAGGCCAAGTCGCTGCGCGAGGTCAGCGAATGCGCCGCCAGAAATCGGGCGCGCCCGACTGCGGGAGGAAGCCAGCCGTCCCAATCACATATACGCGCATGCGCCGAATCGCTCTGTGCAGAGGCGCCGACCGGAAGCAACACAAGCAGTGCGGCGAGTCGCATCATGATGTGTCTCATTGCGACTTGCCCAAGCGACCGATCGCATACGCAGCGGCCTGTCGGACTTCCTTGTTGCCATCGTGCAGCGCTACGGTCAGGGCGGAAAGTGCGCGAGTGTCGTGCAAACGACCGAGTGCTTCAGCCGCCGCCGCGCGCACGTTCTTCGCGTCATCCCGCAGCGCATCAACAAGTGGCAGTACGGCTCGGCGATCGCCGAAGTCACCAAGCGCACGTGCAATAGGTTCGCGAACGCGCGCATCGGAATCGGTGATTGCCTTGAGTGCTACGGCAATGCTCTCCGGGCCCGGATGTGAATCGAGAGCGTCTGCAGCCCGGGCGCGAACAAGGCAGCTCCCATGCGAGATCGCATCGCGCACGGGTTGAGCGGCGCGTGAATCCGTGACACCGCGAAGCGACCACGCCGCGGCGCTCGCCACCGGGCACGATGCATCTCGCAGTGCACCAATGAGCGGTACCACAATTCCCGTGTCGCGGATACGCCCGAGCTGTTGCGCTGCGCTGAGACGCGTGGCCGCCGAGGCATCGCGCAGCGCCGCGGCGAAACGAGGTATTGCGCTCGCGGACGGCGTCGGTGAGTCGAATAGCACGAAGGGCACATGGTCGTTGCAGTCGCAATCCGACGCTCCGGTTGCGTCGCAGCGAACGCTGCCCGACGAGACGAGTACCAACAGCAGTGATGCGCTGACGCGAGCCACTCGCATGATCATCACCGGTCCGGAGATACGAGCGCAATGGCACGGCGTGCGGCACGCCGGCGAGCAGGGTCGTTGCCAGCAGCCACGGGCTGGAGAGCGGGCACCGCCTTCTTGCCCCATGAGCGCAGCGCCTCAGTGGCGGCCTGGCGTACCATTGGATTGGTGTCGGTGAGCAACTCACCGAGCCCAAGTAATGCTTCCGTGGTATCGCCACCCGCTCGGACCATCGGCTTAGCTTGAGCCGTCGCGTGCCGTGCTGGCGCCTTCGATTGCGCCGCAGCAACGGGACGAGGCATTGTCAGTGCAATTGCCAACCCGCCGAAAGCGCCGACGAGCAACGGAGTGAGCCAATCGCGATGAGCCGTTGGGCGCCGAACGCGATTGCGATCAACGAGCGCGACCAGCCGCTTCTCGATCGTGCTGGTGCTTGCAAAGGTCGGCACAGGTGCCGATGCATACTCCCAATTGCCGCGGGCGAGCGACAGCAGGGTGTTCGCGTACGCAATCGTCGGTGATCCGTGCACGAGTACCGCATCATCACAGGCGCACTCGCACGCTTCGTCTGTACGTGCGAGCATCCAGCGCACCGCTGGATTGAACCAGTGGACCGCGAATAGCAATTGCCTGATCCACTGTGCAGCGACGTCTCCGCGCGCGATGTGTGCGCGCTCGTGCGTAAGAACACCGGACCACTCTTCAACTGTCCAGCTGGCACTCGACGACGGCACGATAATGCGCGCCGCCGGCCATCCGTGGACGAAGGGAATATCGATGTCATCACTGACGAGCACTGCACGTGCGGCATGCTGCGCCGCGCGGCGACGAATGGCGTTGAGCTGATGAACGCCGCACAAAAGGCGCCAGAGTACCAGTGCAGTGCCTGAGAGCCACACAACCAGTGCCGCCACAACCACAACGGGCATCACGCCGTCATCGCGCACCA
>JBBQHJ010000068.1:0-17191 GCA_038323865.1 Gemmatimonadales bacterium
GCGGATCCTTCGTCAATCTGGCCGCGGTTCCACAACGAGCGATCCTGATTCTCGAGCAACACGAGCTCACCCTCGGGCGACGTACGTGCTTCGCGTCGCGCGTCATGCAGCAACATCAACGCGAGTAGTCCGATTGCTTCCGCCTCCGGCAATAACTCGACGAGCAAGCGACACAATCGAATTGCCTCCGCCGAGAGCTCCACTCGCGCCAACGCTTCGCCGGAACTGGCAGAGTAGCCTTCGTTGAAGATGAGATAGAGCACCGAGAGCACCGCATCGATTCGCTCTGGAAGTGCTGACGTCTCGGGAATCTCGTAGGGAATGTGTGCGTCGCGGATCTTGTTCTTCGCGCGCACGATGCGTTGTGCGAGCGTTGGCGCCGGCAGGAGAAAGGCCCGGGCAATTTCTTCTGTCGTGAGACCGCCTACGGTTCGCAGCGTGAGCGCGACCTGCGCCTCTGGCGCCAATGCCGGATGGCAGCAGGTGAACATCAACCGCAAGCGATCGTCGCTGATCTCACCATCTGCAAAATCGATCATGTGATTGCTCGCTTGCTCGTGAGTTCGCTCGGAATCATCGCGGTATTGCTCGTGGGCCGTTTCGCGCCGCATCCGATCAATGGCCTTGAATCGCCCCGCACTCACGAGCCAAGGCACTGGATTGGCCGGAACTCCATCGCGCGGCCAGCGTTCCAAGGCAGCAACAAAAGCATCATGCAATGCTTCTTCGGCGCGGTCGAAATCGCCGAGAAGGCGGATGAGGGTGGCGAGCACGCGACGTGAATCTTGGCGGTAGGTCGCATCGATGATGCGCTCTACCTCCATCGCGTGCTCGCTCCTGTCGGACATCATCACATGTCCATGATCGGTCGTACCTCGATCGACCCCACCCGTGCGCCGGGAATGCGCGCGGCAACCTGGATTGCGTCGTTGAGGTCGCGCGCCTCGATGAGGTAATAGCCGCCAAGCTGCTCCTTCGTTTCGGCGAAGGGCCCATCGGTGGTTCCGATCGCGCCGTTACGTATGCGAACCGTCGTCGCGGTTGCCGTCGGCTTCAGGGCGTTCCCGCCGATGTAGTGATTGCTCTTCTTGATGTCTTCCGTGTAGCCCATGTACTCGCGGTACATGGCGCCGCGATCATCAGCAGACATGGTCGATTCCTGCTTCTCGTTGGTGTAGATCAGGCAGAGGTAGCGCATGGTGCTCCGGTTTGGTTAAGTGAGCCTCGACGAGTAGTCGAACAGAAATCACGAATTTCGACAGCCGGCTGCCAGACACTTTACACAGCGGGCGCCGCGCCGTCATTCTGCGGGATGCCGCCAATCCCCCCACCCCGCGCCGAGGGCTTCACCACTGGCACTCCGGTTCCCCTCTACTGGTGTGAGTATGGGGACGCGGACGCTCCGCCACTCCTTCTGGTGCACGGCGGGCCCGGCGCGAGTCACGAGTACCTGCTGCCCCAGATGCTCGAACTCGCGAAGGAGTACCGCGTGGTGTGTTACGACCAGCGCGGCGGCGGTCGCTCCAAGTACGACGACGACCGCGCCACCATCGGCTGGCTGGACCAAGCTCGCGACCTGGGAATCGTGGCCGCAGAACTAAACGTCGTACCGCTCACGATCGTCGGATACTCGTGGGGCGCCTTACTGGCCATGCTCTACGCGCTCGAGGCGGCGCGGGACACATCGCTGCCGGCGCCATCGAGTCTCGCGCTGATCGATCCCGCACCAGTGACAAAGGCATTCCGCGAACAATTCGAGGCGGAGTTCATGCGCCGCCAATCAGGGCCGGAGGTCGCGGTGCTGCGCAACGAGCTTGCGGCATCCGGGCTCCGTGAGAGCGATCCAGAGGCATACAAGCAGCGAGCATTCGAGCTCAGCGTCGCAGGGTATTTCGCCGACCCTCAGCGCGCACATGACCTCACGCCATTTCGTGTGACGGGTCGCGTGCAGCAGTCCATCTGGGCGTCACTGGGCAATTTCGATCTCGTTCCCCAGCTCGGAGCTATCGGCGCGCCCGCGTTTGTAACGCATGGCCGCCAGGATCCCATTCCTCTCGCGTCATCCGAGGCTGTGGCACGCGCACTTGGCACTACCTGTCTTGTGCTGGATGACTGCGGGCACGTACCGTATGTTGAGCAGCCGGAGCAGCTGTTTCTTCCACTGCTCGCATTCCTGCGCGAGCCGCGCGAACCCCACCCCCACCACCGATAGCGCGTGGTCGACGAAAACGTTCAACCACATATCGCGACGCTGGATTACGATGGCCGGCGCTTCAACGTCACCTGCCGAGTCGCGTTTGACGGAATCGAGTACGTGGGTCGGCTCTGGTTTGCCGACGAAAGCTGGGACGACGCGGGCCTTCCCGATCGCGGCGCATTCCCCGGCCGCACGCGTGAGGAAGCGCTGACACTCGCGCGACGTCTCGCGCCACAGGAAATCCTCCTGCGCTATCGGCGCGCCCTGGCCGAGAAGCGTCGCTTTGTCGGCCTCCGCCGCGCGACCGATGAGATACTCGGCAAGATCCGCTACCTGAATCAGGTGGCCATTTCGATGCGCGCCGGCTTGCTCGATTCCGACGGCGCCGCCGCAGAGATCGATCTCACGGAACGCCAACTGCACGAGGTCATCAGCAAGTTGCGCGCGTTCGCGGGAGTTGAGACGTAGCGGTCTGTCGTTTGTCATTCGGAGCGACGTCGAGGAATCTGCACTTCTTGACCGCCCGCGTGTCGGACTGGCTAACTTCCGTAAATGGACCCAAGAAGCGCTGCGCACGTCCTCACCCAGATCGCTGCGTTTCTCGAGCTCAAGCGCGAAAATTCATTCAAGGTCAAGGCGTACGAGCAGGCCGCGCGCGCAGTTGCCGCGCTCGATACGGACGACATTGCTTCCCTCGATAGCACCGGCGTATTGGCTAACACACCGGGTGTCGGGAACGCGACGCTCGCGGTGCTGCGCGACCTCATGGCCACCGGTGAATCGCGGCTGCTCGAACAACTGCGCAGCGAGATTCCAGCCGGCGTCGTCGATCTGCTGAATGTGCCGGGACTCGCCGTCTCGAAAATCCAGCAGCTCCACACCGAGCTCGGCATCGATTCCGTCGATGCACTCGAAGCGGCCGCGCGCGACGGACGGCTCACACAGGTCAAGGGCTTCGGCGCCAAGACGGCCGCGAAGCTATTGCGCGGCATCGAGATACTGCGCAGTTCGGGCTCCCTCGTTCTAAGACCGCGTGCCATCGCCGATTCAGTCGCGCTCCTTTCCGCTGTGCGCGGGCACCCCGGTGTCCACCGCGCCGAGCTTGCTGGAGCGCTAAGACGGCATCGTGAAACCGTGCGCGATATCGACGTCGTTGCCTCCGCCGATGATCCACTCGCGGTCGCGAACGCCATGACCCGCGCGCCCGGCGTCACGCACGTGAGCGGCGCAGAAACCGCCACGCCGAGTATGACGTTCGCCGACAGTGCGATCCTCCACCTGCATTGCGCAACGGAGGAGAGCTTCGTGCTGATGCTGTGGTTCGCCACGGGATCAGCGGAACATGTGAAGACGGTCCTCGAACGATTGGCGTCGCGCGGCGTTTCGTTCGCGGGCGCCACGCTGCTGGATGCCCAGAACCGCCCGATCGCGCTGACCGACGAAGCACGGATTTACGAGCTGGCCGGCTTGCCGTTCATTCCGCCCGAGATGCGCGAAGAGGGACACGAATTCCTCGTCGCGGCATCAGGTCGGATCCCAACCTTGATCTCGCTGCCGGACGTGCAAGGAGTGCTGCACTGCCACTCCACCTACTCCGACGGAAAATCTACCATCGCGCAGATGGCCGAGGCCGCGCGTGAACGCGGCTGGCGTTACATCGGCATTACCGATCACTCGCAGGCGGCGTTCTACGCCAGCGGTTTGTCAGTCGCCCAACTCCATGCGCAGTGGGCGGAGATCGACGCGCTCAATGCCGCGGCCACCGATGGCTTTCGCATTCTCAAGGGCATCGAGGCGGACATTCTCGCCGACGGCTCCCTCGACTACGACCAGGCCACGCTCGACCGCTTCGATTTCGTCGTTGGCTCGATACATTCACGGTTCGCCATGGATCAGGTGAAGATGACCGAGCGCGTGCTGCGCGCGCTCGACGATCCACACCTCACCATCCTGGGACATCCCACCGGACGGTTGCTCCTCGAGCGCGACCCGTATCCCATCGACATGAATGCCGTGTTCGAAAAGGCAGCCGCAGTAGGCGCGTCCATCGAGATCAATGCCGATCCCAAGCGGCTCGATCTGGACTGGCGGCTCATTCCGCGCGCGAGAGAAGCGGGCGTCATGCTTTCCATTGGCCCCGACGCGCACTCCACCAAGAGCCTGGACTACGTTGTGTCCGGAATCAGTGTCGCGCGTAAGGGCGGCGTGGAAGCGCACGAAGTGCTCAACACCAAACCAATCGACGACGTGATGGCGTTTGCGCGCGCACGGCGCACACGGAGCTCCTGATGGCTGCTCGCAAGACTGCAAAGAAGGCAACTACGAAAAAGACGGCCGTTAAGAAAAAGCCAGCGCCAAAAAAGCAGCGCGTGCGCAAGGGCGCAGAGCTCTCGGCGTACGCCAGGGTCGTTCTTGAGCGGTTGCTTGCTGAATATCCGGATGCGCATTGCGCGCTCGACTTCCACAACGCGTACGAGTTGCTTGTCGCCACCATTTTGAGCGCGCAATGCACTGATAAGCGCGTAAACATGGTGACCCGCGCGCTCTTCATGCGTTATCCCAGCGCACAGGCGCTCTCGGTCGCCAAGCAGGAAGACGTGGAAGAGATGATCAAGTCGACTGGCTTCTTCCGAAACAAGGCGAAGAGCCTGCTCGGCATGGCCAATGGGCTCACGGATCGACACGCAGGAGAAGTTCCGCCCGAAATGGACAAGCTCGTGCAGCTGCCCGGTGTAGGACGAAAGACTGCGAACGTGATACTCGGCAATGCCTTCGGACGGAACGATGGTATCGTCGTCGACACGCATGTGACGCGGCTCAGCAACCGGCTCGGTTTTACTCGCGAAACAGACGCCGTGAAAATCGAGCAGGCACTTGTTCCGCTGTTTCCTCAGGAACGCTGGACTATGATCTCACACTTGCTGATCGAACACGGTCGTCAGGTATGCGATGCGCGTGTTCCACACTGCGAGCGCTGTATCCTCGCTGATATTTGTCCGGTGTCATTCCGAGCATAGCGCGAAGCGCGACGTCGAGGAATCTGCTTTTACCAACCCTTAAATGACCACGAACTCCCTGCGCATCAGCGCCGCACTGCTCGCTCTCGCGCTCACCGCGTGCTCACAAAATCCTGAGCCCGACCTCGAGCCCGAGCCCGACATTGTCGAAGCGGCGGTGAAGGCCGCGCCAAATGCCGACGGCCCTGTAAAGCCGGGCGATTGCGCCGAGGCGTTGCGGCGTGCTTCGCAGAAGACGGACGCGTACGTCGATCGCGTGCCCACGCCCAAGACCAATGTCGGCCTGGCGCTGCGCTCCAGGACGTCACCGGCCGCGGTGCGCCGCGCGAAATACAATGAAGTGAAGGTCTCCGTCGTGGTCGACACGCTCGGCAAGCCGGACATGAAGACCTTCTCTGTGATCAAGACGACGCATCCGTGGCTCGCCGAAACACTGAGGACAACCGTGACAAAGGCGACGTTCGATCCCGCCTTGCTCGCCGGATGCAAGGTGCCGCGCGCATGGCTCGGCACCTTTACATCGGGTACGCCCCCTGCGGAAAAGAAGGGCTGAGCTACTGAATCCGCAGCACCGAAATGCCGATGGAGGTGCTGCTCGGAAGCGGGTTGCCGGACGGATCGTGCAGATCGAGCAGCTGCGTTCCCGCTCCGCCGCCCGGCGTCAGCTTCACAACCATCGCGGCACCACCGTGAAGTGCCGCGGCGGGCATCACGAAGCTCGATCCGAACGTGGCTGGGCGAGGAACGAACGGAGTGGCCGGACGAGTCGAGAAGTCCGCGTTGTAGCCTAGCCACACTGCCGGCAAGTTCCAGCTCGCCTCCTGGAACGCCGCCGGTACGCCGGGAAGGTCGTCAGCCGCGAGCATGATCGAGAATTGCGCGACCAGCTCTGCCCACGTCTTGCCACTCACTGATTCCGCATTGCTTGGGCCGATGATGTTGTAGTTCAGCACCATCGACTTGATGAACGCGCCCTCGTTGCTCCCGCCATACACATCGGTGAGCCAACGCGTGAATAGCCACGAGCTGCCGTAGATATCATCATCGTTGCTGCCGTCGCCCGACGCACGCACGATGCTTTTTGATTCGTAATTCTGCAGGAAGTCCGACAGGAATCCGAAGTGATTTCCCATGACGAACGTCGCGCCGTTGCACGACGCCACCGAGGGGCGCACTTCACAATCCAGCGTGCCCACATAGGGCGCGTCGCCGCGCCACGTGTTGCCGTGAATGGCACGACCATACAACTCACCGGCGAGCTGTGCGGTCGCTTCTTCGAGCCACACATCCTCGTAGTCGGTGATCAACACGGGTGTCTGGAAACGCTCGGCGAACGAGATGATGTGCTTCGTCTCGTGAATGAGCGTGGCCGGCATCTGCCGCTTCCAGCCCGCGCGGCTATTCAGTGCCGTTGAACCGGGCGTGGTGTCGGTGACGGCGCGCGCGTAGAAGATCTCGGCCTGATTCGTACCGGCAAAGCTCGTTCCATCGGTCGGCGACAACAGGTCGCACGGCTGCACGAAGCCCAGCAGGTTCGACGCCGTGTTATTCACCTGTGGGCTGAACATCATGATGATGCGGCCGTTGTTGTCGGTCGACGCATCCCAGGCGAGCGGGTTGCCGAAGTTGTTGATGAGAATCGGATACGAGACGTTCTCGAAATCCTGCGCCATCGCAATGAGATCCGCGTCGATCTTGCCCGCCAGCGGACCCGCGTTGTCCTCGAGCACAATGACTTTCGGTCCGACATACACCACACGCGATGTGATCTTCGGCTTCGTCGCGCTGGCCCCGCATCCGGTGTAGTTGTAGTTGATCGTGGCTGTAGCGCCAACCGTAGTGGGCACCGGAACATTGGCGCGCGTCAACGAGCCGAGGTTGCTGCCGCTGATGCTGCGTGCAACGCGAGACTTCCTGTACTGGCGCAGATCCTCGATGGACTGCTCGAGGCGCGCAAGGTGTTCCTGCTCCGCGCTGGCCTCTGCCGATGGGATCGCACTGATGACCGATGAGCGCGTCGCCGGAATGAGATAGCGTGAATTCGGCGCCAGCGACGACAGGCTGCCACCGCCCGCGCTCGTGACGCCCTTGAGTTCCAGACCGACGGTGGTGCTGAACGTTCGTGCCGCGTTGAACACGCTCACGATATAGGTGCCGCTCGTCGGCAGCTCGTTGCAGGCGATGTTGCCGGTGGCCGTCGTGAGGAAGGTCTGTCCTACGGTCAACACGCGTGAGGTTGCCACCTGCAGTTGTTGTTTCGCCGTGACGGTGCCCGCGACCGTTACGACGTCGACGTTTACCGCTTGCGTTGCCTGACAGGGCACATTGAGCGGAACTGTCGCCGTGAGCTGCGTTGCCGTTGCGGCAGTGACGTTCGCCTTCACGCCGCTGATGTAAACGGCGTTCAGTGCCGTGCTCGATCCGAAGTTTGCGCCGGTAATTGTTGCCGTCGCCCCTGGCGTCAGTGTTGCCGGCGTGATGCTGGAAATGGTGGCCAGTACGGCGCCGGCCGGCACTGTCACAACGAGACTGAGGGTGCTGCTGATTGTCTCACTCGTCGCCGTAATGGTCGTCGTTCCCGCCGACAACGCTGAGACAATGCCGTTCGCATCGATGCTCGCCACGATGGTGTTGCTCGACTTCCACGTCACCGGGCGCCCGGTGAGCGTATTGCCGTTCTTGTCCTTGAGCAGCGCGCTGAGGTTGGCGGTGGTGCCCGCCACGACGGAGCCCGTGGATCCGCCAATCGTGACCGAGGCAACCGCGAGTGGCGTGACGACCACCGTCGCCGTGCCCGCCTTGGAGCCCGACGTCGCAAGGACGGACGTCGTTCCTGCGGCAAGTGCGGTGACTTTGCCCGCTCCATCAACGCTCGCAATCTGCGCAGAACCCGTGCTCCAGGTGACGGTCTGGCCAGACATGATCGCGCCTTGCTGGTCGCGCACGTCGGCCGTGAACGTCTGCGTACTGCCCTGCTCGAGGTTGGCGAAGTTCGGATTGACGATGACCGTCGTCACGACGGGCGTGATTGGTCCCGTGCCCTTTCCCGTGTCGCCACCGCCGCCGCAAGCAAGCGAGAGTGCGGCAACTGTGGTGGCTAGATATGCAAAGCGATTGCGCATGAACGGCGGGAAAATGGGAGGGGGGAACGACGTGCCGCTTTCATGAAATGCACGCCGACACCTGTATTGTAAATGGACGATTGCCGACCCCCCTGTGGCACGTAGGATTCGGAGGGCTATTTTACTGGAGATACACCGTGGTGGACCCTCACCCCCTGCGAGGAAGACGTTGAAGACTGCGACATTCGAAACCAATCGCGGCACCATTACCGCCGAGCTGTATGATGCTGAAGCGCCAAAGACCGTCGAGAACTTCGAAAAGTTGGCGAACTCTGGCTTTTATGATGGCGTGAAGTTCCACCGCGTCATCTCGGACTTCGTTGTGCAGGGCGGCGATCCGCTGTCGCGCGACCTTCCGGACGGCGATCCGCGCATCGGCACCGGCGGGCCCGGTTGGAAGATCAAGTGCGAGACCGCAGGCAACCCGAAGAAGCACGAGGTAGGTTCGCTGTCCATGGCACACGCCGGCAAGGACACCGGCGGGAGCCAGTTTTTCATGGTCCTTTCCGAAGACAACACGCGCCACCTGAACGGTGTGCACACGGTGTTCGGCAAGATCACCCAGGGAATCGACATCATGAAGCAGATCAAGAAAAGCGATTCAATGACCACGGTGCGCGTCGCATGAGCACTCCCCAGTCAACCGACAAGTCCGCAGGATTCACCGGCCTCATCCTGGGCGCTATCGCCCTGTTCGTCATCATCTTTGCCATCGTGCGCATGACGAACGCGCATTACAACAGCGAAAAGGCAGAAGCAGCGCCGTCAGCGACGACAACCCGCTGACCGCTTTCCGCTGACGGCTTTCCGCTGACTGCCAACGAGAAAAGCAGTTGCGGATCGCCGTCAGCGGTCAGCGGATTGACCCAACACAGCTACTCCCTGTGGAGAGGCCGACAGCGGCCCGCAGTATCAGCACCAGATCCGCCGCATCGATGGCGCCGTTGCAGTTGGCGTCGCCACGAGGAAACACCACCGTCGACATCGATGCGGCCGCCGCCAGCGCCTGTTGCACGATGAGCGCATCCGCAGCATCGACCTTCCCGTCGGCGTTCACGTCACCGCGCAACACCGCCGCCTGCCCGCCCACCTGATACGCCCACATCCCTCGGCCATAGGTCGCGGCGACGAGCGTGCCCGTTGCCTGCTGATAGACGAGGTCATTCACAATCGCATTCGGAAGTCCGGCCGGACCAAGCGCCCAGGTCGCGCCATTGTCCGCGCTCTGGAAGACGCCGACATCCATTCCCACGGCAATCACGTTCTGCGTCGGGATGTAGACCGCGGAATTTGCCGGTGCATCCACCAGCCCCGTGCCGATGTTCTTCACGGCGGACGCAAGTCCATCCTGCGTCTCGAAGAGATGTCCCATGCCGAATCCGGAAACGGTGATCAGTGCGCGGAGCGGATCTGTCGGGTGCGCGACGACGTGCGTCACGGTGCGCGCAGGCAGCCCCGTCGCCAGGACGAACGTGACGCCATGATCGTGCGTGACCTGCACACGACCGTCTGATGTGCCCACATAGATGGTATTGCTATCGGCTGGCGAAATGGAGATGGAGTTGATCACTCCACTACCGCCGGTGAGATCAGCGCTGATGGGTGCCCACAACACGCCATCGTTGATGGTGCGATACAATCGGTGGGTTCCGAAGTAGAGTTTCGCCGGGTTGAACGGGTCCATCACGAGCGGCGGAATGAACGCGCCGCGATCTGATGCCACGATGCCGGTATTTCGAGAGCGGAAACTCGTCGCGTCCTTTCGAACAATGCCCGCTCCATTCGTGCTCCACTGCGACTCGCCCCAGAGAATCGTGGGGTCCTTGTAGTTGATCGCCGTGTAGCCGCCGTCGCCGCCGCTGAACCCATCCCAGAACAACGACCCGGTGTAGAGATGCGTGCCGTTGTCCTGCGAGCCGCCCATCACGCGGGTGGCCTGCGGGTGAATCGAAATGCCCGGGTAGTACTGCGCGATGGCGAGTCCCGCGTTGCGCGCCACCCATGTGTTGCCCGCGTCGCGCGAGACGAACACACCGCCATCGGTGCCGGCCCACATGATGTCGGGATTGAACCGGTCGAACACGATGACGTGCCAATCGCAGTGGATTTCCATCGCCATCGGCTGGAATGACGCACCGCCATCGAATGAGCGATATGCACGCACGCCAGCGAGGAAGATCTTCTGCGGATCGCGTGGGTCCACCGCAATCGTGAGATCGTATCCGCCCTGCGTACCGAAGTCGCCGCGCGTCGTACCTGCTGTGACGACACCCGCGGCGGCAAGCTTGGTCCACGCGTTGGTGGTTTCGTCGTATTTGAACAGTCCGAGCAGGCGCCCGCTGTTGCCCGGGGTGACATCGGCGACCAGTGCCCACAGCATGTTGGGCTGCACCTTGCTCGTTGAGAGCTCGATGCGTCCGACTGACGCGGGATCAGCCACCGGAAGCGCGGGCAGTTGGGTCCACGTGGCGCCAGCGTCAGTGCTGCGATACACACCTCGGCCAGCCGGTGTCGCAGCGGCTCGCGCACCGGCGTAATAGGTGCTCGCCTGGGTGGGGTGTGGAACGATGCTTGTCACCGATCCCACATTCGCCGACGGTACCGTTGTCCACGTCACACCACTGTTTGTCGAGCGCGCAATGCCATTCGGTGAGCTGAAGTTCACGCCGGCAATCATCACTGTTGAGGACACGGTACCGGCCGTCGCCTTGTCAACGAGCATTGTGTAAAAACTCACGACGCCACCACCAGAGACCTGAATTCCGGCTGTGGAGCTCGACGTCCACGTGTCGCCACCATCGGTCGAGCGAAGCACGCCGCATCCGCGCCCTGTGCTGTTGGCCTCGCCCGTGCCGATGTACACGCGGTTGGTTAACTGCGGATCAATGGCGATTCCACCTGTGGTGAGCGAGCACTCGTTATCACTGAGTGGTTTCCACGTTCCACCTTCGTCAGTGCTGCGCCACACGCCGCCCGATGCTGTGCCGAGGTACATCGGTCCGCCGGCGGTCATTGCGGGAACGATGACCGAGATGCGGCCGGCATCGAGCTGGCCACCCGAGCCAAAGAATCCGCTGCCCGGATCCCAGAATCCAACGGGACCGATCGATCGCCACGACCCACCAAGCGGTGGCATCTTCGAACTCGACGCGTAGCTCGAGAGAATGCGCGAGAGGTTCGTGTGGAGAAACGCCATCTGGTCGTACGGCCGGCTCTTGAAAGGAAACGAGCGCTGTGCCCAGAACCACTCTTCGCGCGCCTCCACATCTTCGTTCGAGTTCACCGGTCCCTGCGCGTACGCAGGCAACGCTGCACACGTGAGAGCAATGAGCGACGCGCACATGAGTCGTCTCATCGGAACACCCGCACGGTCGCGACGTTGCTCTCGCCGGTCGCGTTGCGAACCCGGATTTCATACGAGCCCGCTTCAAGCTGCGCCGGCGGCGCCTCAGATCCCGAAGGCAGGCGCTCGGGAATCACGAAGCGAATCTCGGTGCCATCGGCATTTGCCGGCACGGCGTTCACGGCGTAGCTGCCGAAGACCACTGTGTTGCGGCCCGGTGTTCCCGGCGCAAAGCCATGTCCTTTGACCAGCACTTCCACAACGACACCTGAAGCCACCATCACGGAGTCGGGACGCACGGCATCGATCTGGACGTCGGCACCGCTGTGCGCGCGAAGTGCACAACCAGTTGTTGCGATGAACGACAACACGAGCAGGCGCCGTTTCATGGCACACTCCCCGCGAGTGCCGCCGACACATCGGTGCCCGCCGCGCTATGAATCTCATCCACGAACACGTGCAGTGATTTGAGCGCCGCCGGATGCACGACCACGAAACGGACGACGTAGAGCTTGCCGTCTTTGAAGCCCTGCGGTGCGATGCCGGCAACACGGAGCAAACCCGGTTGTGGATTCGCCACGCGCGTGGCCGCGTCGGACAGCGTGGTTTCGCCTGCGAACTTCAGTCCTGTGCTGTCGTACGCTACGCGAGCTGTAAAGCTCCCGACCTGCGTGGACTGTGTCCCGCGCAACTGCAACGTGACACTGACTTCTGATTCGGGGCGCGCCGACGAATCGGAGAGATCGAGCCGCGCTTCGAGCACTGGCGTTAGCTCCGCGCCCGCCATTGCATTTCGATTTGGCTCGGTGCACGCCGCTACCGCGCATAACACAACCAACGCGCGCAGCGCACGTTCGACATTCAGAGCGCTCATGACTTTCATTTGAGCACGATTGGAAGACGTGTGGACGTCACGAGCGGTGTGAGATTGCTGCCGTCGATTCCACTCACGTCGAGCGCGAGAAGCGTGAGCCACCCTGACGCCCCTGCCGCAATCCCGACGAGTTTGAGATTGAGCACCGTGATGAGTCCCGCGCTTCCAGTCGCCGAACCGAACGCGACGCGCATGATGTCAGGTGTTGAAACGTTCACCGTGGGAATCGGCGGGCCCTGTGGAATTACGAAGATGAAATTCGAGATGAACTGCGGATTGAGTTGCACGCCCACCGAAAGTGACGCTGCACCAATCGTGGTCCCGCGCCCATCCAGCACGATCGTCACGAAAGTGGTGTCCAACGCCTTGCCCACCCACGTTGTGCTGGTGGTCCGAAAAATCGGCGCGGTGGCTGACTTCGGAACGATAACAAAAATCGAATCGGTTGATGTTGTGCTCGACGCTACGATCCATGCATCGCCAGGCGACAGTGCTGTGATTTTTCCATCGGTCGCAACCGTCGCCACACTCGACGAACGACTCGTGAACGCGACTGGTACGCCGGGAAGAGGACGATTCGAGGAATCGGTCACCGCAACCGTCGGCACGAGAACGCCGCCGATGTCGACCACACGCACTTTTTCCGCTGGCGTACCATACGCCACCACAGAACCCGTGAGCACGTTGATCGTTACGGAGATGTTCTGCGGCGTGTTCGTTGCCGCGGGCGCCGCAACCTGCACGATCGCGTGATACGTCGCCTGTGCCAACGTGCCCGGCGTCACCGTCAACGTGATTGTGGCCGGCGCAGTGGCGGAGTTCAACGTTGCCGAAAGCCAACCTGTTGCCTGCCCCGCGTCGTAAATCGTGTTCAGCGCAAGGCCGGTCACGGCGAGCGAACCGCCATTCGTTACCTGCACCACGACATTCTGCGCCGGCCCGCCGCGCGATGCAGCGAGTGTGAAGCTCACATTGTCCAGCACAATTATCTGCACCGGCGCCGGTGTCATTGTCACAGGCCCTGAGACCGCAGACGTCAGTCCCGTCGCGCTGAACGACAACGTGCGGTCACCCGCCGCGCCGGCAATGGCGAGGTTCGTAAACGTGGCCACGCCCGCGACGGTCGCGATACTCGTCTGCCCACTCAACGCTCCGCCGCCCGAGGCGATGCTTGCCACCACGGTGGCAGACGAAGTCGTCACCAGATTGCCTGCCGCGTCGCGAACTTCCACGACGGGCTGCGTCGCAAGCACACTTCCAACGGTGCTCCCCACCGCTTGCGTTCGAAGCACCAGCAGCACGGCGCTGCCTGGCGTCACCGCCACGGCGACACTGCTCGACACCGAGCCCGCACTCGCCGTGATCGTCGCCGTTCCGGTTTTCAATCCGCTGACGACACCGCCACTCACCGATGCGATCGTTGCATCAGAGGACGACCACGACACACCGGCTGAAAGAACGCGACCGTCGCCCGCCTTTACCGTTGCCGTAACGGTGACGGACGTGCCCGAGGCTACCGTCTGCGCCCCGGCGGGAGACAGGCTGACGCTTGCCGGCGTGTTGTCAGTGGGCGGCGGCGGCGTCACTCCGCCGCCACCTTCTCCTCCGCCACCACAGCTCAGCGCACTAAGAATCAGCGCAGCGGTAAACGAATGTCTAAGCAAGCGCATCAGCAAAGCTATCCCTCCTGACTGAGTGCCCGCAGATCAGCGCGAGCTGGCTCTGAGGGCTCAGCGGGGCCTCAGGCTCATCCAACAGATAAAAGACCGCCCGGCACGAACCGCGAAGAAAGAAGCCCTTGTGGGTTCGCTGATTCCAGACGAGCCGGAGGGTGTCCGCCAACTCGCGCTGGGCTATGAGGGTGGAATCCAGACCCAGTTCGGCCGCTCCGACCACCGGCAATCGGGCCGCGGATGCGATTCCTTCCAACAGTGTGGACTTCCCGGAACCATTCTCACCAACGAGGAAGGTCACGGAAGTTGGGAAATTCAGCCTCTCGAGCGTCCGCACAGCCGGGACATTGAAGGGAAATCGGTCTTCGACTGCGCTGCCGCGCCGAGAAACCTCCCTGAGAAGGGGTGTGCCTGCACCCCGCGCCTCGGACCTTTTTTGCCTATCTTCCTTGGATGCTTCGCGACGG
Source organism: Gemmatimonadales bacterium (assembly GCA_038323865.1). Classification (GTDB taxonomy): domain Bacteria; phylum Gemmatimonadota; class Gemmatimonadetes; order Gemmatimonadales; family Gemmatimonadaceae; genus AG11. Next base: position 14,694 of record JBBQHJ010000068.1, read on the forward strand.
GGCATTCGAGTTCGTGTTGGCTGTTCCTGTCTATCTGCCTGACCGCCTTCCCTCCCGCAATGACCTCCCTGCCCACCCGCGCCGAGGCCCTCGGCCTCGTTCACGAGTACACCCAGAGCGACTCGCTGCGAAAGCACATGCTGTCCGTTGAAGCGGCCATGCGCGCGTACGCAGAACAGTACGGTGAAGACGTCGAACGCTGGGGACTCGCGGGCCTGATGCACGACTTTGACTACGAACGCTTTCCAAACACCACGCAGGCAGCCGGTGCGGATCATCCGTTCGAAGGCGTACGGATTCTTCGCGAGCGCGGTTGGCCCGAAGACATTCTCGATGCCATTCTCGGACATGCGCAGTACTCCGGCGTTCCACGCGTGAGTCGCATGTCGAAGACGTTGTTTGCGGTCGACGAGCTGACAGGACTTATTACAGCAACTGCACTTGTTCGACCTTCTCGTAGCGTGTTGGAAGTGGAAGCGCGCTCTGTCAGGAAGAAAATGAAGGACAAGGCATTTGCCCGTGGTGTCAGTCGTGATGACGTCATTGAAGGTGCCGCCGACCTTGGTGTGGATCTCGATGAGCACATCGCATTCGTGATCGGCGCCATGCAGCGTTCGGCAGAATCACTGGGGCTGGTGGGCACGCCCGCCGCAGCGCCGTGAATCCAACGCTCGACGCCGGTCAGGCGTACAAGGGATGACGTTACCCCACCGCTGGAGTTATGCTCGCGACCGCCGCGCCGACAACGACGTATCGGATGCCTTCGCCGTCTGAAGGCGCGCTGGCCGAGCGCGCGATTGTCATTGCCGCGCAGCAGGGTTCGGACGATGCGTTCGCGCAACTCGTTCGCATTCACCAGCGGAGGGCGTATGCAATTGTTCGGGCCATCGTGCTCTCGCACGAAGACGCGGAGGATGCGGTGCAGGAAGGGTTTCTGCATGCGCATCGTGCATTAGACCGGTTTCGTCCCGATCAGCCATTCGGGGCGTGGTTGTACCGGATCATGGCGAATGCTGCACTCGATCTCGTTCGTCGTCGCAAGGTGCGTCAGGCGGAGGAGTTGCCGGAAACCATCCCGATGCCGTTCCGCGATCCCGCGGAATCGGGTGAGTTGAAGGAGCGGTTGCAGGAAGCGTTGACGCATCTCACCAACCGGCAGCGTTCGGTCATCGTGATGCACGACGTGGAAGGCTTCACCCACGGGGAAATCGGCAGAACGCTTGGCATTCCCGAGGGGACAGCACGTTCGGATCTTCACCATGCTCGCGCAGCACTGCGCCGGCTATTGCAGAATCTTCGGAGCAGATCATGACGCACGACCGCTGGTCTTCCAGTGATCCCGAGCTGACGAACGCCCTGCGCGAGTTGTACGCCGCGCCGGCGGACGAGCAGTATTGGGATTCTCTCGAGGCTCGCATCATCGCCTTCGTGGCCGCCGGCCAGAGCGACGAGACGGAATCGTGGTGGGCAGCAATGGCTGATATGGCACGTCCCGGCCTCGCGGCGGCGGCGATGCTCATTTTCGCCGCCGGTGCCGCACTCGTTCACTCGCGCCAGCTCGAAGTGAGCAACGCGTACGCAGCCGTCATCAATCCTGCACCGCCGTCGGTCGAAGCAGCCACCACGCGTTCGGTGGCGACTGGCGACGGAGATTTCGCCATTCACTACATCATCTCGCGTTAGCCCATGTCACGCCCTAAACAGCAAGCGCTCACGTTTTTGCTCGGCGCAGTCCTCGTCGGGGGCGTGGTCGGGTTCTCTGCCGATCGCGTCTTCCGTCACGACGACAACAGCATCGCCTCGCGTCGCAGGGCGCTGTACGATGACCTCAATGCGGCTGCGAACCAGCGTGCGGCACTCGATTCGGTGTTCGACGATTCGAACTGCCAGATCGATGCGCTCTTCAAGCCACTGCAGCCCGCCATGGATTCCATCAAGGCGGCGCGCCGCGCAGCAATGAGCAACATCCTCACTCCCGATCAGCGCACTCGCCTCGAGGCGCGCCGCAAGGACGACGAAGCACGTCGCGACGCGGACCGTAAGCACATCAAGTCAGCCTGCCACAAGTAATGTTTTCGTCTTCCCGCCGCGCGCTCGTCGCGCTTTTTGTCGTTCCCGCCGCACTCAACGCTCAGGCTGTTGGCGACACACTCCGCGCCCGGACCATCTCGCTGACGGAAGCCGTCGCAATGGGCGAGGAAAATGGACTCGCCGCCATTCAGGCGCGCGGGCAAGTGCGCAACGCCACAACGGCCGTGCGCACGGCGCGCGCCGCACTATTGCCAAACCTGAGCGTTTCGCTCAACCAGACCAACACCTCGGGCGACCAGCTCGATCCCATCACCGGTGTGGTGCGCGCACGGCAGGCCACCAAGCCGTGGAACTACACCACCGGCCTCAACTCCAGCCTCAATCTCTTCGACGGCGGACGCCGGTTGAACGAGATCAAGCGCGCACGCTATGACGTGAGCGCCGCCGAAGCGAACGAGGTGAATCAG
>JBBQHJ010000069.1:0-17009 GCA_038323865.1 Gemmatimonadales bacterium
GAGCGTGAGCACCGCGATCGCCCCTGCGTGGTTGCCCATCTTGAGCATCTGGTAGCCGACCGCTTCTACTCCCGAGCGCGTGTCGATGTCCGGATATCCTCGACGAAAGGCACTGTACGACCACGTGAGCGCGCTCGTATCGGCTCGCTCAATGAAAAGATTCTCGAGAAATTCCTGAAGTGCAGAGCGTGTAAACTGCGGCGGTGAAAACCACGAGCGGGGCAGCGCGTTCTTCACCTCTATGGTGCCCCACTGCATGGCGTTCAGCTCCGTGCCTGTGGCGATCTCTACTTCCGACGAGCGAAAGTTGAACATGACGCCATTCACCGCCCGATAGTCTCCGAAGCGCTCCTCTGTTCGAACTGGCTCGCCGAACGCGTGGATCGGCATGGCCTTTCGCACCGCGGCCACGAGTAACGTTTCCGCGTCGAAGTACACCTCCGACCTGGCGCCGTCACGCAGGACAAGCTCGACGCCAAGTGCGCGTCGGTTGCCAATGGCCGCGTCAGGAATGCGCTCGACGCGCGAGCCCTTCAGGCGATAGTCGACGAACGGACCTTCCGGATCGAGATTGTGCCGGATCGCGGCGTTCGCCGCACCCACGGTTCGAACGACGATGCCTGGCGACCGGAACCACTCCCATGCACTCCCGTCGTATCCTTCGCGGAAATCGCTCGACGTGTCGGCGGGATCCCCGACGATCTTGAAAAACGGCTTCGCCATCGCCATGAACGCCTGCCCGGAGCCGGTGAAGCTCCCTTCGTGATAGGTACCGTTCCGGTAGACGACCGCGACGAGATGTGCCACATCGCCACGCGCAGCAAGGTGACGGTGGACGATCTCGTCTGCGGAGAGATCCTGCGCGCGAAGCGAGCCGGATAGCAGTACAAGTGCAGCGGCGAGTCTACGGAGCATGATCACCTGTTTCGAGAGCGGGCGACTCAACGGCGGGAAGCCTTCGGCGATTGGACAACGCACCGCGCGAAACGGTTGAGCGCGAAAACGCCTATCCACTCGCGTGCGTCGGCGATGCATTTGTCCCCTCCTGAAACGAGGCACTCGTCACTCTCCGCCCGTCCGTCGCACTCATGTTGCGGACGTGGCACATCGCCACGTCTTACGGCACCATCCAGGTATACGCGCTAGTGCCATAATTGATCGTGCTTCCGGCGCCCGCTATCGAATTCGAAACAGAATTGAATCCGGTTCCGCTCCTCGACGAGTAGGTCGCGAAGGTACGGGTGGCGGTCGTGGGCGTACAACCGCCGATAGGTGAGAGGATCAGCGTGGCACCGCTCATGACCACCGATGTTCCGCCAGTAAATTGGAGCAGAGACACGGCGCTGCAGCTCGTCCACAACTTGAGAGTACCGTTATTGAAATTCGCACTGGTCTGCAGCGACTGAACAGAGAAATTCGCCACGGATTGCGCCGGCGTGGTATACAGGTCGAATGTGCCGGCATTTGTCACGTTGTTCGCAATCACACCGCGCGTCCCACCCGCACCGGCCAACACGGCAAGCGTCGATCCCGTTTGATTCAGGAATGTGCCGCTCACGTTGGTGGTGAGGTTGCTCGCGCCGTTCACCGAGGTCATCTCCACCGTGCCGAGGTTTGTCACGGTGTTGCCGAAGTCAATGTGCGACGGAGTTGCTCCCAGCGAGCCATCGCCACGCACGCGAAGCGTGGCACCAGACGCGTTGGTGACCGTGCCGGTGACGGCAAAGATGCCGTCCACATTGAGCGTGCCGTTGTTCTGGATACCGGGCGTGTTACTCAACTGAAGAGAGTCAGAGCTGCTTGCGCCAAAAAAGGTCGTGGTCTTTCCGACCGCGTTGGTGAACTGCGGCATCACCGCCGTGGACTTCGAAATGGACCAGGCAGTGTTGGCGGAGGATTGGCTCAGGCTGAACTGCGCGTGAGAACCGTTGCTGACCGTAATGCCGCCCAATGTGTGTGCGGGAGTGAAGATCGTGTTCGTGCCGGACAGAACGAGCGTCCCAGCGCCGCCAATGCTGCTTCCGCTGTTCACGTTCACGGCGCCGCCGGTGATGGTGATGTTGTTGCCGCCGGCGATGGTCGTGGTGCTGCCGGAGTTCAGCGACGTGGTCGGGCCGGACACGGTACCAGTCTGCGTGATGGTCAGGTCGCCGCCATTCACGTTGATGACACCGGTGCTGGTATGCGCCGCCGAGGACCGATTGATGGTGAGGTCTCCATTGACCGTTAGCGTTCCCGCGTTGGTCAGCTGCGCCGCGAGCGTCTTGGTGCCGCCGGTTCCGGGCGAAACGACGACTTTACCCGTGGAGGTGTTCGTAAGAATTCCGCTCAGACTGAGCGTGGTATTGAACGCACCACCAGTGCTCGTGAGCGTAATCGTGCCGGGGTTGGAGAACGACGGCACCGTGAGGCTCGCATTCCCTCCGGCTGACGTTCCCTGCACCGTAAGAGTTGCCGCCGCGACCGTCGTATAGGTGCTCAGCGTGGACGTTCCTTCCGCGGTGAGGTTGCCGTTGTTGGTAAAGCCCTGCGCAATCGAAGAGTTGCGAAGCAACATCGGATTGCCCGTCCCGTTCGTGAGCGTGCCGGTGCCGGTGATACCCGTAGAAATGATGTTCCACGGTCCCGCTGTCGTCGTGGTATTGACGAGGCTCGCAGTGGTGACCGACGTCATGTCAACGTTTGTGACCGTTGGCGAGGTATTGAGGCTGGCCGACAATAAGCTCGATAGCGCGAGCTTGCCCGCACCGCCAATCGCGCCGTTTTCCGTGAGGGTACCACCCGACACGGCCAGCGTCGCGGGTGCCGCGATCGTCGTGGTGCCGCCGAAGGTCGACGACGCGCCGCCACCGCTCTGCGTGATGTCGAGATTGGCGTTCACGTTCTGCGTTGTCGCGAAGCTGTGCACTACGGAGGTACCGTTGATTGTGAGCGGCTGGTTGACCGTAAGGACGTTGCTGTTGATGATGCGCGCCGTGATCGTGCGTGCGCCACCTGCGCCCACACTGGACGTAATTGTTCCAGTATTCGTCAGCGCGCCAACGCTGAGCACAAGCGAGGAGTTGAACCCGCCACCCGTTGACGTGAGATCGATCAGGCCGGCGTTGCTTTGCGCGCCGGGTAGCGTCAGCGCCGCATTGCCTACACTCGAACTTCCCTGAATACGAACGGTGCCCGAGGCGAACAGGGTGTTGCTGCCGTTCAGTGCTGAAACGCCTTGGGCGATGAAGATGCCCTGATTGCTCAGCGGGCCGGCCATCGTGGAATTGGTAAATGTCGTCGTCGCCGTCGTGCCGTTCGTAAAGCTGTTGGCGGTTGTCACGGTCGCACTCGTGAACGTCCACGCGCCCGCGCTGTTCGACAGCGCCACACTAGAACCGACGGTCGACGAGGTGAAGCTCACCGCACTGACCGTTGGCGACACCGCCAGCGACACCGTTGCACTCGACACTGTCATCGCGCCGGCGCCACTCACATTGCCGGCGGCTGCCAGCGAAAGGGTGCCGCCATTCACAGCAAACGTACGACCGGCCGAGACGGCGACGGGAATTGCGCTCGTCCACGACGGGCTGGCGCCGCTTTGGGTGACCGTCAGGTTGCCGGTACTGAGCGTGATAGAACCGCTACTGAGGTTGTGCGCGACGCTGCCCTTTGCAATCGCGAGATCCTGGTTCACGGTGATGGCGCCACCGTTGTTATTCAGCGCAGCGATGATCGTGCGCTGGCCGCCGGCGCCGGCCTGGCTATTGATGGTACCGCTCACCTGGTTGGTGAGCGTGCCGTTGGGCAAGTTGAGCGCGCTGTTGAAGGCACCTCCAGAACTCGTAAGTGCGATCGTGCCTGTATTGGAATACCCGCTGGCGTTGGAAATCGAGAGTATTGCATCTCCTGCCACTGTCGATCCCAGCACGGTCAAGCTGCCGCCGGTCGTGGTCACGACACCAGTGATACTCGACGTCCCTTCGGCGATGATTGGCCCCTGATGGGTGACGGCGTTGCCGACGATTCCATTGCGCAATGTCAGCGCATTGCCGTTGACGGTGATGGCGGAGCCCGACGTGCTCGTGTTCACGAGAGTCAGTGCCGTGCTCGCCGTGGTGAACGCCGCGCCGAACGTCACCGTGCTGTTCGTGAACGTTGCGCTGGCGATCGTGGTACCGACGCCAATCGATGCATTCACCGTGGACGCCGTAAACGCGCCCGCGCCGGTGAGATTCGTGCCGGCGTTCGCGGAATAGCTGCCGCTGTTCACCGCGAACACGGCGCCTGCGGCAACGCTGACGATTCCACTCGTCGTCAGGCTCGCGCCGCCACCGATTTGATTGAAGTTGAACGTTCCTGCGTTGACGAGAATGCTTCCACTACTCGTATGCGACGCACTCGGTGCCGAGACATCCACCGATATACCAGCGGTGATCGTGCCTTGGTTGTTCAGCGCTGCGTTCAACGTCCTCAGACCGCCAGTGCCTGCCGACATGGTAATGTTTCGCGTGGCGGCGTTCAGGAGCGTGCCGGAGGCGACGACAAGCGTCGTGTTGAATCCGCCGCCCGTGCTCGTGAAGTCGATGGTGCCGTTGTTGGTGAAGCCCGACGCGATGGTAAGGAACGCGTCGCCAATGGAGCCGTTTCCACGCACGGTGAGCGTGGAGCCTACACCGGTCGTCACCGTACCGTTGAGGAAGCTGGTTCCGTCGGCGATGAGCGCGCCGTTGTTGGCGACCGGACCGTTGATCGTTGAGTTCTGCATGATCAGCGTCTTGCCGACCGTATTGTTCAGCGACGGAACGGTTATCGTAGCGTTGGAGAGAATCCACGTTGTATTCGTCGTATTCTGCGCATTGGTAAACACGGTCGCGCCACTGAGCGCGAAGAACGTTCCGGGCGCGAAGGTGCCGTCGATGGCTGACGGCCCGGTGCTGCCGAGGCTGAATGTTCCGAGGCCGGTAAGGCTGCCACTCCCCGTCTGATCGAAGCTCGGCCCGGATACCTGAAAGGTCTGACCGGCGGCCACTGTGATCGCGCCGGTATTGATGAAGAGTGTGGAGTTCAATCCGCTTGTGCCCAACGATGCGTTGACCGCGATCGAACCAGAATTCGTGCTGGTGGACGTGCTGGTTCCAAACGTCGTCTGAGCGTTCACCACAAGTACGCCGCGATTGTCGAGCGTTGCCGCGATATCGCGCAGTCCTCCACTGCCCGTTGCCGCTGCGATGGTGCCGCCGACCTGGTTAATGAGCGTTCCACTTGCAGCTAACGCGGCGGTGAAGCCACCGCCCGAACTGGTCATGGTAATCGCGCCGAAGTTGGTGAATGGCTGTGCGATGTTGAGAACGCCATTGCCAGCTAAGCCTGCACCGAGAATCGTGAGCGCGCTGCCCGCCGGATTCGACAACGACACGACACTCGTGGTGCCCTGTACGCTGACGCTTCCGCCGTTGGTCACGGCGCCAACGACAGACGCATTTACGAGATCGAGCAACGTGCCGGCGCCAACCGTCAACGCCCCGCTCAGCGTGAGCGTACGGCCCGAGAGAGAGAGCGTGGGCGACCCCGCGTTGCTCTTCAGCGTGACGAATCCACCGCTGTAGTTGACGTCGAGGTTTACGGTGTACGTACCGCCCGCACTGATCACAACCGAGTCACTCGGCAGCGGTACACGAACGAGACTCCAGTTATTCGGATTGCTCCAGGCGCCGCCAGAGGAATTGGTCCAGGTGTTCAGCCCGAACGAACTGCCAGGTACGACGACGACGTTGACGATCGCGTTTGCGGTCTGCCCCGAGACCGTGATTGTCGCGGTGCCCGGTGAAAGGGCGGTGATCACTCCCGCGGAGTTCACGGTGGCCACGCTGAGATTCGAGGACGCATAGTTGAGCGTCGCGCACGAGGTGACGTCATTCGCGGAAGCGTCGAACGCCTGCGGCTGCACGCGCGCCTGACCCCCAACCGGCAGGCCGCTGAGATTTGCCGGCACGCCGGGATTCACGCCGCCCAGGCTCGCATCCAACACGGCAGTGACATTCAGATTGGCAACCGTAGGCGCGGTGAATGCCTGCGTGTTCACGCGCGCCGCAGCACTGAGACCGACGCTGAAGCGCGCCACCTGCTGCGCGTCGATGATGTTGATATTGCCATCGTTGTTGACGTCGCCCTGTGCATTTGCCGCTGGCGCATTGGCAATGCTCAGGCCGACCGATAATCGCGCGAGCTGCTGCGCGTCGATGATGTTCACGGAGCCATCAGCATTCGCATCGCCCCAACTGCCGGTCGCGCCAACGCACACTTCCTGACTGATCACTCGAAGCAGCGACAGCACATTGGCGCTCGCCGAGTTTGCGGCGGCCGAGGGCGAAAGACCGAGCACCGTGCCGCCGCCAGCCGCGCTGGCGGTGAAGTACACATTGGCCATCGTGACGCTGCCGGTGGTGCCGGACGAGGTCAGTGAAAGACCAAGCGATCCGCTCGAAGCGCTTGTCGTATTCGGTGTGAGCGAGCCGAAGCCCGCGGCCTTCACGGAGTCAAAGGCGAGGCGCGTCGCTCCCCACGTGAGCGATGAGACGAGCGATGCCACATTCGCACCGCCGGCGCCCGATGCGTCGATCTGGATGGGAACGGAGAGCGTGGCGCCCGGCATCACCCGGATGCGGTTGCCTGAGCCCGCACTCAATAGAATGGTGCTCTGAGCACTCGCGGGCATGGCGAGGCTCAGGGCAATCAGGGCGAAGACGTAGGGACGAGGCTGCATGAGGCACGTGAGAGGCGACGAGCAAACATCGGTTTTCTCGCGCGTCTTTGCCAGCCCGAAGACCGAGGTGCTGGCCGACGGATTACACCGCGATCATCCTCGTGCGCGCTTTCACCTGTGCTTCGATACAGCTGCACATGATGTCACACAGCTGAAAGACGCTCTTGTCCGCGAGCGCATAGTACACGAACAACCCTTCCTTTCGTCGTCGCACGAATCCCGCCGTGTTGAGCACCTGCAGGTGCTTGGACACAGTGGCTTGTCCAAAGCCAGTCCGCTGCACGAGATCACCCACCGACAACTCCCCGGAACGGAGATAGTTCAGGATCGACAGTCGGGCCGGCTCGGCCAGCGCCTTGAACCGATCCGCCAGCAACTCGAGTAGCTCCGGTTTCAGCGAGTGCGTTGGTGGCGTCTTCATGCCACGCGGTCTTCAAGCGCCTGCTTTCCGGAGAACGGCGCACCGATGAAGGGCGCAATGAGACACACGTTGAACACACCGGCAAGCAAGGGCGCCAGTCCAGCCACCATCACGACCATGCCCGTCGTGGTCTGGTGATTCGACCAACCCCACGCGATCAACCCAAGCCCCGCGACAACGCGAATTGATCGGCCTGCGGGTGACGCCATCATCCGCGCGAATGCTCTGGATCCATTACTCATGTTCTAGTCCTCGTGATGAATTGTGTCGATGCGCAACGTCGTGCCGGCCTGCGTATCGTCCAGCGGACGTTCAAATTTTCGCACTGCGTCGTCCGCAGCCAGGAAATCCCACTGCGCCCAGCGCTCGCTCGAGCGGGCAGAAGTTGGTGAAGCTCGACTGCAGCAAATTGAATCCAACGAACGCAGTGAACAGAAACCAGGCCGGATTCACCCAGTGACCGAGCGCGAGTGACACGAGGATGAAGACGCCGGCAAAGCGGCGGATGACGCTGTCCAGGCACATCGTAATGCTCCGATCGAGAGGTGTGAGTCGAGCACGTGCATTGCTTCTTTCCTCAATGACTTTCCTGCCATTCCATACGTCGCCCCGCGATGCGCATCAGGCCGCAACGGGTTTCTGTCCCGGCGCGGCCAGCAGCAACGGGACAACCACCGGTTCACGCTGCCGCAGTTCCCAGTAGAGAATCGGGACCACCACCATCGTGAGCACCGTGGCGACGATCGCGCCACTCATCAGGGCGACCGCCAAGCCCTGGAAGATCGGATCCAACACCATGACCAACCCTCCCACCACGACCGCCGCCGCAGTGAGCGCGATGGGGCGGAAGCGAACGGCGCCCGCCTCGAGCACCGCGTCGCGCAACGAGCGGCCTCGCGCTTCGGCGAGCTGAATGAAGTCCACCAGCAGGATCGAATTGCGCACAATGATGCCGGCGAGCGCGATCATTCCGATCATCGACGTTGCCGTGAAGAACGCGCCCGAGATGGCATGTCCCGGCAGGATGCCGATGAGTGTGAGTGGAATGGGCGCCATGATCACGAGCGGCACCGTGAAGGACTGGAACCAGCCCACCACGAGCACATAGATCAGGAGCAGCACGATGGCGAAGGCGAGTCCGAGATCGCGGAAGACCTCGATCGTCACCTGCCACTCGCCGTCCCACTTGATTGCCGTTTCGGCAAGGCGCTCCGGCTGTACCGCATTGTACCGCGCGATGCGTGCTCCGTTGACGCGAAGCTGGTCGAGCTTCGCATTCATCGCCATGATCGCGTACACCGGCGATTCAATGACCCCCGCAACGTCGCCGGTGACGTAAATGGCCGGACGCAAATCCTTCCGCACTCGGCCACTCTCGCGAGTGCCTGAGATCACCGTGACGAATCGCGCCAGCGGCTGCGGTCCGGTTGCCGTTGCAATGGGAACCGCGAGCAGCGCGTCGACCGACGAACGCTGATCGAGAGGCAAGCGAGGCACGATGGCGCGGCCTTCGCGCGCCGTCGGCGAACTCATGATCCCGGTGGACGCACCAGAGAGGGCGAGATAGAGCGTCTGGGTGATTTGCTCCACGCTCGCGCCGGCTTCCGTCGCTCGCATGCGGTCGACGCGGAAGGTGCGCTTCTGCTGGGGCGCGTCGACCGTCCAGTCGATGTCCACCACGCCAGCTGTCGATTCGAAAACGTGCTTCACCTGACGGGCCGCTTCGAGCCGCGTCGAATCGTCAGCGGCATAGACCTCGGCGACGAGCGTCGAGAGCACAGGTGGTCCCGGCGGAATCTCCGCCACCTTCACCGCCGCATGGTATCGCATTGCGATGGAGTCGATTCCCGGACGCACAGCGACCGCGATCGCATGACTCTGGCGCGAGCGCTCACCCTTGGCCATCAGATTCACCTGCACGTCGCCGACGTTCGGCCCCGTACGCATGAAGTAGTGGCGCACCAGTCCGTTGAAGTTGAACGGCGCGGCGGTGCCCGCGTACACCTCCGTGCTCGTGACTTCCGGCACGTGACTCAGATAGCCGGATATCTCCTGGCCGAGCGCATTCGTGGTTTCGAGTGTGGTGCCGGCGGGCAGGTCGAGGATCACCTGGAACTCACTCTTGTTGTCGAACGGCAGCATCTTGACCTTCACCGCTTTCACAGCGAGCAGCCCGACCGACAGAAGCAGCAACGCGACCACGCTGCCGTAGAACAGGTGACGCAGCGGCGCACGATCCATGAGTCGCGTCATGAGCCACGCATACAGCCGGCCGAACCGCGACGTCTCTTCCTCCTCGAGCGCACGGTCGTGCACGTGTCCCACCGGCGCCACGTGTCCCCTGAGCAGGCGATACGCGAGATACGGCGTGACGATGAACGCCACCGCCAACGACGCGAGCATTGCGACCGATGCGCCCACCGGAATGGGACGCATGTACGGGCCCATCATGCCCGACACGAATGCCATGGGCAGAATGGCAGCGATGACCGCAAACGTCGCGAGAATCGTCGGGTTGCCGACTTCGTCAACGGCGTCCACGGCTGCGTCCTCGGGGGATCGTTCCCCCATCTTGAGATGCCGGTAGATGTTCTCCACCACCACGATCGCATCGTCCACCAGAATGCCGATGGAAAAGATGAGCGCGAACAGCGTGAGCGCGAGCGTCACCGGAACGGCCACGAGCACCACGGCGGCCTCTCGCCATCCGAGAAAGATCCAGATCAGGACCGTGACCGAAATCGTCGCGATGACGAGATGCAGGATCAGCTCACTTGCCTTGTCGCCCGCGGTCTCGCCGTAGTCGCGCGTCACGTCCAGCGTGACATCGCGCGGAAGCAGACGACCTTTCGCCTCGTTCACGCGCTGCATGATCGCCTGCGTGACCTGCGTGGCATTCGCGCCCTTGCGCTTGGCCACGGCAATCGTGACGGCGCTCTCGGGAGACCCGGTGCGGCCGACATGCGATACATAGGTCGTCGTCTCGCCGAAATCGTCGGCCACATCAGCAACGTTGCGCAGGTACACGGGCGCACCGTTGCGTTGCGCCACGACGACTGCGTTCACGTCTGCCGTCGTGGCGAGCGCCCCGCCGACGTCGATGCGGTACACGACATCCGATGTTGTGAGCTCGCCAGCCTGAAGGCGGGCGTTGGCCGCACGAAGCGCCTGTGCCACTTCCCCCGGGGTCACGCCGCTCGCCGCGAGTCGCGCCGGGTCGAGCATCACCCGCATCTGCTTCGCCTGGCCACCGACCACGAACGTTTCGGCGACATCGGGAATCGTGCGAATCTCGTCCTCGAGATGCACGGCAATCTGACGGATGGCGTTCGCGTCGTATGCCGATGAGTGCAGCGTGAGCGCGAGCACGGGTACATCGTCGATCGAATGCGCCTTCACGAGGGGTGGCAACGCACCGGCGGGCATCTGGTCCATCGCTCCCGCGAGCTTCGCCTGCACCCTGGTCACACTGCGCTCCTGATCCTCACCCACCTTGAAACGCACCGTGGTCATGGCGTAGCCGTCACCCGACATACTGTACACGTGATCGACACCGGGTATTTCCAGCATGCGCTGCTCGATCGGCCGCGCCAGCAGATTCTCCGCCTCGCTGGGCGACGCGCCGGGCAATGCCGCGATCACGTCGATCATCGGCACCGAGATCTGCGGCTCCTCCTCGCGCGGCGTCGCGATTATGCCAATCAATCCCACGCCGAGCGACGCAATCGTGACGAGCGGCGTGAGCTTGGAACGAAGAAACGCACGGGCAATACGTCCCGAGATACCCATTGTCACTTCTCCGCGGCCGTCACTGGCACGACAATCACATCACCTGTGCGCAGCCCCGCACTCACTTCGGTCATCGCGCCGTAGGCGCTACCAACTCGAATCCACCTGGTCCGATCGCCACCGGCAGTCCGCAGCGTCACGCCGACGAGGTCGCCCTCGTGCATGAGTGCACGCGTCGGGACGAGCATGCCCGATCGCATGCCGAGCGAAAGACGAAGCGTGGCCGCGCTGCCGGGCAAAATTGCGCCGGCGGGATTCGCCACGAGTGCGTTGACTGAATACAGATTGCCGGCAGCGGCCGGGACCACGCCCTCGATCTTGGCACCTACCGTTCGGCCTTCCACGAGTGCCTCCACCAACTGGCCGCGACGAAGGCGGCGTGCAACATCGGGAGTGGTGTTCGCGGTGATGCGGAGTTGCCTTCCGTCCTGGATCGTGATCAGCGGCACGCCGGGCGACGCGAATGCGCCGGGATCGACGAGCCGGCGTGCAATCGTCCCGGCGAACGGAGCGCGGATGACTGCGTAGGCGCTCACGGCACCGAGTTCTTCGGCGGCGGCGCGAGCGGCACGCACACCAGACTCGGCGCGTGAGAGTGCCGTCTCTGCCGCATCGAGTTGCGACTTCGTTGCGGCGCTGTCGGCATAAAGCGCACGCATGCGGCCTGTCTGCAGCGTTGCGTCTCGATGCATCGCTTCGGCGCCGGCGATCGATGCGGCCACTTGTCCTTCCTTGGCTGCGAGGTCGCGCGCGTCGATGCGAATCAGCGCCTGCCCCGCTGCGACGACATCGCCCTCGTGCACCGAGACGGCGAGCACTGTCCCCATCAGCTTGGTGCTCAATGTCGCTTGCTGGAGGGGAGCGGCAACGCCCGATGCGTCGAAGGTTGCGAGGATGGTGGTGTCCTTCACCGTGTAGGCAGCACCGGGGACTCGCGGCGCGGGCTGCACAACGTCCGGCTTTGGGCCGGAGCAACCCGCGGCCACGTGGAGCGCGGCGGCGCCGATGATGAATCGCATCGTCATGGGGAACGCTCGCGGGATCTGAAGAGTGTTTGTCATTGCTGGTCGCGGTCAGGCGCGGGGCGCGCCGCGCCGTCGGCGACGATCGCGTTGTCATCGAGCACGGCGAGCGTCGCGGGATCGCGGCCGATCGACAGGCGGCGCTCTGCCGCATCAGCGATGACCGTGTAGCGGGCCTGTGCGAAAGCGAGTGCGCTCTGCGTGTCGGCTGCCTGGGCGTCGAGCAGCTCAGTGACCGACGCCAACCCGCCCTCGTACTTTCGGGCAACGATGCGGTGCGCTTCGGCGCTCTGAGCGACCGCGCGCTCCGAGATTGAAAGACGGGTGAGCGCGACGATGAGGTCCGTACGCGTCTGCTCGCCTTGCAGTTGGCCGTTCGCCTGCGCGGCTGCCATCTGGGCTCGCGCGCTCGTCTCGCGGCCTGACGTCGCCTGCACGTCGGCGATGTCACTCGCGCCGGCGAAGGGACTCCACGTGGCCATCACGCCCGCAGTCCAGTTCCTGTCGCCTCCGTACAAGCGGTTGGGAGAATTCCAGTCGTAGCGCGCGAAGGCGTTGATGCGGGGGAGATATGCCGCGCGTGCGCGAGCGGCATCCGCGCGCGCGGCCTCGAGTGCGCGCGACGCTGCATCGACATCCGCGCGCGGTTCGCCGAGGCTGAGGGTCGTGTCAGACCTGACGACGGCGCGGATGCGGTCGGCGGACGGCAGCACATTCGGAGCAGCCATGCCTGTCGCCAGGTCGGTGCCGTCGCCGCCAAGCAGCACGGCGAGCTGTCGTTGCGCCGTCATCGCGTTGCCGCTCGCTTCGGCGAGTTGCGCGTCGATTTCGCCAGCGCGAACGGCGGCGAGCAGCGCGTCGGACTTCGTGACCATACCCTGCCGTACCATGGACTCGGCCTGCGCCTGATGTGCGTGCGCCGCGCGGGCCGCCGACCGGAGCATGCCGGCGCGTTCGGTGGCCAGCATGGTGCCGTAGTACGCCCGCACGACGTCGGCGCGAATGGACAGCCGCGTCCATGTTTCCGATGCGTGTGTCGCGTCGGAAGCGCGGAGCGCGGCGCGGCGGCCGAGCCAGGCATCGGCGTTCGCCAGTGGTTGCTCCACGACAACGCCGCCCTGGTAATTCCCGATGGCGCCGGGGTAATTCAGGTGGTTCGGATCGAAGTCGGCCTGTCGGATGGTTCGCTGGCGCAGCGTGGAGCCGAATGCGCCGATGGGATCCGTGGTGCGGACGTAGCCCGCCTCGACGCGAATGCTGGGCAGGATCCCCTTGAGCGGAGCGAGAGCCTGCGCGCGCTTCTCCGCCGCCGCGCCTCCCGCGATCAGGTTGGCGAACGCCGCCTGGTCTGCCTGGTGAATGGCGGCGGCGAGCGTGAGCTGCGCGAGGGCGCGGTGGCTGAGCGCCGTGCTGGCGACGAGAAGGAACAGGGCACGCTGGTTTCGCATCATGGTCACGGCCGGTGTCGTGATAGTTTTTTACTGTTCTTGATGTTCTTAATGGTTCTTATGTTCTTATGTTCTTATATGCCGATATAAGAATATACTGCCTCGGTCTCGGCACGCAAGTCTCGCGACAACGCGATGTGGGGGAACGCGTCCCTAGTGCATCATCTTCTCCCCCCGGGCGACCATCATGTGATGCATCGCGTGATGGTCGCCTTCCGTGAGCAGGCCGGCGAACCCAAGGCCCCGCAGCTGCGCCACCGCCTTGACGTTCGACGGATCCTTCGCCGTGACGAGGAGCCGCACGCCGCGCGGAATCTCCGTCGCCTTCGCGACGTACGCGCCTTCCATGCTCAAGGCCATCGCGTGCATGCTGACCATGCGCCGGATCGCGTCCGTCACCTTCCCCGTGCCGGTGACCTCGAACGACGCGCCGCCTGGAACGTTGGCCTGCGTCACGGCGGAGCGCATGAACACGTCATCCATATCGATGAGGTGCTGGCGAAGCGCCTCGATATTCACCTTCGACCAATTGGTGGCGGAGTCCGCCTTCAGCTTGCGCACCACGTCGGCAATCGTCGCGAAGGCCGCCTGCGCCGGTGGCATCATCATCGGCATCGACTGGGCGGAGTCCATCTTGTGCATGGCGGCGTGATCCATCGCCTGCGCGTGAACGGTGACTGGCGCGCCTGCGGCAACAGCAATCAGGCACAGACAACGTGCGACATTCATCGAGGTCATGGAGATATCCGGGAAGGAGTGACGAACCATCGAAGGAACGATAGCGTCCGCAAGGAACGCTCGGCGCCAGCGATTCCCCGACAGCGACCGGCGCGAGACTCGTCATCTTCACAGTGACCCGTTCCGTGACGCACGCATGCTGACTCGCCGCGCTTTCCTCTCCACCTCAGCTGGCGTTGTGGCAGCAACGGCGCTCAGTCACCGCTGGGCGCTGGCGTACGGTCCGCCGTTCGAGACACCATTGCCGATCCCTGAAATGATGGACGCGCGCGAAAAAGGCGGCGCGCTCACGCTGACGGCCGCGCGAGGGCGCCATGCATTCCTTGCCGGAATGCCAACCGACACGTACGGCTTTTCTGCACCCTATCTCGGACCCGTACTGCGTGTTCGACGGGGCGAGGATGTCGAGATCACTGTCGAGAACAGGCTTGCCATGGCCACCAGTTGTCATTGGCATGGCCTCCTGGTTCCCGCCGCCCTCGACGGCGGACCTCACCGGCCGATCAGCCCCGGCCATGCGTGGCGCCCGGTGCTGAAGATCGACCAGCCTGAAACCACGGCGTGGTTTCATGCGCATCCGCATACCGATACCGGTCGGCAAGTCTATATGGGCCTCGCCGGTTTGATCATCGTCGAAGATGGCACCGGCGAACGGCTCGGCCTTCCGCGCAACTATGGCGTCGACGATTTCCCACTCATTCTCCAGGATCGCCAGCTCGACAAGAACGGGGCTCTCGTATATCGCGCGTCCGGCCCATCACGAATGACGGGCATGCGCGGCGAGACAATCATCGTCAACGGCGCAATTACCCCGTTTGTGAATGTGCCTCCGAGCCTTGTCCGCCTGCGAATTCTCAATGCCGCGAATGCGCGCACCTTTGACCTGCGTTTTGCGGATGGCCGCTCCTTCCAGGTCATCGCATCGGACGGCGGCTATCTCTCCGCACCTGTTGCGATGACGGCGCTCACGATCGCTCCCGGCGAACGGTTCGAGGTTCTGGTCGATTTCGCCGATGGCAAACCAGCGGTCCTCGAGAGCGGCGCCGACAATCGCACAATGATGGGCGGCGGGATGATGGCGATGATGGGCATGATGGGCAGCCCCGCAGGATCCATCATGCGTTTTGATGTGCGTCCATCAAACGCTCCTTCAGTCAACGTGATACCGAAAGCACTGGTCGCGCTAACGGAGCCGGATGCGAGCAAAGCGGTTCAGCGCCGGCGCTTCGCCCTCGACATGGGCCCGGACATGATGGGCCGGGGCGGTATGCGTGGTGGTATGGGGGCGGGCGCGTCGCTCGGCATCAACGGCCGTCCCTTCGCGATGGATCGGATCGACGCGACGCCGAAGCTCGGCACCAGCGAGATATGGGAGGTCGTGCCCAGCATGATGGCCCACCCGTTCCACGTGCATGGCGTGATCTTCCGGGTGCTGTCACTTGGCGGACGAACGCCCCCCGCTCACCTCGCCGGCGGAAAGGACACCGTGCTTCTGGAGGGACCAGCCGAGTTACTTCTCAACTTTGAACAGCCGGCGACGGCTGACTCCCCCTTCATGTTCCATTGCCACATTCTCGAGCATGAGGATGGTGGGCTGATGGCGCAGTATCGCACAACCTGATGGACCGCCGGCACTCGCACGCACTTGCGCTGCGATGAGCTCCCGAAGGGCGGCCGCCAACAGCGGCTCTCGCGCGCCTCTCTTACAATCCGTGGCCCAATACACACGGTTGACATAGGGGGATGGGGTATCTAGCTTTATACCCACTGGGGGTATGCGGTCGGCACTAGAGATCCCCCTGCCGGACACATAAATGGAGGGCACTGATCCATGAGCCAGGCGCTGGATTTCCCGCTCGCGGGGCTAGTCAAATGATCATCAACGGAACAGAGTGGCTCGTCGTCCTTGCCGGACTCGGCGCCATTGGCTGGGTGAACTGGTACTTCTTCGTCGCCGGCCGCGCGCCGGTAGTCGCACCTGTGGCCCGAGGAGGGGACGGTCCCCAGGAGCAGATCATTACGGTGGACGGAGGCTACAGCCCGGCCGTGGTGCGCGTGAAGGCAGGGCGCCCGGTTCGCCTCGTGTTCGACCGGCGCGACACGGGAAGTTGTTCGGACGAGGTGGTCTTCCCCGATTTCGGCCTGCGCCGCTTCCTCCCCACTGGAAAGAAAACCGTCGTCGACATCACGCCACCGAAGGCGGGCCGCTACGAATTCACTTGCGGAATGAGCATGCTTCGCGGCGCGCTCGTCGCCGAAGACTGAGGGATAGACCATGCCCAACACACTCGACAGCGCACAGACCACGAGCGGCACAACCGAGTCAATCCGGATTCCAGTCAGTGGGATGACCTGCGCCGCCTGCTCCGCGCGCATCCAGCGCACGCTCGAGAAACACCCGGGCGTCGCCGATGCGAACGTCAACCTCATGATGAAAACGGCGACCGTAAACTTCGACCCAGACACGGTCACCGCCGACCGACTTGTCGAGGCGATCCGCGAGACAGGCTACGGCGCCAAGCTCGCGTCACCGGACCAATCGGCGTTCGAGGAGCAGGAGGCGCGCGACCGCGCAAACGCCGAGGAGTTCCGAGAGTTCAGGACCAAGGCGATTGTGAGCGGCATCGTGGGCGTAATCGCAATGATTGTCTCCATGCCGATCATGAGCCACGTCGGCATTGGCGATCCGTTCATGCGGTGGGCAACCAGTTCCCTGCATCCCGTTTTGCACCACGCATTCCCGTGGCTGTACAACCTGCCGCTGCAAGCGGTGACCGGTGCGTTGATGGTCGCGGCGCTCGGCGTAATGCTCTGGGCGGGACGTCACTTCTATACACGGGCATGGG
>JBBQHJ010000070.1:0-16985 GCA_038323865.1 Gemmatimonadales bacterium
CGACGACCTTACCAAGATCGGTCGGATCACTCACACCGCCATCGCCCCTCGCGCCGGCTCTAACCTCTGGCGTGTTGCTCACGGCGGCTCGGAGCGCGACGCGACGAGACGAGAGTGCAGAAACGTCGATGCTTTCAGCGAGTTGGGAGAGCTCAGTTAGCTCATTGCTTTCGCGCAATGCCTCTCCCATTCTGCGCACGAGCTCCGCGTCGGGCGACACGTCGAACGGCAACACGAGATGCCGGTAAAAAGCAGAGAGCGTCGCGCATCCAGCCGGAGCGTGTTTCACCGCCTCTCGAAGCAGGATCGGGAGTCCCTCGGTCCACTCTTGGAGATGATGTGAGAAGCCCCATCGCAACAGCGTCAAGGCAAGTGTTGATCCCGCTGCTCCGGTTGCGTTCAATAGCGGTCCTGCGGCATACCTCGCCGCCTCGGCACCTTCAAGAGACGCCACAGCAGCTGCCATCTGGGCGATGCGCTCGGGGGCATGCTGCATGTCAGCTGCGTTCGCCTTTTCCATCCAGTCGAGGCAACTTGTCAGCTGGTCATCCTTCATTTCGTTCCCGAACGCTGCACTGAGCGCGCGCTCAAAGGAGCCGCGTGCCGCTATCACGTCGCCCACCGCAATCCATCCGCGAATCTGCTCGACAGCCAACTCAAGGTCCGTCTCTAGGCTGTCCCCTCTGTACTCTCGTGGCTCGAGACGCTCAAGCCATTCGGTTGCCCATGGAGATGCGCCCTCAAGCGCGACAAACTTGATGACGATGGTCCGGATGAGCGGCGGGAGCCACTGATCGCCGTCGTCGCCGTTCCACTCCGAGTCAAACAACTCGCGCAAGGCTGCGACAGAGCCCGACGCAGCTCGCGATGCCACATCTACCAAGACTTCGTAAAACTCCCCACGCGCCGAATTGATGATGTAGTCCGCGGCCGGCGCCTTCGGCAATCCAGAAAGCACGCGTACCAATCGACGAGCCTTCTCGACAAAATGCTCAACGCTGAGCGGAGGCGCATTCCACGAGACCCCGGCAAGGCGTGCCAGTTGTACTACGCCGCGTTCAAACCGCGCGTACCGGAGTGCCTCACCTTCTCGCCCGAATCGCTGCGGGGTCATTGGCACGACAACGTCGAGTGAACCAGTATCGCCCAGCGCGCCGAGCACCCGGTTGAGCGTGAAGCGGTCCCGGTAGAGTTCCAATCCCTCTGCACCTGCCCGGTACGAGGCCCCTGTGATGCTCTCCGGCTGCCTCACGGGCTCGACGAGTCGCCGCGCCGATTCCACATCGTGCGTGATGCGTAAATGCCCTTCGGCAAGAACTACGCGCTCGCGACCGGTGAGCGCCACTCCCTGAATGGCATCATGTCCGACCTTCGTAAGAGCGTCTGCGAAGAGAGCGGCCGCCCGTTGGGTGTCATTGCGACGGAGCGCCATTCGCCACGCGTCTACCTTCGTCCAGAACCACCAGAGAGTGCTCCCACTCATTCCCAGGATGCGCGCGCCGATTCCGTCAGCTTCGTCCCATCTCCCGAGCTCCTCAAGAGCGCCCGCCAACGTTCGCAGCAACTGGAGCCGTCGCGAGTTTGACGCCCTTTCATCAGCGCCTGCCGCATCGAACTCGCTCGCCGCATCGCCATTCCAGCGTTCGCGCGCATCAGATGTGACGCGAACACCCATTGCACGGTTTACGATGTCTTCGAGGGTTCGGAACCGCGGAGCGACTTGAATCCACGCATCAATGTCGTCGCCCGCGTCCTTCTCTGGTTGTCCGCGCGCCGCAACGCTCGTGAGTGCGTCCAGCGGCTCAGCGAGGCCGAATAGCGCTCGTGCTTCTTCGGCCAAACCGTGCTTGAGTAACGCGACGCTTGCCTCTATCGCCGCCTCAACGCTGACGTGGAGTTCCGCGCCCCGGTGTAGTTGCTCAAGCGCGAGATCTATTTCCCCGAGTTCAAGGCGAATCTCCGCGAGCGGAAGAAGTCCGGCGTAGTATGAACGTTGCGCGAACTCCATGCGGGTTAGGAGCGCTCGCGTCAGTGCAAGCGCGTTGCGTTGCGCAATCGCCGCTTCCATCGCGAGCTCCACGTCTTCCTCGATTAGGTCGACCGCCCTACCGGCGACAAATTGCGCGCGTAGCAGCTCTGGTCGGGCGAGCTCGGTGACTGCTTGCCGTTCGCCGGCCTGAGCCAAGTAGTAGAGCTCGTCCCATCGTTCTGTCCCGTGATTGCTCTCTCGACTATGCGACGCGAGTTCGCGGAACATCTCCGCGTCGCCGCCTAACGAAGGCAGACTGCGGGTCTTGGATATGACGAAGGCTCGGAAACTATTGTGGAAAAATCCCCACCGGCCGGCGCGGCCTTCCCGGAAGTAGTGTGCGAGTGTGGTGCTGAGGGTATGGACCGCCTGCCGGTCTGCCCATGTGGCCAGCCAATCAAGCCGGAGAGGTCCACGTGCGCGCGCCATCAGCGCCAGCACGCGAATCAGTTCGTAGTCTCCCTCTACTCGTGCCCAAAGGGAAGCGTATTGCGCGTCGATACTTTCGCGGAACGGTTCGACGTCCTCGAGGACCTCCGATACGGTGCGCTCACCTCTTCGACGGAGCCGTCCAATGATGTAATTGAGTGCTAGCGGATGACCGGCGCTGAGACGATAGATTCGGTCCCAATCCTCGGCCGCAACGGCCTCGTCTCCCTGCAGGTCTAGCAATATTTCCAAAACGTCTTCGCGCTGTAGGGGCTGTATGCTGACGCGGCGTCCATCTCCGTCAAGTTGATCCCGAATCCTCGGCGATAGATCCTGGAGCTGATCGGTCTGCGAGCCCAATATGAACACAACGCCGTCGGGCACGGCTGCAGGCGTCGGCAGGTCCTTGAGGAGGGAGTGACTTGGCCGCTGCTCGCGTTCGACGTGATCCAGGCCGTCGATCAGTATGAACGTGCGGCGATTGTGTTCGAGATATTCACGGCCAAGTTGGTCGAGTTGACGCGCGAATTGTTCGCCCAGGAGATCAAGGTCGTCCCTTCCGAGACCTGCACCGGCGCGAATCCCGGCTCGGCTCATGGCCAGCACCATGTCGTGGAGGAAGCGGCTTGCCTCCCCACGCCTCAGGTTTGACCCAGATGCCTCCGGCACGTAGGCGTAGTACCGGAAAAGACGGTCGTCGTCAGAGAGCACCGATGCTCTCAGCGTCTTCGTGAGTAGCGTTGACTTCCCCGATCCGGGCGTCCCCAACACCGCTACGTATCCGCTTGCGACGTGAGACAGGACTGCACGCAACTGATCAATCGTCGCGGCAATCCCCCGATAGGGAATTTCGGGATCCGGGAAATGATGCGTGTTGTGGAACTCAGTGCGATGCGTCCATCCCAAATGGCGAAGGAGTTCATCGCGAGTGAACTCGATCTGCTGATCCGGACGCACGACCAATCGCTGCAGTAGCAGCGTGAGCCTGTCAAAGTCCTCCGTCCATATCCGGCGTTCGGTATCAGAAATCGGCGACTGCGCCATGACTCGCGCAGGAGCCGTTTGACCGAACTCGAACTCGCAATCGGGAAGGAATGTTAGCCACTCATCGGGAGCGAGGCCGCTCGCCGCGGCGAACTTATCAAAGGCCGGGAGCCAAGCCGCGTCTACCATAGTGCGCGGATCGACCTCCTGCTGAGCAGCTTCAACGGCCGGCGCCCACGCGTGAGCGAGAAACGCAGCCAGGTTGCGCCCGCCGCTCGGACTCTCCTGATCGTCTCGAAGCGGCATCGACGTGTTCGGCGACGTCGACGGGATGTCGTTGGTGACGAAGTGGACGACAACACGGGACGTGTGGTGCTGGCTTCGAAGGCGTTGCCACCCATCGGCAAGCTGCCGCATGTAGTTCACGTGTTCCGCGCCATCGTTGACGAAAGGCGCAAAGCCGATGGCGCCCGGCTCACGGCTCCACTTCACCTGATGAGCGTCCACCCGGCCGGGTGTGCCGATCTGGAAATCGTCAATCTGCCCGGCACGCACATCCGCGAGCAGCACGCGCTCGAGTCGGCCATGGTTCAGTTCTGCCAGTATCCGGTGGGCAGCCAGCTGATACTGCCCCACATATCCGACCATCGCGTTTCGTTCGCCTTCGCCCGGGGCGACGATACGCCGCGTGCGCCTACCCCTCAGCCCCGGCCCGCCGGCAACTGCGGTCAGCTCGTCCTCAGCGATGCCGCGCTCGACGGCGTCCTCAGCTGTGCCCAGGAGTTCGTCTTCGTAGGGAGATTGCTCCCGCTCCTCAGCCTCGCTGGCAATGCCTTCAGCGTCTGCGTCGCCGTCAGTCATTTCGCCTTGGTTCCGGCGCTACTTCCCAGCAGCCCTCCAGTGGACAGAAAAAAGCACACTCGCTCCTCATTGCTCGGGCGGACAGGCGATTTCACGCGCGCATCGTTGTGAGCGAAGGTGGGACGTTCGCCGCGTCGACGCGCCTTCAGTGGTCACACGTCGGAATATGCGCTCGCGAACCCTGCGCTGGCGACTCGGTAGCATCGACTGCTAACGACGCAGCGAATGATCGCGGCGAGCATGAATGTGCATGCTCGCCGCGTCGTCTACCTGCCATCAAATCTCGCGGCGATGTGCAGGCACCTTAATTCGAATGCCCGCGATTACGGAATCGGGCGCCGAGCTGGCGTGGCGGCTGGCTCCGGCGGACGCGGAAGCTTCTCGTCGCGCTGCGCGGCTTGCCACGCAAAGCTCGCCACGACCGCCGAATTGAACTTCATGTCATCCGGCTGGAGGCGTTCGTACACGTCCTGATTCGTGTGATGCGTCAGGTTGCCGTAGTCGAGATTGTCCTGAATGAACTGGAAGCCAGGCAGCCCAACCGCGATGTAGCTCAGCTGATCCGTTCCGCCGGTGTTGCTGATGGTGAGCGTCTTCATACCCATGCTCTTGAACGGATCCATCCACGCGTCGAAGATCGGCCGCTCCGCATCAATGCCCTGGAGATACACGCCGCGGATCTTGCCGCTGCCGTTGTCGACATTGAAATAGGCCGCGAGTTTTTTCTGCTCGTCCGTTGCATGGAAGCCTGATTCATCCGCGGTGCCGAAGTGCTTCGCCACATACGCACGTGAGCCTAAGAGCCCCTGCTCCTCGCCCGTCCACAGCGCGATGCGAATGGTGCGGCGCGGATTGAGGCCGAGCGTCTTGATGAGACGCATGGCTTCCATCATCACACCAGAGCCGGCCCGTCGATGTTCTTCCCTCCGCTGCATTCACCGGGGCTTCTCTCCACTGATCAGGTCAGGGCCGACGATGCTGCTGACCTCGGCATCAAGGGGCTGTAGCCATGGGGACGAGCGGGAGGCATCCGCACCCGGGGTCATGGAGTGTGGCGACACGCCACCTGCGCCATACGTGAAGAGCGCAATACTTAGAATATTCTAAGGGCGGAACGAAGCACTATAAGTCTTTACAGGATAAAGGCTTACACGAGGCTACGCTCGCCGTATCTACGGCTTGTATTCGGGTGTCGGGCTGTACTATACTTACAGCATGAATGCCAGCGTCCGCAGCGGAGGTATCCTCCAACTCGAATCGGGAAAGCCGCGTGCCTTCCCCCGCGTCATTCTCGTCGCCTGCGCCAGTCGCGTTGGCCACCACATACGGAGCGTGCTCTGGTGCGTTGAGGCGAGACCGGTGGTCCAGCGGTGTTCGGGGGCACCGCGCCGTTGTTGCACCGGAGCCACCAGTGGCTAACGCGATTGTCGCGAGCAGCCAGGGCAAGGATTATCAGGCGAGAATGTTCTGGCTTCAGGCATGCCGCCTGTTCAACCCAGAGAGCCACGTGATCCGCGTCGGTTTCGAGTTGAATGATAGGCGCGCGTTCGACGACGTCGCTGTGTTCTACGGGCCGCACATGCGCGATAAGTGGGGGAATGCGCTGGAGGCCGACCATTACTCGGTCAAGTATCACGTAGACCAGTGCGGCGAGTTGACCACTCGCTCGCTGATTGAACCTGATTTCATCAACGCTGAATCAGTTTCGTTCCTGCAGCGTCTCCGCAACCTTCAACTGCAACTCGGTCCAGCCGCAAAGCGAACGCAGTTGTTCCTCGCGTCGCCATGGCGTGTCGCCCCGTCGGACCCGCTGGGCAAGCTGTATGACAACCGTACGGAGGGGCTTCGCATCGACAAGCTGCGCGTCGGGGCGACCCGCAGAAGCGAAATGGGCCGTGTTCGCGCTGAATGGCGAGAGCATCTGCACCTCGCAACAGACGAAGAGCTGTACGCCACTCTCTCCCTCCTGCGAATCGACACGAAGTACGCGAGCCTCGCTGCGCTCACGGATGCGCTGAACATGCATTTGACGCGAGCCGGACTTCTACCCATTCCCGCCGAGTGCATCGCCACCGTTTACGACGATTTGCCGTACAAGCTCACGGGAGTTGGACTGCAGGAGTTTACGCGCGATGAGATGTGGGATTGGCTCAAGCGCGAGGGGCTCGTTGCGCCGGCACCAGCACCGTCGACGCGCCAAGTTGGCATCCGCAGCTTCATGCGGGGAGCGGAGCGCCTCGCGGAGGTAGCCACGCCACTCGCGTGCGTGACCCACTTGTTTGATGGCCGGCGGCTGCCCTCGGGGCACTTGTGGAACGAGGCGGTAATGCCGGAAGTGCAGCGGCTCGCGGACGATATCATCAGCACGTCCGGGCCGCATCATCTGCACATGCCTGCGCACACGAGCATCGTGTTCGCCATGGGCTATTGCCTCGACCCGAAGATGGGAGCCGACGTCGCGCCGGTACAACCTGGCCCGGGCGGAAGCGCAGTCTGGACGCCGGACCGTTCCGCCACGCGTCCGTTGGACGGTCTGATCAATGTCTCCACGGTCGCCATACACGATGGCGCACCTGACGTGGCCGTAGCGATTGGAGTCACGCACGACGTCGGTGAAGACGTCGAGTCGTTCGCGCGTGGATACATGCCCACGTTAGGGCGCGTGTTGCGCGTGACGCCGACGCCGAGTGTCAGCCCGACCGCGGTTCGTGACGCGACGCACGCACTGCACCTTGCGCAGGCGATTGCCGGGGAGATTCGGCGGCGGACGCCGAAAGAGCGCGCCGGAATACTGCACGTTTTCATCGCGGCGCCGAAGGCGGTCACATTCTTCCTCGGCCAAGAGGCCCGGAGCTTCGGTCGAGTAATCCTGTACGAGTACGACCAGGAGGCGAACACTCCTGAGGCCTACGCCGCATCCATTTCGCTTCCGGTCGCAAAGGCCCTTCCTTCACCAACGCCATCGTAATGGAACTGTCCTCCTATTTTCGTGACCTGCTGGCGGATATTCGACTGACCCCCGACCAGGTAAAGGACTTGAAGTCCGGGCACACGACGCTTCGCGAGCGGCTCAATGCCGATGAAGGCTTGGCGCCCTTGTACGTCGGAGACTTCCTCCAAGGCAGCTACAGGCGTGCAACCGCCGTGCGCCCCAATAGCGAGGGCGCGAAGCCGGATGTGGACGTCATCGTAGTCACGAACCTTGACCGTGCCGTAACCTCACCCGATAACGCTCTGGAACGCTTCCACCCCTTTCTCGAGAAGCACTACAAAGGGAAGTGGGGGCCGAATGGCCGGTCGTTATGGGTAGAACTTCCGATGGTCAAGCTCGACCTGGTCGTAACATCCGCGCCGTCCGAAGCCGACAAGGAAGCGCTATCACGAGACGCCGTCCGGGGCGATGAGACGCTCGAGGACGTCATGGACTGGCGTCTCACACCCTCATGGGTCGGACTCGACCGGCGCGCGAAAGGGTCGAGCTTCAAGCTGTTGGAGGCTGCAGCGCGAGAGGAGGAGTACAAGCTCAATCCTCTCTATATTCCGGACCGCGATGCACAGGAATGGAAGCCCACGCACCCGCTGGAGCAAATTAGGTGGACGCAAGGGAAGAACGCGCGTTGCAACACCCATTACGTCAACGTCGTGAAGGCGCTCAAGTGGTGGCGCATGGAAGACCGCGATGGCGAGTACCCGAAGGGATATCCGCTCGAGCACATCATCGGTGTCTGCTGCCCCGACAGCATTACGAGCGTTGCCGCGGGTGTTACTCGGACACTGGAAGCCATTCGCGACACCTACCAGTCGTATGTCGATGCGCGGCTCGTCCCGCCCATGAAGGATCACGGTGTCGAGCACGATGTCTTTGCGCGCATCACCGCCCCGGAGTTCGCCGCGTTCCACGCGCGAGCTGTACGGGCAGCAGCAATCGCGCGCGAAGCGCTCGATGCCACGGACGAAGGACGCTCGGCCTCCGCGTGGCAGAAGTTGTTCGGTGGTCGCTTTCCGGATGGGCCGGATAGTGGGCGCGATGAGGGTGGCCCCGGTGGGCCGGGCGGTGGATTTACGCCGCGCAAGGAGGTATCGAAGATCACGGGTGGCCGATTCGCATGACCAAAGCGCAGTCAGCTCCGTCTGAGGATCTGCGAGCGGGGCGACGCGCGCTGGATGCGGTAGCAGGCTGCGAGATTCTCGAAGACCTCGCGTGGAATGAACGAGACGGCACGTGGGCGCTTCGTCTCCGCCTTACTGCGGATGTAGTGATACATCCGCACGTGCCGAGCGCCACCGTTTGGATCGTCCGACTCGATGCGGCGTATCCGCTCGGCACCCTGCAGATACACCCGGCGACGTCCGGAGGGCTCACCAAGACATTTCCACACCAGAGTCCAAATCGCCCAGGCCGCGACGGGTCATCATGGCGGGCGGGCCACATCTGCGTCGATAGTGGCGTGCGAGCGCTTGGACGTCACGAGTTGGACGACGAGCCGCACAGTGCTCGTGAGCGGTTGCGTTGGCATGTCCTGGGTGCGCTGGACTGGCTGGCCGCAGCATCGCGGGGCGATTTGCTACGAGCCGGCGAGCCGTTCGAACTTCCCGCGTACATGTCGCGTCAGGACGGGGTTGTTGGCTTCATCGAAAACGAGGGCTCGCTTCGCGTGTGGGAGGCGGATACGGCGTCCGCGGGGCTGGCCGCAGTCGCAGTGTTGCGCGACAAGCCAAGCATCTTCGCTGTCAGGCGCTTTGTCACGCGCCGAGGCGTAGTGTGGGAACCCGAGTGGGGACAGACGATATCGGCCACTCGCAATGAGCAGGTGGCCCTATGGATACGACTCGAGCGCCCGCCGGTGATCGAACCTTATGAGCCGCCCCTTACGTTCGAGAACCTTCGCACCGCGCTGGACGCCCAAGGAGTTGACTTCGATGCCATCCTCCGACGGCTCGCATTGGACATCCGCGACGGACGCTCGCACCTCGTGTTGTTGGGCTTCCCGATACCAGCGGTCGTTGGTGGATCAGCTCAGCAGATGCAGTGGCAAGCCTTCCAGTTGCCGCCACTCGCGCGTGGGCAGACGACTGCCCCAGGATTTCGCCCCAGTGCGGAGAGCTGGGCTCGACACGATGCGCACAACGCGCTCGGTCCGAAGGTGCCTGTCCAGTGGCTCAAGACAGAAAACTGGGCTACACATGACATCTCGACACGTGGGCGGTTTGACCAGGCGCTTGCGACCGCACAGGTCCTACTGATAGGCGCGGGCGCAGTGGGCTCAGCGCTCGCTGAAGTGCTACTGCGCGGCAACGTGCCTCGCATCGCCGTTGCCGATGGGGAGCGCATTGTCGCTGGCAATTTGGTGCGGCATACGCTCAGCTTGGGGCACATCGGCCTGCAGAAGGCGACTGCGCTTGTTGCGCGATTGAACCAGAGCTCACCCCACGCTCGCGCGGTAGCCATCGACTCAGTGTTTCCGCCGATGCGAGAGCCGGATCTGAGGCTGGTCCGTGATTCGACCATCGTACTCGATTGCACCGGCGCCGACGAAGTACTGCATCGGCTCTCATCGTTCGACTGGAGTGGCGAGCGGCTCTTTGTGTCGGTATCGCTTGGGCTGCATGCCAAGCGTCTCTTCGTGTTGGTCCATCACGGCAATACGCTTCCAGTTCACGAGTTTACTCGCGGATTGCAGCCATGGCTCGAGAAGGAGCGGGAGGCACTTCGCGCCGAAGGCCTGCCTCGAGAAGGGCTTGGATGCTGGCATCCGATTGCACCTGCGCGCATTGACCATGTGTGGCTCATGGTGGGCCTCGCCGCAGACGAGCTCAATTCACTTGCTGCGCGTCGTCCCACAAAACCATTGCTCATCGTGTTCGAGCGTACGGAGACAGGAGTTCACCGCAGCGAGCATAAGCTGGGCGGATGATTGAATTGCGCCTGCGCACGCGCGACGATCGCTATGGCGTGTACGTGCCCTCGTGGGAAGTCACCACCTTGCTGTCGCTCTGTGTGAAGGCAGCGAACAAGGAAACTGGCGGCGTGCTCGTGGGCGTCTACAGCGAACGTCTCGACTGTGCCATTGTGCGTTTTGCGACCGGCCCTGGCCCCGATTCGCGCGCCGGCAGAACGTGGTTTGAGCGCGGGGTCAGAGGACTCCAAGAGGCGTTGGGCCGCCGGTGGCTCGAGAAGCGGGAGTACTACGTCGGCGAATGGCACTACCATCCCTCAGCTCCTCCAGACCCGAGCAGCGATGACTTCCGGCAGATGATTGCGATCTCGAGGATGGACTCATACAAGTGCCCAGAGCCGATCTTGCTCATCTTGGGGGGAAATCCCGAAGGGGCGTGGTCTGTTTCCGGGCACGTTTTCCCACGAGGAGAACCGCCGATGCTGATGACAAAAGCGCACGCTGGCTAGTTCGCCAGGCCGCCTCCGTCGAGCGTCAGCGCAGTCCACCCGATACCACGCCGGACGGTACACGCCAGCTGGCCTCGCCGCCCCGCCCCCGTTGGCGCTTGAAAGGTGTGCTCCGCGTCTCGTCCGCGTGGAGGAGTGGGGAAGACACACAATAGATGCGATGTATTTGTCATCCCACCGATACATGGCAAGTATTCGTGGGTTTTGGTGCGCGACAAATACCTCACCTGTGGAATCCTTCCCGTGGCGGTGTCATCCGACGTCGTCCCACGCCTCGTAGTCTGCCGCGACGATGTCCTCGTGCGCGAGCAGCGTGCCGCGCATGAAGCCGAACGCACTCGGTGCCCTGGCGTCCGGCGGTACAACCCCGCGGCGGAGATATCACGACGCCGAGCACGAATCTCGGAACTAGCTACCTGCTACGGCGCACTTGTCTGTCGCCTTGAGCTGCAAGACGTAGGTATCCACGTGGCCCGAGCCGGGCCCATGGTTTACAATTGCCAACGGGTCAGACGGTTTGGGCTGGCCGAGTAGCATTGTGCGGGTCGCAAGAATGGCCCCGCCGTCGTCAAGGAATCGAATGGTGATTGTTGCCTGAACCCGCGGCGCGAGGTTTAAGGGGACTTGGTCGGCGCACGACAGCGCAACCGGAAGTTCAGTCACCACCGTCTCAGGCGTGAAGGTAAAGAGCGGGGCCTCGATATCGAAAAAGGTCTCGGGTGTCGTCTTCGAGGAACCATGGACGAAGATGCCGGTGCTGTCCGCTGTAGTTTGCGCTCCGGCATCCGCCGCCCACCCGGAACAGGGCAGACACCCACACGGAGCATCCGTGACGCCAGCTCTGGTGATCAAGCAAGTGGCCGTAGCCGGCCCAAAACGGAACCCATAGAGCCGAATAGTCGTATCGCGAAGACCGTCCTTCATCTGAAAAAACAGGTGACGAATCTTGTACGGCGCCGGGAGCTTGGTGGCGGTCGCGGGTTGATCATGCGTCACCGTCATCTCCGCGATGATGCGGCGCGCGTCGGCACCCGGAATGATGATCGTTGCGCTTTGCCCGTCAGCCGTCGTCAGCGTCAATACGGCGGGAGCGGCGCCGCTCGGCGTGACCAGAAACGTGACGGGCGCGAGGCCAATATCGCCGCCCTTGGCTCGGTCGAACGGGGGTGTCACAGTTCCTCCGCTGACCTGAACGCCAGCGATGTGGACCTTGGCGACCCCCTGGTACATCACGATGTCCTTGCTCAGTGCGACATCGACCGTCCACGTATTCCCGTTCTTGTTGCGATCCACCTCGAAGATGCCGCGCCGTTTGGCGCTGCTCACGAGACCGGTCTGGAGGGACATGCAATTCACGAACGTCTCGTAGGCTTGATTCCCAGTGCCCGTGGGCATTACTGCCTGAAAAGCACGCCCCGCGTCCTGTAGCTTGAAGTGTCGCTGCGAATTGCTGCAGAAAGAGGTGAGGTTGTCGCTCGCGTTTTGCTCGGAAGCGCTTCCGCCAATCGGGACGGTGCCGGCGTCCGTCGGGATGATGGCGTCCGCCTTCTGCCTATCGTCGCTCGACCGAATCACATGCACCTGCCCGCAGACGTACTCCTTCACAGAGTCCTCGACGTTGAGATCGCGCGTCGACGAACTGACGTTGCGCAAAGCGAGGAGGCCCTCGAGGCACGGGTTCGGGGCGGCCTGCGCGAACGCGGATATTGGCAAAAGGATCACGGACAAGCGGCGGGCACGGCGAAGCGAGTGACGCATGAGTGACCCCCATTGTGAGACATACCGTCGTTAAGCCGCATCGACCATGAGTCAGGCATGATGGCATTTCCAATGCGACCGTCGCGATGACGCATTGCTGATTCGGCGATGCCAAGATGTGCTGGCTGGTTAGCAACCGTCAGTGGATACTGGCGACCAGTCGTCAGTGATGACAAGAGGGATGCCAGTGGACAGGATGGCCGATTGACACGATTGGGGGCTGCAGTTCCGCAGGGCGAAACAATCACCTGGACGATCAGCACACGAGCGCGTTAGCGGTGCTGTCAAGCCAAGCAGCTGGAAACCGGGTCAGCAACTTGAACGTCTAATCCGCGAGCATACGACGCGGCAGTCTACTACTTGGTGGGCGGCGTCAGTGCCTGGGTTGCAATCGAGTCGAGACAGCGAAATATGCGTTGCTCGCCTCGGCTCATCGACCTGCCACTCTGGACGTAAGTCTGTTCCGCGATGTCCTGAATGGCATGCCACCCAACCGTCGCCAACGCTCCGCGCAACTTGTCACCTACTTGCGCGATGGGCACCAACTGCGAAAGGACGACGGAAACGCTCAGGTTGCTCAGGCCGAACGCGCCGGCCCCCGTGTTTATGTTACGGAGCGTGGTAAGGAACGTCGAGGCCGTCTGCAGCTTCTTTAGCGAGTTGATTGCGTCCACCTTCTGCGCAATCTCGCTGAGCGCACTCTTACCGTCATCACTCATGGTATCTGCGGCTTGGCCAGAGAACGGGTCCGTACAAACGGAGACATCCGCGTGCTGAGCGCTAACGCGGCTCCACGGTGTCGCCAACAGCGCGGCGAGAAGAAGAGCGGCAATTTGCGATGTCCAGCCTATCATAGAGAAAGCTCAGGTCGGCGTGGACGCGGCGCCGCTCACGCTACTCAGCCGTGTCGCCACTGCTCCGATCATCTCTCGCGGCGCAGGCAGGTCAGTGAGCCCCTCCTGGTCCCGGACGTGATCCAGGAACTGCAGGCAGGTGTCCTTGAAGACGCCGGACTTCGCCTTGATCACAGCGTGGGCGTCGAGTTTGGTTGACGGCGGCGTTGGCGCTTTCTTGCGCGATAAAGGCATGCAGCTCTCCGGGCACGACAAGCCACGATGTCGCGGCCATAGCCATGTTACCACGGCCACATGTGGCGTCAACAAGGACACGGCGAGCACGTCGTGGTGACGGTGGCCTGCCGCGGGACGGAAGTGGTCTAGCTGAGCCGCCCGCCCGTCACCCCGAGACGCGCGCGCGTAAGCGTGTGTATGGCGCTGGTGAGACCTGCTGCTCCCATCGTCTTTACCCCCGGGTCCGCCATCCCAAGACCTCTCGAAAATGCCATCCCAAGACTTCTTGGACGGGGCAATTTAGTGGGATCCCATTTATTCCCCAACTCCCCCATCGTCGGCGGCGCCGCTAATTCTAACCGGCGCGCGGTGGTAGTCCGTTGAATCAACGTGAGTTAGCGGCATTCCATTATTTACCAGCAAAGCCGTTCCATCAATTTTTCATCCCCACAAAGCCGTCTTCCATCGGCTGTCGCAGTGCCTCGAGCACGGTTCGCGGGAATTCGAGGAGCTCGTCGAGAAAGAGCACGCCATGATGAGCGAGACTGACTTCACCGGGACGTGGCGATGATCCTCCGCCAACAAGCCCCGCGGTGGATACGGAATTCTGCGGCGCGCGAAAGGGACGTCGCGTCACTGCACCGGCGGCGAGGTTGAGCGTGCCCGCCGCCGAATGGACCGCGGTAACCTCCAATGCCTCGGCGTCGGTTAACGCAGGGAGAATGGTTGGTAGTCGCCGCGCGAGCATGGTCTTGCCTGCTCCGGGCGGACCGACCAACAGTATGCCATGGCTTCCCGCCGCCGCGATCGCCAGTGCGCGCTTGGCGCTTTCCTGTCCGGCGACGTCGGCGAGATCGAGCAGGTCGATGTTCGTTGCGATCGCTTCCGTGGCAGTCGGCGATGGCAACTCGGCACCGTTGAGCAACCAGTCCACTAGCTCATTGAGTGTCGACGGCGCGCATAGTGCGAGCTCTCGCACCAGCGACGCTTCCGCCACGTTTGGCGAAGGGAGCACCAGTGTCGATACCGATTCGGGAAGTGCGGCGAGTCGTCGAGCGATGGAGAGTGCACCGCGGATGGGACGGATCGATGCATCGAGACCGAGCTCACCGACGAACACATGGCGTTCGACGCATTCGGGCGGCAGGAACTCGCACGCGACCAGGACACCGAGTGCAATAGGAAGGTCGAACGCCGTTCCGTCTTTTCTGATGTCCGCTGGCGCGAGGTTTACCGTCAGGCGACGCGGCGGAATATCAAAGCCGGCGTTGTTGAGAGCCGCGCTGACGCGTTCGCGACTCTCCTTCACGGCGTTTACCGGGAGTCCGACAATGAACCACCCAGGCAGTCCGCGTGACGCGTCTACCTCGACGGTGACGTCGTAGGCATCGATGCCGAGTACGGCGGCGGAACGAATCGCGGCGAGCATGAGTGAACATGCTCGCCGCGCCGTCTTCTTACGTCACCATTTTCGTGCAGTAGGGTGCAGATTCCTCGACTACGCTCGGAATGACACCAATTACGGAATCGGGCGCCGCGCCGGCGTTGCGGCCGGCTCGGGTGGACGCGGGAGCTTCTCGTCACGCTGCGCTGCCTGCCACGCAAAGCTTGCGACCACCGCCGAATTGAACTTCATGTCGTCGGGCTGGAGTCGCTCGTAGACATCCTGATTCGTATGATGCGTCAGGTTGCCGTAATCCAGGTTGTCCTGGATGAACTGGAAGCCCGGCAAGCCAACGCCGATGTAGCTCAGGTGATCGGTACCACCGGTGTTCGCGATCGTCAGCGTCTTCATTCCGTTGTCCTTGAACGGATTCATCCACGCGTCGAAGATCGGCCGCTCGGCGTCAATGCCCTGCAGATACACACCGCGAATCTTTCCGCTTCCGTTATCGACATTGAAGTAGGCCGCGAGCTTCTTCTGCTCGTCCGTCGCGTGAAAGCCATTCTCATCTGCGGCGCCGAAGTGCTT
Source organism: Gemmatimonadales bacterium (assembly GCA_038323865.1). Classification (GTDB taxonomy): domain Bacteria; phylum Gemmatimonadota; class Gemmatimonadetes; order Gemmatimonadales; family Gemmatimonadaceae; genus AG11. Next base: position 15,510 of record JBBQHJ010000070.1, read on the forward strand.
CGCGACATACGCGCGTGAGCCTAAGAGCCCCTGCTCCTCGCCCGTCCACAGCGCGATGCGAATGGTGCGACGCGGATTGAGGCCGAGTGTCTTGATAAGACGCATGGCTTCCATCATCACACCCGAGCCGGCGCCGTTGTCCGTTGCGCCCGTCCCGGAATGCCATGAGTCGAAGTGCGCGCCGATCATGACGACTTCGTCCTTCAGCGACGGATCCGTTCCCGGAATCTCACCGATGATGTTCGCCGACGTGGTGTTCTGCGGATAGAACTTGTTCTGCATGTTGAGCTCGAGCGTCACCGGCACGCCCTTCTCCACCATGCGAGCGATGCGGCCGTAGCTCTCCTGTGCGACGTGCACCGTCGCAACCTGCGGAGCACCCTTCACGCGCGAGGCGCCGTTGTTGGTGCCGATGTCGCCGCCGACGTGGCTGACGTCGCCGAGGAGGATTGCGCCGACGCCCTGCTTCTGGAGCCAGCGGAGTGTGGTCGTATCCGCAATGCTCACACCGCCGCGCGCGCCAAATCTCGGCGGCGCTTGAAGGCCGGCCGCCGCGGCGCGCTGTACGGCCGCCGTTGAGTCGCGAACGAACTGCGCTTCACAAACCGTTGACAGTACGGGTGGCGCCGCGTTTCCACCACGACCACCGCCGCCGCCACGTCCATTCTGTGGCTGCGCTGCGGCCATTGCCGTCAGCGCCGAATCAGTGACTCGCGTCGCCGTTGGAGCGAACTGATTGACCGCGCGATTGAGCGGCGGTGCAATCATCATGAAGGCGTTTTTGAGCTTTCCGCCGTACTGCGCCTTGAGCTCGTCGAGGCAGCCGGCCTTGATCGAGGTCGCTGCACCGCTCACGGTGCCGGTCGTTCCAACCGACCATGCCTGCGGAACCGCTTCAACGATGAAGGGCATCGGTGCCGTCGCGTTCATCGCGAACTTGAGGTTCTCCCAGCCGAGCCCCGCGGGGGTGTCCCACGTTTCTCCGTGAACATTGGAGAGCCCGTAGGACTTGAGCTCCTTCATCGCCCACTCCTTCGCGCGGATGGCATTCGGCGACCAGGTGAGGCGGGGCCCGATGACGTCGGACATCCAGCTCATGGTCTCCATGACCTTGGAGTTGTTCATCTCCTCGGCCTTGATACGCTCGATGGTGGGCGTATCGACTTTTTCCTGGGCGGCCAAGGGAGCGGCCGCGAGCAGAAGAGCGAGCGGTACATACAGGCGACGTGACATGCGGATTCGTGTGTGAAGGGCGGGAGGTGCAGATTCCTTGACGACGCTCGGAATGACACCCGTTCCTCAAAATACGCCCCGCGATCGGTTCCCGTTGCCGCCAATCAACCGTTTTTTGAGTGTCCTTGTCCGATAGGGCACACATGGAGACGCACACCCCCGTGCCAACGGAGAGAGCCAAGCCCCTCACCGACCAGCGCGTGCTCATCGAGCGCGCGCGGCGAGGGGAGCCGTCGGCACAGC
>JBBQHJ010000071.1:0-16803 GCA_038323865.1 Gemmatimonadales bacterium
CGCACATTTCTCACGCATCTCACGCACGACAATTTTCACGCGGATCTGGAGTCGGAACTACCTCCGGGCGTTGCCCCCGCGTTCGATGGCCTGACCATTACCGTCTGAGTGACGCCATGACCATTCGGCTCGACTATACGAACATGATGTCCCCGCCGATCAACGGCGGCATTACGGACGCAGAGTGGTCGGAGGCGGCGAGCGCGTTTGCGAAGGCGCATCAAGCGGTCGTCGACGAGCACGCGAGTGGCGTCCTCGGGTTTTTCGACTTGCCCGACAACTACGAGCTGCACGCGCAGACCACGAACTACGTGAAGTCATTGCGTGCGTCGGGCAACTATCCCACGGATGTCGTGGTGCTCGGCATCGGCGGATCGGCGCTCGGTCCAATTGCCTTGCGTACGTCGCTCAAGGCGCCGCAGTGGAATCTGCTTGACGAGAAAGCGCGGAATGGTGAGCCACGGTTGCACGTGCTCGACAATGTCGATCCGGCAAACATCACGGCACTGCTCGCGCGACTGGATCTCGCCACGTCGCTCTTCGTCGTCACGTCGAAGTCGGGCGGCACTGCGGAAACGATGGCGCAGTACCTCGTGATTCGCGCGCGCCTGACCGAAGTACTTGGAGAGGCGGAAGCCAGGAAGCACTTGGTGCTCGTCACTGATCCCGCGAAGGGCGCACTGCGCGCCATCGCAAAGTCCGAGGGCGTCGCGGCACTGGACATTCCTTCCAATGTCGGTGGTCGCTTTAGTGTGCTCACGCCTGTTGGCGTGTTGCCCGCAGCACTCATTGGAATCGATACCGGCGAGATGCTCGCTGGCGCTGCCGACATGCGCACGCGCTGCGCGTCGGGTGATCTGTCGAAGAACATTGCCGGCACATACGCGGCGCTGCAGTTCCTCGCCGACCAGAAGCACGGTCGTCACGTGCACGTCTTCATGCCATACAGCGATGCGCTGCGCGACATGGCTGCGTGGTTTGTGCAACTCTGGGCAGAGAGCCTGGGCAAGCACCGCACAGCCGGCGATGCAGGCTTCGGCCCCACTCCGCTCGGCGCACTGGGCGCCACTGACCAGCATAGTCAGGTACAGCTGTTCATGGAGGGACCGGGCGACAAGACGGTCACCTTTGTGAGTGTGGACGAAGGCGGAGCCGACGTCGAAATCCCAAAGCTCCATTCGGACATTCCCGAGCTCGCGTATCTCGGCGGACATCGCTTGAGTGAGCTGCTCGACATCGAGCGACGCGCTACGGCCGGTGCGCTCGCCGTGCGTGGCCGGCCGAACATGACGCTGACGCTCGAGCGCGTGGACGCATGGCACGTGGGCGCACTGTTGATGTTCCTCGAAATCGCGACCGCCTACGCCGGGCGGCTGTACGGGATAAATGCGTTCGACCAGCCGGGCGTGGAGCTGGGAAAGCAGTTCACCTACGCCATGATGGGCCGGCCGGACGCCGAGCAGGCTCGGCAGGAATGGAATCTGCTACCCAAGCCGGACCCGCGGCACACGCTTTGACTGGCCCGCTGACTGGCCGACGGGCTGACGGTTTCTTTAGCTTCACCAGACACTAAAACCGCGAGAATATGCACGAGACAGACAGCCTCTTCGGCTCTGCCGTATCCGTCCAGGACGGGAAGATCAAAGTCGCCGATGCCGCGGTGCTCGCGTCGGACAAGATGGATGAGCTCGTCCGCGCCGCGGTCTTTGGCAGCGGCGAAGCTCGCGAATACGCGCGATGGATGATCTGGGAGCTCGGGCAGGCCGTTGGCATCCGGCCGGCCTCCATCCACGATCTCTACATCGCACGCGGCAAGGGGCTGACGCACGGATTCACCGTTCCTGCCATCAACGTTCGCGGTGCGTCCTACGACACGGCTCGCGCCATCTTCCGCACCGCGATGAAAAAGAAGGCCGGCGCATTCATCCTCGAGATCGCGCGCTCGGAGATCGCCTACACCGATCAGCGTCCCGCCGAATACGTGGCGGTGATGCTCGCAGCGGCGCTCCGCGAAGGCTTCCGCGGCCCGCTGTTCATCCAGGGCGATCACTTCCAGGTCAATCACAAGAAGTACGCAACCAATCCTGGTCCCGAAGTCGACGCCGTGAAGGCGCTTGTGCGCGAGGCGGTCGGCGCGGGTTTCTACAACATCGACATCGATACGTCGACGCTTGTTGACCTCAGCAAGCCAAATCTTGCCGAGCAACAGCGTTTGAACTACGAGGTCGGTATCGATCTCCTCCGTGAGGTTCGCGCCGCGGAGCCGAAGGGCGTCACGATTTCTGTCGGTGGTGAGATCGGCGAAGTCGGCACGCAGAACTCCACGGTCGAGGAACTGCGCGCCTACATGGATGGATTCGTCGGCGCGCTGCCCAAGGGTATGACGGGTCTGTCCAAGATCAGCGTACAGAGCGGAACGTCGCACGGAGGCACGGTGCTGTCCGATGGCTCCATCGCTGACGTAAAGCTCGATCTCGATACGCTCGAGAACCTGGGGAAGGTTGCGCGCGACGAATACGGACTCGCCGGCGCCGTGCAACACGGTGCGTCGACGTTGCCCGACACCGCATTCAACAACTTCCCCAAGCGCGAAACCGCCGAGATTCACCTGGCGACGAACTTCCAGAACATGTTGTTCGATCACCTGCCGGATGCGCTTCGCACGGAGATCTACGGCTGGCTCGGCGAGAACGCGAAGGACGAACGCAAAGCCACCGATTCCGACGAGCAGTTCTTTTACAAGACGCGGAAAAAGGCACTTGGTCCATTCAAGCAGCAGCTGTGGAACCTCTCCGCCGATCTCAAGGCGAAGGTTGCGAAGACCTACGACGAGAAGTTCGCGTTTCTGTTCGACGAACTCGCCATCGGCAACACGGCGGAGATCGTCGCGCAGCACGTACAGCCGGTTGCCCTGCATCGTGTGATGCCGACGGACGCAACACCGGCGCACGTCGCGGCTCCCGATGACGCAGATCTCTCGGACTAGATGACGGATATCTCGGCGCCGGAAGATGTTGGCGCGCTCTGGCTTCAGATGTTGCAACGGGCCATGGCGCGCGCGGCGCATGATGTGAAGGACGCGCTCAACGGTGTGTCGGTGAATCTCGAAGTGATTCGTAGTCGCGCCGAACGCCCGGACATGCCGGCAGCATCGGTGTTGCAGTTCGCGGAGGCGGCAAGCAATCAGCTCGATCGGCTCACGAGGTTGCTCGACGCGGTGCTCGTGCTCGGGCGCTCCGAGCGTCAGCCGGTCGACATCGCCGCAACGCTGCGCCGCGTAGCGACAATTTGCAGCGCGTCGTCGTCAAACGCCGACGCGGCAGTAACCGTAACTGAAGATGGTATGCTGGACAGTACGGCGTCGCGTGTTGACGGATCTGTCGCACGCATCGCCCTGCTGGCCCCGTTGCTCGAGGCGAGCACCGGTGCAGACCGAAGCACGCGAGCATCCGACCTTGCGTGCGCGCTGAGCACCGGGGCGGACGCCATTCGCGTGACGATGTCGGCGGCCGAACGACGAGTTGCGATGCCGGAGCAAGTGGCGGAGATACTTCGCGCCGGCGGTGTTCGCTGGACTGAAGACGAAAACACACTTTCTTTGTTCTTCTCGCGGGCATGAGCCCCACGGATAGAGCACGAGGTTTGATGAAACACCCAAAGATTCTGATCGCGGACGACGAAGCGGCAATTACCACCGGTCTCAAAGCCATTCTCGAGGACGTCGGCTACACCGTCGACGTCGTCGCCGATGGCCAGAAGGCGCTCGACGCACTCGCGGCCGAGCGATACGGCGTTGTGCTCGCCGATCTCAAGATGCCGCGCATTGATGGACTCTCCCTCCTCGCCACGCTGCAGGAGAAGCGGATCCCGACGGAATGCATCATCATCACCGGCCAGGCGACGATCGATTCCGCCGTGCAGGCTATGCAGCAGGGCGCGTACGACTACATCGAGAAGCCCCTGAACGCCGAGAAGCTCAATCGTCTCAAGGCGCTGATTCCCAAGGCGCTCGACAAGTATCAGGTGCAGCAGACGAATCGCGAACTCGCGTCCAAGCTCGAGGGTCTCACGCACTATGGTGAGCTCACCGGCCAGAGTGATTCGATGCGGCAGGTCTACCAGATCATCGAAGCCGTTGCGCCAAGCACAGCCAGCGTCCTCATTCTCGGCGAGAGCGGCACGGGTAAGGAATTGGTCGCGCGCGCGTTGCATACCAAGTCGGATCGCGCCAAGGGCCCGTTTTTCGCGCTGAACTGCGCTGCACTCCCGAAGGAAATTCTCGAGAACGAATTGTTCGGCCACGAGAAGGGCGCGTTCACCGGCTCCATTACCGAGAAGCAGGGCGCGTTCGAAATGTCGAGCGGCGGCACGATCTTCCTCGACGAAATGGCCGAGATGCCGACGGACATTCAGGTAAAGTTGCTGCGCGCGCTCGAGACGAAGCAGATCCGCCGACTGGGCGGCAAGAAGGAGATCAACGTCGATATCCGCATTCTCGCGGCCACCAACAAGAATCTCCAGAAAGCTATTATCGACGGCGAGCTCCGCGAGGATCTCTACTACCGGCTCGCGGTCGTTGAGATTGACTTGCCACCGCTTCGCGAGCGAGCGGACGACATTCAGCTCCTCGCTAACGAATTTCTCGGTCGCTTTGCGTCGCAGAACGGCAAGGCGATCACGAAGTTCGAGGATGCCGCGTGGGAATGGCTCATGAGTTACCACTGGCCCGGCAACGTGCGCGAGCTGAAGAATGCTGTCGAGCGCGCCGTCATCATGGCGCGCGGCAATACCATCGGGCCAAGCGACATCATTCCGCGCCACCTTCGTGGAAACGGTGAATTGCCGCAGGTAGTCACCATTCCGGTCGGTGCGACGGCGGCTCAAGCGCGCCAGCAGCTCGTGTTACGCACATTTGCGTCGACGTCAGGAGATCCAACTCGCACCGGCAAGGTGCTTGGAATCTCCGAAGGCGAGGTACGTGCAGAGTTGATTGGATTGCTCGACCGGCGCTCCGGACCGGTGGCAAGCACGAGTGTGGCACCAAGCGGCGTGGAGCAGCGGCAACCGGCCAAGAAGGCACCGCCCGCTCCAGCCAAAGCAGCACCTAAAAAACCTGTCAAGAAGGGACGCTGAGCTTCCCAAGGACGAACATGCGTGATCGCGACGAACCAGTAATCATCGTAGAAAAGCACAACGAAATCGGCTCGCTGCTGCTCGGCGTCCTGATTGGAGCGGGCGTTGCGCTGTTATTCGCGCCGCGTTCTGGCGCTGACACGCGCGCACAGATTCGTCGCAAGGCCAAGGAAGCCGGCGACGCAGTGAAGGGCGCGGCGGAAGATGTCACCGACAAGGTCTCGGAGACGTTCGAGGCCGCTCGCACGCGCGTGGAAGAGCAGATCGAGTCGGCGCGCAATGCCATCGAGATGAAGAAGGCCCAGGTGTCTCGGGCCGTCGATGCGGGCCGCGAGGCTGCAGCCGAGGCGCGTGAGGATCTCGAGAGCCGTCTCGCACAGACCAAGGCGGCGTACAATGCTGGTGCGGATGTCGCGCGCGAGGCGCGTCGCCAGCGCCCGGGCGCGCCGCGCGATACAACGATCGTCTAGGTGGGCGAAAGCACGATCGGCGTCTCTATCGAGGATCTGCGCGCCACATCACGGTCGTGGTGGATCAGGTTCGGCTGGACGTTCCGCGACTATGCGAAACGCATCTGGGACAATTCGGCCGAGGACAACGTCCTGTTTCTCGCCGGCGGCATCGCGTTCAATATTCTGCTCGCCGCGGTGCCGTTCGTCCTGTTGCTCGTCTGGTTCCTCACGTACCTGCTGAACAAATCGTCTGCAGGCGCCAACGAGGTGGTGATCCACTATCTCGACCGCCTGCTGCCCTCGCACGCCGAGGATGTGGGTTCCCAGTATCACTCCCTGCTCAACGACATGCTCGGCGCGCACACGCAGCTTGGCATCTGGAGCGCCGTTGGCTTCGTCTGGTTTTCCACGCGGCTCTTCGGCTCCATGCGCACCGTGCTCGCCAGCACGTTCGACATCGAGAATGAGCGAAGCATCATCGCGGGCAAGATCTTCGACATCAAGATGACCGTGGTGGCCACCGCGCTGATCACGGCGAACACGCTGATCAGCACATACGTGTTGCTCGCCACGAACAGCAGCGCGCAAATTCTCGAGGATCTCGGCATTCGCCACGACGTGATGAGCGGTGCGCGGGCGCTTGGTACTCGTGCGGTGGCCTCGCTGTTTCTCGCAACGATGTTTTTCGCCTGCTACAAGTATCTGCCCATTCGTCGCGTACGGACCAAGACGGCGTGGATGGCGGCGATGTTCACGACGGTGATGTTCGAGCTCGCCAAGGCGGCGTTCAACTACTACGTGAATTCGTTCAACCCGGGCTCGCTCTATACCGGCACCGTCGCGGCGATCATCGTCGTCGTGTTCTGGGTCTACTATGCTGCGCTGATCTTCATTCTTGGCGGCGAGTTCGGTCAGATCTACGAACTCAGGCGAACGCGAAAACGACAGCGAGAGAATCTTCTCGGTTAAACGGCCCCGCCCGGTATCCACGACGGGGCTTTCTCGTGCCGGGCAGGTCAATGGCCCGAACGTTGCCTTGGTCGGGGCTGAACGCGCTTCCGGGGAGGCCTCTATGCGCAAGCTAATCGTTGCCGCGACGCTCGTACTGAGCGTTGCCGCATGCAAGAAGACAGGTGACAACGAGTATCAGGTGAAGACGCCGACAATTGGCGTCGACAGCCACACGGTCACTACGCCGAGCGTTGATGTCGGCACAAAGACGGACACCATCAGCACGCCTGTCGTCGGCATGAAGAAAGACACGATCATCGTCGACAAGCCGGTCGTCGGCATGAAGAAGACTGTAGTGAAGGTTCCGACCGTCACGGTGAAGAAGCCGTAAAACCGTTCGTCGCCGGAAGCGCGGGGGGCGTGCTCGAGTACTCGAGCACGCCCCTTGTGCTTACTGCACGCTCAAGAACAGCGAGTTGAAGAACAACTTGAATGTTCCGTGCGGTTGGCCGCGCTGAAGCACTTCCGGCCCAAAGAGCACGACGCGTCCCGCGCCGACCTTGACTTCGGCCGCCGCAATTCCTCCTTCGAGGAGCTTCTCGCCCCACGCCCATCCACTGCGCAGCGGCTTGCCCTCGTATTGCGCGATGACGCGAACAGCATTCGCTCCGTCCGACGTCACGCGGAAAACCGGGCTGTCATCGAAGAAGAAATCCGCTTTGCCAGCCATGCCGGCGCCGATCAGGCTTGTCGTATCGACGCGCGCTGAGAGCAACGAGCCGGGCACATAGAACTCCGTGCGCGGCTTTGGATCGGCCGCGATGGGAAGCTTGAGGTACGCCGCAAGATTCGCCGCCGACGATCCAATCGCCACGACCGTTCCGCCGCGTTCGATGAACTCGCGAATCTTCGGCAGCGATTGCTCGGCGGTGATGCGCCCAAGTTGTCCCCGATATTCCTCGGGCAAATAAGGGATCGTGCTGTCCGTCGCCGCCGCGTTTCCGCGACGACCGGTGCCCGTGCCCGGAATGGCACCCGTCACGAATACGAGCACGTCGTACTTGCTGTTCAAGCCACCGCGATCGACGTCCGGCGCGAACACGCGTGAATACGGAAACTCGAATTGCTCGAACAGCCATCGGGTCCAACCAGACGGCATGGAGCCGCCGTAGGTGTCCCACAACCCGATGCGCGGAGCGGGAAGTGGACGTGTGCCGGATTGTGGTCCCGTGCGTGCTCCTTCGAGCGTGATGCCGAGCCACGTGAGTGAATCCGCAAAGGCCTTCGATTCTGGCGGAATCTGGATGTACCAGTCGCCATGCGGAAAGCGGAACGTGTTGTAGCCCGCCTTGATCGCCCGATTGGCGGCGATGAAGCCGTCGTTCAACCGACCGCTCACGAGGAACGCGTGCGATGCACCGGACATTCCCGCAACGATCTTTCCTTTCGGCGGCGCAATCTGCCACGGACCAACTTTCTCGAACGGACCGGTAAAGCCCTCGAGAATACGATCGAACTGTATGCCCATCTGATACGCGAGTGTCCAACCGGCATTGTCATACGGCGGCGTCGGCGGCGCACCGGGATAGGGAATAACGTCCGGGTGCACCTGCGGCTCGAACATGTCCATGATGTGCGGCCGAAATGCCTGCGCCGTGTGCACGACATAAGCGCCGGCTGTGTATTTCTTCGAACCGATCGAGAACTCGCGCGTTGCACGCGCAACGGTGATGCCCGTCTCGAGCAGTGCGTTCACGAACTTGGTGGCGGTTGGAAAGTCTGGTTGATCCGACGGAATGACATAGCCGCGTGGATCACGCAGTGCTGCGGCGTGCATGGCGGCCCACTTCGCCGAGTCGCTCGCGCCGGTCATCGGTTCGGAGATGGCAGCGTCGCGACGCGGATTGGCCGTCCACGTGTCACGACTTCCGCGCCCAATCGAGCTCTTGCCCATGCTGTAGATGTTGTACAGCAGGTCCTCACGCATTCGCGATGCATAGTCGAGCACCGCGCGATTCAGCGAAAGCGAATAGTCGATGGACTGCTTCATGTGCCATTCCTGCGGCGCAATCGGCATGGCGAGATCGCCCGACGGAATCTGTCGCTGCAGTACGAGTGGAATCCGCATCGGCGTTGGATTGCCAATGATCTCCGTCAACATCGCGATGGAATTGTGAAATGTTGCGGTGTTACGAATGCCGCCGTTCCACCACCCGTCGTATGGGCCGCCGGAGCGCATTGTCGCGCCTGGCTTCCCCTCGACGGCAAGACGCGTGTGCATTGCCGCGCCGAGTGACTGCAGTCCGAGAATGAGCACCGGGTCGAGGTTGTAGTTGTACGGATCACGCAGCGGCGGCGAATACACCACCGTGCCGGCCGGGCCACTCTGGTGATGATTGTAGAGGATCTGCGGAAACCACTGGTGGTACAGCACGCGATTCTCGTTCTCCGTCTCCGCCTGCGTCGACATGAAGAAGTCGCGATTGTCGTCGTGCCCGATGTATTTCTGATAGAGCCGCGGCAGGTTAGCCAGCGTACGCTCCTTTGCATTTGGATTGCGCATGTACCAGTCGGCCACGAGATCATTGCCGTCCGGATTTGCGTGCACGAAGAGAATGATGACATCGCCGAGCACGCGCTTGGTCTCTGCGTCATTCCGGCTCACCATCTCATACACCATCTGGCCGAGCTGCTGCGCGCCGACCGTCTCGGTCGCATGCAGGCCGCCGTCGATCCACACAATCGCCTTGCCATCATGCGCGAGCGACCGCGCCTCTGCGTCCGTGATCGCCTCTGCGTGCGCGAGTTTCTCCGAGATCCCACGATAGTGCTCGAGCCTCGCCAAGTTTGCGGGGGACGACACGATCGCCATGAGATGCGGGCGCCCCTCGGCGGTTTTCCCGATCTCCACGAGCTTCATGCGATCCGACTCTTTCGCGAGCGTCCGCCAATACGACGAGATCTGCTTGTAGTTCGCGAGGAAGTAGTCGTCGCCGAAGTTCGCGCCGAAGGCGTCGTGCGGGGTCGTGATGTGCCGCTGTGCGTTCGCGCTGGACGCGGCGATGAATACGCATGCAACTACGAGCAGTTTCCGCATGGGTGTCGGTCGTGGGATCACGATTGTAGCGCGGGCGGCGGTTCGCGGATAGCGGCCCGCAGGCCGTATGTTTCACGCATGATCGACATTCGCAGTGACACTGTGACCCGTCCGAGTGCCGCCATGCGTCAGGCGATGGCGAGCGCCGAGGTTGGCGATGACGTGCTCGATGGCGACCCCACCGTCAGCGCCCTCGAGGCGCGCATCGCGACGCTACTCGGCAAGGACGCCGCACTGTACTTCCCCACCGGCTCCATGGCGAACATGACCGGCCTTGCCACGCTGGCCGAGTGGGGCAGCGAGGCGATGATGGATGAAGACGCGCACATCATTCATGGTGAGATGGGCGGTGCGGTGTCGCTCTGCGGTGTGCAGCCTCGGCAAGTAAAAGTTGGCGCAGGGCGCACGGTGATGAACGCCGATGATTTGCGTCGCGCCATTCGCTCACCGTCAAAGCATGATCCGCGCATCAGTGCGGTGTGCGTCGAGAACACGCACAACGGCGCAGGCGGAAAGGTGACGTCGCTCAACGATCTGCGCGCCATTCGCGCGCTGGCGGAGGAGCACGAGCTGCCCGTGCACATGGACGGCGCGCGACTGTGGAATGCGAGTGCGGCAACGGGAACGTCGCTGAAGGATTTCGCGGCATGCGCAGACACCGTGATGATGAGTTTCTCGAAAGGACTCGGCTGTCCGGTCGGTGCGATCCTCGCCGGCACGGCGCACTCCATGAAAAGGGCTCACGCACTTCGCAAACGTTTTGGCGGAGGCATGCGCCAATCTGGAATCCTCGCCGCGTCGGCGATTTATGCACTCGACAACAATGTCGAGCGATTGTCGACGGATCACGAGAATGCGCGTGCGTTCGCCGAAATTATCGATGGCGCAGGCGGCGCGCGTGTCGTGGCACCCGATACGAACATCGTAATGGTGGACCTGCCGGAAGGCCTCGGCAGCGACGACGTCGCGAGTCGCGCCCAGCAGCGTGGGCTGCTGGTGAGTGAGTGGAATCCCACACGAATTCGTGCTGTCGCTCACCTCGACGCTGATCGCGACACCATGGTGCGCGCGGCGGGAATACTCAGCGAGGTGTTGCGCGCAGGGTCGCAGGGCTGATATTAGCCGCAGACGTTCCTTCCAGTGCTCCGGTAAGACGGCGGAGGTCCGCCATGATGAAGACTGTTGCATTGTCGCTGCTGCTGCTCCTGTCGACACCCGTTGAGACACCTGCGCAGCTCGTCACCCTCACGATGATCGATGGGCGGCGCGTGTCGGTGCCGAGGACCGCTCTCTTGGGCTTCGCATCGAGTGACGCGGAAAATGCAGTCACTCGGCTCGTGAAGGCAGCGGGTCTGGCGGCCAACTTCAAGGTCATTCCCTCGACAGACGGCACGGTGACGAATGCCGCCGCGATGGTCGATGAGAGTGGCAGCACGCGCTACATCGTGTATTCGCCACACTTCTTCGAGGCAATGAGTGCAGGGGGCCGAGGGGCGTGGGCCGCCACCGGCGTGCTTGCCCATGAGATCGGGCACCACCTGAATGCTCATACGATGCAGCGCGGTCAGCTCACGCCCGAGATTGCACGACGTCAGGAGCTCGAGGCCGATGAATTTGCCGGCGTTGAACTGGCGCGGCTTGGTGCCACGGAAGACGAAGCCTTGGCGATGCTGTCGGGACTGTCTGACGTCGAGAGTCTCTCGCATCCGGGACGTCCCGCTCGCGTCGTGGCCGTGAGTCGCGGATGGTGCGCGGCCTCGCGGCCAGTCAGTAACTTCGCGTCGGCAGCTGCGGCTTCGCCGTGCGGTGGAGGAGCTGCGCCGAGACCGGCAGTCGCTCCGAGCAGATTCCGGCTCGACATGGACCTCACGCGGGGCGCCGCGGCACCGCTGAGCTTCGCGGAAACCGAAACCAATAACGTCAGTTACAAGTACGCCTTCGGTGCCTACGCGCACGTCCAGAAGCGCCCCACGGATCAACTCATCCTCACCACGCTCATTCACTGGCTGCCCAATCCATTTGAAATCGATGCAACCGGTTTCATCGAAACAGGCAATGGTGTTTCTCCCATGTGGGGCATCGGATTTGGTGCCGACAGTGCAGGGCAGTCGGGGTACATCTTTGGCGTATGCGCATGCGGGGCCTACTACCTGCTCCGTATGGATCCAGCTGCCGGCGGCTGGGTGCCTGTCATCATGGCCACGCTCGCCAGCGAGATCCGTGAAGGGCCGCGCGCAAGAAACACCGTTGGCGTGCGAGTGAATGGATCCGTGTTGACGCTCATGATCAACGGTGCGATCGTGCGAACCATCGACGTCGGCGTCGCGCCGGTGGGACGCATGATGCTGTTCAACGACCCGCAGCGCGACGTGTTCACCACGGCAGTGTTCCTGAACCTCCACGCGACGGCTGGGCCATGACGAAGGTTGCCGCCATCGCACTGACGCTGCTGGTGGCCGGAAGCGCGGCGGCATCTGCACAACTCACGGGTGCGTCCGACACGTCAAAGACGGTGCTCTTCGCGTACGACTTCGCCGCGGGGCCGGCGGCGACCTTCCACGTTCAGGAAACAGAGTCTGCGTACTCGAGTGTCCGCTACGCATTTGACGGGTTCGCGATTATTGCGAAGCGGCCCTTCAGCGGCGCCTCGCGCCTTCCTCTCGCGCCGGTCCTGCCCAATCCAAGTACCCTGGAGGCGACGGGTCAGGTGCGCGACGGCGTCGATGCCGGCGCGTCATGGGGAATCGCCTTTGGTGCGGACAGCACTGGCGATTCGTACTTCGCATTCACGGTGAACGCCAACGCCGAGTATCAGCTGTTCAAGCGCGCGCCATCGTCGGGACACATTCAGTTCGTGGCACCCGTTGCGCACGTGGCAATTCACAAGGGCCTGCGCGTCACCAATACGCTCGCGGTCCGCGTTGATGGCGCGCGCGTCACGCTGATTGCAAACGATACGGTGCTTGAGGCCCTCGATGTAGGAATCGCGCCAATCGGTCAGGCGATGCTGCTGCGCGCTGGTCCCGACAAAGAGGGAAAGATGGTCGTGGTGTTCTTCGCACTGCGTGCATCTGTGAGGTAAGATTGTTGCGCCTAAGAGCGCAGCACCGCTATTGGGAAGACACGCCGATTGGGCCCTGTTGGCCTTTGGAGGTTTTGTGCATCCGTTCGAGAAAGCACGTGCGCTGGTCCTGCTTGGGCTCGTCGCATCGAGCTCGGCCTCCGCGCAAGCCGTGATACTCACCGGCATCGACGGCCGGCGGGTGAGTGTGCGCGAGAGTGCACTGAAGAGCTTTGCGTCGAGCGACGCGGAGAATGCCGTGAGCAGGATTGTGGGCGCCGCCGGGATCAAGCCGAATTTCAAGGTGGTTGCCTCGGACGATCCGAGTGTCGCCAACGCGGCGGCCATGGTCGACGACAAGGGAAGCACGCGTTACATCCTCTACGCGCCGAAGTTCATGAACTCGGTGAGCGCGAGCGGAAAGACGTCTTGGGCGGCGCTTGGCATCCTTGCGCACGAGATCGGACATCATCTCAATGGGCACACGATGGCGCGCGGCCAGCTCACCGCCGACGCGAGCCGGCAGCAGGAGCTCGATGCCGACGAATTTGCCGGCGTGCAGCTCGCGCGGCTCGGTGCGTCCCAGCCCGATGCATTGTCGATGCTGGCTGGCGTGCCCGATCAGGACACGTACACGCATCCCCGGCGCAGCGCGCGCGTAGAGGCGGTGCGTCGTGGCTGGTGCACGGGGAGCGCGAAGCCGTCGGTCGGCTTTGCACCCGCGGCGGGCACGGCCTCGTGCGGCAGTGAAGTCTCTGCAGCGGCGCCCACGCGAAGTGGCGCACAGTTGCTCAACTGGGACTTCGCGAATCCTGCTGCTGCCACGACACGGTTGCGCGAATTCGAGTATGACAAGTGGCGCGCCAAATATGCCTTTGGCGGCTACGCGATCATCGACAAGGATTTCGATGAGGGCGTGCAGGGGGTCCGGCCGAGTGGCGCGCTTCCGAACCCAGTGGAAATCGAAGTGACCGGATTCCTCAATGCCGGCGATCGCAAGAGCGCGACATGGGGCTTGGCATTCGGAGTCGACAGCGGCTTCACGGCGTACTACGCCGCGCTCGTGAATTCGAATGGGGAATTCATCCTGCAGCGCAAAACGGAGGGCGCACTAATCGATATCAGCGCGCCTCTCGCCCATGCGGCCATCCAGCAGGGCGTGGGTGGGCAAAACAAGATTACCGTCCGTTTGAACGGCGCGTCCGCCGAGTTTCTGGTGAACGACGTCCCGGTAAAGAAAATGATGCTGGCAATGGCTCCGGTGGGTCGCGTGATGTTGCTCAGTCGCGGTCACGAAGATGGTGACAGCGACATGACCGTGGTGTTCCTCTCGTTGCGCGCGTGGGCCAGGTAATACGCAATGAGATCTGTTTCCATCAGAGGTCTGCTGCTGTGTGGGGCGCTCATCAGTGCCTTGACGGCGCCGGCAATCGCCCAGCAAGCGCCGAGCTACAGTGCGCTCCGCATCAAGAAGAAGCAGATCTTCATCAAGGTGATTGGCGGAGTGAAGTCGAGCTCGTTCAAGATCGTCCCGGTGTCGCCACGCGACAATTTCGCGCCTGACGAAGCCACGCTCGTCGTGCAGCGCATCGTTTCGGCCATGGGCCTTGCATCGGACTTCGCACTCGATGCGGTCGACGGATTTGGCGGCGCATCGGCCGGCATGACTGAGGACAGCATTCGAGTCATTGTCTACGATCCCGCATTCATCGACAACCTGAATCGGGGCGGTGAAAGTTGGGCGGCGACGAGCATCTTTGCCCACGAGATCGGACATCATGCGCGCCGTCACGACCTGCTGAGCGAGACGAGCCGTGCCCGCATGGAGCTCGAGGCCGACGAGTTCTCCGGCGCCGTGATGGCCAAGCTCGGCGCCTCGCTCACCGACGCACAGTCCATTGTGCGCATGCTTGCGCCCGAAGCAGGTGACGCAAACAATCCCGGTAGGGCGGCGCGGCTCGCGGCGATCGCGCGCGGATATGCGAATCCGCGAAGCGGCGCGCCTGTGCGAGCGGCATCGGCGTTTGCGCCGCCCGCAACGCCGGCCGTCGGGCTCGATGGGCCGCTGCAGGCGATCGATCGCTTCGTCAACGCGCTGCGACAGCATCAACCGAACGTTGTCCGCGAAATGCTGAGCCCGGGAGCGCAGATTCTGCTCATCGCGCACCGCACCACGGGCTTGCGCGACACCACTCGCTACACCATCGAAGACATGGCGAACAGCGCGCTGTCGAATACCACTTATGACGAACGCACCATCGACCGCACAGGCGAAGTGAGAGGCAACGACGCCGTAGTGCTGCACAACTACAACTACTACGAGGCTGGCGCGCTCGACCACTGCGGTATTGAGCGCTATGCGCTGCGAAAGGAGCCGGCCGGATGGCGCATTGTTGCGGTGGAGGACCATCAAGTCAAGGAATCGTGTCCGTCGAAACCCTGAACTGCGACTTTCCGCTGCCCGCTGACCACTAACCGCGTTGTCTGGCGCACGACGCCTTGCTAGATTCCCTTCTGTTCCAGGTCCCGGAGGGCGAAAGCCTTCTAACTCCGTCAGGACCCCGAAGGTAGCAGCGGCATGAGGTGTCTTACGTCGCTCCGTCAGGCCTGGAACAACTCAACGCGGGTGCTCGCTCCAATTGGAGCCGAGCCCCGCGTTTTGTTTTTGCGGTCAGCGGTCAGCGGTCAGCGGTCAGCGGTCAGCGGTCAGCGGTGGTAGTTTTCTCCAATGGCCCTCGCCCTCGCCCGAAAGTACCGCCCCAAGAGCTTCGCTGACGTCGCAGTGCAGTCGCACGTCGCAACCACACTCAAGGGCGCCATTGCACGCAATCGCGTAGCGCACGGCTATCTCCTTTGCGGGCCACGTGGCACGGGCAAGACGACTCTCGCGCGTGTGCTCGCCATGGCACTGAACTGCGATCGTCGTGGCGATGCCGCACTCGACGGTGAGCCATGTGGCGAATGCGCCAGTTGCACGCGCATCTGGGCAGGCTCCGCGAGTCTCGATGTCGTTGAAATCGACGCCGCGTCGAATCGTGGCGTCGACGATGCCCGTGAATTGCGCGAACGCGCCATGTACGCGCCGTCTGGAGATGATCGCTACAAGGTCTACATCATCGACGAAGCGCACATGCTCACGCGCGAAGCGTGGAATGCGCTGCTCAAGATTCTCGAAGAGCCACCTCCGCGCGTGGTCTTCGTCTTCGCCACCACGGAACCGCAGAAGATCGCACAGCTCGCCGCACCGGTCATGAGCCGTCTCCAGCGCTTCGACCTCAAGCGCATTGGCCCCGCCGAGATTCGCAAGCGTCTCGAAATGGTGCTCGGCGCCGAGGGCGTGACGACAAACGCCGATGCGCTGGCGATGATCGCGCGCGCGGCCGACGGCTCGATGCGTGATGCGCTGTCACTGACCGATCAAGTGCTTTCGATGGGCGACGGAAATGTCTCGGCCGATCGCGTGCGCGATGCGCTCGGACTCGTGCCGGAAGACGAATTCCTCGAGCTGCTCCAGGTGATCGCCGAACGCCGCGCAGGCGACGTCTTTGCATTTGTCTCGCGTCTCGCCGATGCCGGAATCGACTTCGGACAATTTCTCACCGGCTTTGCCGACATCGTCCGTGCGCAACTCGCCATCAACCTCGGCGGTGTTCCGCCTGAGGCGAGCGAGCGCGTTCGCGAAGCGCTCGCGCAGCGGAAAGACACATTTGCTGCCGGTGATCTCCTTCGCATGTTGAACGCGGTCACCGAACTCGAGCCGCGTTTTCGGAAGAGCGGGCAGCAGCAGCTGTTGCTCGAAGGCATGCTGGTGCGGTTCGCGCTGCTCGATCGCACCGCCTCCAGGGAGACGGTGCTCCGTGGTCTCGGCGGTGGCGGTGGCGGTGGGGGAGCGCAAATCGACGATGAGCCCGCACCTCGCCGCGCCGCGCCGGTGGCGCCGGCTGCGCCGGCGCGCACCGCCGCGGCGCGTCCGAGCGATACTCCAGCGTCGGATTGGCGCACCGTGGTCCGCGATGCCGACACGAAGCCCGCGTCAAAGCCCCTCGCACCGCCGCCGGTCGCCGCGCCCTCAGCTGCACCGCAAGCCACTGCGCCACGCGGTCCCGATA
>JBBQHJ010000072.1:0-16716 GCA_038323865.1 Gemmatimonadales bacterium
CGGATCGGCCATGGCCCAGTCGGGCCGACCAACCGGCCGCAGCCTGACCGGCTTGCCGGCCGTGAATTTCGACGCCGACGAAGGTGTGGGATACGGCGCGTTGTTGCAGTTCTACGACTACGGCGCTGAGGGTGTGTCGCCGTACCGGTACAGCCTTCAGCCGACCGTACTCTTCACGACCCGCGGGCGGCGCGATCTGATCCTGTTTGTCGATGCTCCGCACATGCTCGGCGGCGGCTGGCGCTTCAACGGTGCGGTGGCGCGGGAGCAGCAGCTCGCGACGCCATACTATGGCGTTGGCGATAACACCGCTGTCGACACCAATGCCACCAAGGGCGCGAATCCCTACTTCTACCGGTTCGGGCGGACGGTGCTTCGCGCGAATGGCGACTTCCAACACTCGCTCGGTATTTCTTCACTACGCTTGCTGGTGGGTGCTGGTTCGCGAGCCGTGACAGTGCGCACCGTTCCTTACGATTCCGGAACCACCCTTCTCGCGCAAGCGCTCGGGAGAAAGGGGACACTGCCGCAGCGCGTCACCAACTACGCGCGCGTGGGTCTGGTGTTCGATTCACGTGATCGCGAGATCGGGACGACCAGCGGCAACTGGTCGGAGCTTCTCGTTCAGCGCGCGGGAAAGGTGGGGATGGGCGACGAAGTGTTCACGCGAATCACAGGGAATATTCGCCAGTTCATTCCGCTCACGAACTCGGTCACCCTGGCGGAGCGAGTGGTGTTGCAGACAACGCGCGGCGAGTTGCCTGTCACGGATCTGTCGACGGTGCAGAGCTCATTCAGGGATGACGAAGCGCTCGGCGGCGCGACGTCGATCCGGGGGATTCCCCGGAATCGGTACGTTGGAAAGGGCGTCGCGTTTGCGAACAGCGAGCTGCGCTGGTCCGCTGCGCAATTCAACCTGCTTGGCCACTCCACGCGGTTGGTCTTGACCGGATTCGTTGATGCCGGCCGAGTCTGGGACAAGGGCTTCGACGTCTCGACGCTTACGGATGGATTGCATGCCGGCTACGGCGGAGGCGTCCATCTCGCGATCGGCCCAACCTTTGTTGTGACCGGAGACGTCGGCCACTCATCGCAATCGACAGCGGCCATCTACCTGGGGATCGGATACTTGTTCTGAGCCGCACTGGAAGATGTTGTTACTGGCAGATAGCTTCGCCGCCCATGCGACTGATTCTTCGCTGTGCGGCGATTGCCGTTGTGAGCCTCTGCGCGAAGGCGCAGGCGCAGAGTGCCAAGCCACTCGTGCACGTCATTGGCACTGGTGGAACGATCGGTTCCGCCGGCGACTACTGGGGCGGAAGTCCAACCCGAGTTGCTATCGCCGACCTGGTGGCGGTGCCCGGCATGGATTCCGTGGCGAAGATCGAGTCGGAGCAACTCTACAACACGGGCTCCGTGAGCATCGGGCCGGAGCGTTGGCTGGAGATGTCGAAACGAATCACGACGCTCTTCAAGACGCGACCGGACCTTGCGGGAATCATCGTGACGCATGGAACCGACACGATGGAGGAGACGGCGTACTTCCTCGATCTCACTGTCGGCGATGTGCGGCCGGTGGTCGTCACCGGATCGATGCGGCCCTCCAACATGGCGGGCGCCGACGGTCCGGCCAATCTCATGAACTCGGCCCGAGTGGCAGTGAGCAGCGCCGCGCGGGGAAGAGGCACCATGGTGCTCATGAACGATCGTTTGTTCTCGGCGCGCGACGTCACGAAGACGAACAGCACGCGCGTCGAGACGTTTCAGGCGCCCGACCGCGGACCAATCGCGATTACAGATGCCGACGGATTGTTCTTTCGGGGTCCGTCACCGGGACGCAGCGAACCGAAGTTCGACATCAGCGCTGTTCAAACGCTTCCCAAGGTTGAGATTGCATATGCCTATGCTGGAGCAGACAGCGTGGCCATTGATGCATTCGTCGCGGCCGGAGCGAAGGGCATCGTGATTGCTGGTGTGGGGCGTGGCGGATCATCGGCACTACAGGGTCAGGCGATTTCGCGTGCGGTGAAGAAAGGCGTCGTCGTTGTGACGACGACACGCGCTGGCGCGGGCCGCGTCGGTGACGGAGGCGACACGAGAATTGGCGCCGGCGACCTGAATGCGCAGAAGGCGCGAGTCCTGCTGATGGTGGCGCTCACCAAGACGACGAATCTCGCCGAGTTGAAAAAGATTTTCGAGGAGAATCAGTGACCGAAAGCAGCAACGGACGGCAGACCGCTGTTCTACAACAACTTCCCGCATACGTATTCGCTGAGCTGGACCGCCTGAAACTCGCCGCTCGTGCGCGCGGGCGAGAATATGTCGACTTGGGTATCGGCAGCCCCGACATGTCGATGGATGAAGGAATTGTCGACGCGCTTGCACGCGCAGCGCACGATACGTCTGCGCACGGCTATCCCCCGTTTCGCGGCGTGCCTGCGTTCTTCGACGCCATCGAGCAATTCATCTCGTCGCGATTTGGCGTTGACGTAAACGGACCGACGAATGCACTCGCGCTGAGCGGTGCGAAGGAGGGCATCGCGCAACTCATCACGGCGACGTGCGCGCCGGGTGATGTCGTTCTCGTGCCAGAGATCTACTATCCGGTTTACGCGCGAGCAGTGTGGCTCGCCGGTGCCGAGGTGCGCTGGGTTCCCATGCGCGAAGACAATGGCTTCGTGCTCGACCTCGATGCGATCAGCGCCGAGGATGCACGGCGTGCACGCATGTTGATTTCGAATTATCCCAACAACCCAACGGGTGCACGTGTCGCGCTGGAATTCCACGAACGTGCCGTGGCGTTCACGGCGAAGCATGATGTGCTTTACCTGAGTGATCTCGCGTACAGCGAGTTGACGTTCGACGGCGAACCGGCGCCGAGTGCGCTACAGGTAAACTCGGCGCTCGATCACGTTATCGAGTTTCATTCGTTCTCGAAGACGTTCAGCATGGCCGGACTGCGACTTGGCTTTGCAGTGGGGAATGCTGAAGCGATCAACGCGCTCGCGGCGTATCGAACCAACGTTGGCTATGGGACCCCGACGGCGGTGCAGCATGCTGGTGCCTTTGCGTTGAACAATCGGGAGCGGATCGTTCCGTCAAAGGTTGAAGCTTATAAGAAGCGACGTGATGCCCTAGTCGAGGTGTTCACGCGGGCTGGTTGGCGAGTGCGCGTGCCGGGTGGCGCGATGTACATGTGGCTCCGCGTGCCCGACGGAATCGAAGACTGGGACTGGGTGCGAACGCTGCTCGATGAGGACGGTGTGGTGGTGACACCTGGCGCCGCTTTTGGCGATGGCGGGCGCGGGTTCTTTCGCATCTCACTTGTGCGAGATGTTGAGACCCTAAAAGCTGCAAGTGAAACTATCGTGCGCCGTGCAAAACAAATGACGGAGTAGGCGGTCACAGGGTCATCGCTGTAGGCTCGGGTGTGTGCCAAAACGAATCGTACTTGCGCTGAGGAGACGCGCGGCGCACCGTCACGAATCCCCACGTACAGCGAACTTCTTTCAGAGGACCCCTGATGCCGCACCGTCTCCTCTCGCGCGGATCCATTATCGTTGCGACTGCCGTTGCCATTGCTGCCTGTTCTTCATCGAACTCGCAGACTTCAGCGGCGAGCGCGCCGCAGCCGTCTGCATCGATGTCGATGGCATCTGCGCTGCCGGCTGGTGTCACGCCACAGATGATTGCTCAAGGCGATTCTGCCTTTCACGCGTCAACGTGCGTTCGCTGTCACGGCGCCGATGCGAAGGGCCGTCCGAACGGGCCTGACCTGACCGACACGCAGTGGTCGCAGATTTCCGGAACGTACGCGGAGATCGTGCAGACGATCACCGACGGGGTGCCAAAGGAAAAGGTCAAGCTTTCGACCGCCCAGTTCGGCATGCGCGCGCGCGGCGGTGCGAACTTGACCGACGATCAGATCAAGATCATCGCAGCATACGTGTATTCGATCAGTCATCACTGAGGCGCGAGGCGCGTGCGGGAGTGTGAGCATCCAGCGCCGCTCCCGCGCAGCCTGTCAACATGACCCACCGCATCCTCCTCGCCAGCTCGCTCTTCCTGAAGCACGATCGGAAGCAGCTCGAGCGCATGAAGCCCTACTCGCCGCTGGGCACGTTGCTCGTGGCGTCGGCGTGTCGCGAGCGGGGTCATGAGGTTTCAGTGTTTGACGCCACGTTTGCAGAAGGCATCTTGGATTTCGTGTCCTTGCTGGACGCTGTGAAACCTGATGTGGTCGGCGTGCTGGAGGACAACTTCAACTACCTGACCAAGATGTGTACGGTCAGCACACGGGAAAGCATGCTCGGCATGATCTCAGCCGCGCACGCCGCGGGCTGCAAAGTCGCGGTGAATGGATCGGACGCGGCTGACCGACCGCTGCTGTATCTCCAGGCTGGCGCGGACGCCGTGCTCACCGGAGAGGCCGACAACAGTTTCCCCGCGCTCGCAGCGGCGTGGCGCGACTCGGGTTCCGAAATCTCAAACATCCCGGGACTCGTGCTGCTGGATGAGCGTGGAGGAACAAGGAATACTGCACAGACGCGTGGTATCGACGACCTCGATTCGCTGCCGTTGCCGGCGTGGGATCTCATTGACGTGGAGGCGTATCGCAGGGTGTGGCACGCGGCGCATGGCCGACTGTCGTGGAACATGGCGACCTCACGCGGATGTCCCTTTGGCTGCAACTGGTGTGCGAAGCCCATCTTCGGACGGCGGTATGCGCAGCGGTCTCCCGAATGTGTCGCCGAAGAGATGCGTCTGCTGAAGGAGCGCGTGCGCGCCGATCACATCTGGTTTGCGGACGACATCTTCGGACTTACCACGCAGTGGATCGCGCAATTCGCCGCTGAAGTGGCGGAGCGAGATGCTCGAACGCCATTCATGATCCAGTGTCGCGCTGATCTACTGCGCCCCGAAGTGGCGCGTGCGCTGGCGACGGCCGGCGCGGAAGAAGTGTGGCTCGGCGTCGAGTCAGGTTCGCAGCGCATTCTCGATGCAATGGAAAAGGGAACTACGACATCCGAAGTGCGCAGCGCGACGCGGGCATTGAAGGAGCACGGCATTCGGGCATGCTGGTTCATTCAGCTTGGCTATCCATCGGAGACGTGGGACGACGTTCTCGCCACGCGCGATCTCATTCACGACGAGCAGCCGGACGACATCGGCGTATCCGTCGCGTATCCGCTGCCCGGCACTCGATTTCACGCGAAAGTCAAAGCGCAGCTGGGTCTGAGGCAGAACTGGCAGGACAGCGACGATCTCGCAATGCTCTTTCAGGGATCGTACACCACCGATTTCTATCGTCGCCTGCGGGATGCGTTGCACGACGATGTCCGCGCAGGCACGCGCGATCTCGCGCGCTGGAGCAGTTTGACGGCCGAAGAGGGCCTTCACCGGTCTGTCGCGCCGCTCGTCGCTGCGGGCTGAACGTGTCTGCCTCCGCACTGGCGCCCGCAGTACAGGCATTCGACAACGTCGCCGAGCGTTTCGACACGCGGTTCGGAGAATGGCTGAGTGTCGCTGCGCAGCGCGACGCAGTGCGGTCGGAGCTGTTGCGCGCATTTCCGCCCGGGAGCCGGATTCTCGAGCTAGGCGGCGGCACCGGCGTCGATGCGGAGTATCTGACCCTGCATGGTCGAACCGTTCAGCTCACCGACCCTTCACCGGCGATGGTGCGCATTGCGGCACACCGCTTGGCGCCCACTGGCGCTCCCACTCCGTGCGTTAGCACCGCCGAGGACATCGGCAGCCTTGCACAACGGCTCGGCACATTTGACGGCGCATTCTCGAACTTCGCCGGCCTGAATTGCGTGCGTGAATTGCAACCTGTCGCGCAGGGATTGGCGCAACTGGTGCGGCCCGGTGGGCGCGCGATGCTCGTGATATTCGGGACAGTGTCGCTGGGCGAATGGATCGTCGAGCTCGTGCGCCGCCGGCCGCGCAATGCCTTTCGCCGGTTCTCGACGACGGATGTACCGGCTCGTCTGGGTGGTTGCGACTTCACCGTGCGCTATCATCGAAAGCATGATGTCGTGCGCGCATTCGCACCGTGGTTCACTCTCGCCGGCACAAAGGGTATCGGCATCGCCGTTCCACCAAGCGCCGCCGAACCATGGATATCAACGTATCCGCGCCTTGTGCGCGGACTGGCGCGCTGCGATCGGCTCATTGCTGGGCCACTCGCATTTCTCGGTGATCATGTGATGTACGATCTTTTGCGTACGGCGGGCACGGCGTGATCGTCGAATGATCATACTCGTGAATCCGCGCGCGACGCGTCCACGCAACCGACGGTTTCCGTTGTCGGTCATGGCCATTGGCGCCGCACTTCCGGAATCGGAAAGCTGGGAGCTTGTCGACGGGAATCGTCCCGACATCGACGTCAACGCCGAAATCGATGCGCACATTGCACGCGCTGCACGCACCGGCGATGCCGTACGCGCAATTGCGATGAGTGTGATGCCCGGCCCACAACTCGTGAGCGCCGTGGCGCTCGCGCGTGCAGTAAAGGCGCGACATCCGGAAATTCCCATCGTGTGGGGCGGCAACTTTCCAAGCCTCTACCCTGCGCCCGTGCTGAATGCGCCGTACGTCGATTGGATCGTGCGCGGTCAAGGTGAGGAGACGTTCGTTGAGCTCATCGACGTGCTCGATGGGCGCCGTGATCCGCGGACGGTAGCGGGGCTGGGCTTTCGTGAATCCAACGGCGAGCACTGCATCGCGAGTGAGCGGCACTGGAAGGGGCCGGACGAACTGCCGGCGCCGCCCTATCACAAGATCCAGATCGACTCGTACCTGCAATCCACGTTTCTGGGTCGCCGGTCGGGCGTATACCAGGCATCCATCGGCTGTCCCTATGGCTGCAAGTTCTGTGGTGTGATCTCGGTCTTTGGCCGTCGCGAGCGACAACAGGCACCGGCGCGCACCGTAGAGCACCTGTCCATGCTCGTGCGTGAGCACGGAATGGACTCGGTGCACTTCTACGACAACAACTTCATCGTGCAGGAGCCGCACATTCGCGAGCTCGCCGAACGGCTCGTTCCGCTCGGCATAAAGTGGTGGTGTGAGGCGCGCGTGGATGCGCTGGGTCGCCTGTCGGATGACACCTGGCGTCTGCTGCGCCGCGCTGGACTCACGATGGTGTTTTGCGGCGCGGAGTCTGGTTCGGACGATGTGCTGCGCAAGATGGACAAGGGCATAACGACGTCGCAGGTGGTCGAGGTTGCTGCGCGCGCCCGCGAGCACGGCATCATTCCGGAGTTCTCGTTTGTCTTTGGCGATCCCGATGAACCCGAGCGCGAGATCGACAATACGCTGACGTTCATTCGAAAGCTGAAGGATGTGAATCCCGCGATGGAGCTCATCACCTACTTCTACACCCCCACTCCACAGCGGCGTGGGACCTACGGTGATGTCGATGCACTCGCTGGAACACCGGAGTCGCTGGAAGAATGGACGGAGCCCGAGTGGGTCGCATGGATGACGCACGAGGATCCACGCGTTCCGTGGCTCGACCGCCGCCTGAAGGCACGCGTCGACGATTTCGAGCTCGTCTTGAAGAGCCGTTTTCCTTCGGTGCAGGATGCGCGCACGGCGAAGTGGGGCAAGGTGCTCGGGCAAGCGCTTGCGCGACGTAGATGGGATCGTGGCGATTACACCGATCCACGCATGCTGCGGATGCTCCGGCGTCTTTCGCAGCGTGTGCCGGATGATCCTCAGGCGTATGGTCACCTGCGCGCCGCCGCGAGCGCCGGCAAGCGATGACGACGCTCAGCGCGCGCGACGCCTATCCGCGATGGGCGGCCACGTACAACTCCGAGACGGCTGTGAGTCGCCTCGAGGACGTCGTGCTCGCCGAGCTGGCGATCAACACAGTCGGATCGAGGCTGCTTGATGTCGGTTGCGGCACCGGTCGTCGAATGCGCACGTCCGGCGCGCGCTACGCGGTCGGAATCGATCTCTCGCTGGAGATGCTCCAACAGGCCGAAGCTGGATTGCATGCGGTGTCCGACATCGAGTCGCTGCCATTGGTTTCGAATGCGTTCGACGTCGTATGGTGCCGGCTGGTCATCGGTCATCTCGCCAACATCGAGTTGGCGTTGGCCGAATTAGCACGTGTCTGCGACACGGGCGGCAGTGTGGTGCTCAGCGACCTGGCACCAGTGGCGTATGCCGCCGGACACCGTCGCACGTTTCGAGCAAGCACCGACGAGATCTTCGAGGTCGAGCATCACGTGCACGATGTCGATGAGTTGATCGACGTTGCGAATCCAGTCGGTCTTCGACTCTCGACATTTCGCATTGGCGTGGTCGACCATCGGGTGCGTTCGCTGTACGATCTCGCCGGTGCGCTACCAATGTTTGAAAAACAGCGCGGCGAGGAGCTGGTGCACGTGATGGTATTCACGAAGACCTGATGCGTGCGCCGCTTCGAATCACGCAAGTGAGCTTTGTGACCGATGCGCATCGGCGCTCCGGTCGCGAGCTGCTCGAGGCATGGCCAACACTACCAGCGGTTGCGCGCGCCTCGGCCAATGCGGGCGCGAGTGTGAATGTCGTGCAGCCCGCGCACTGCAACGAAGAATTCATGGAAGACGGAGTGCACTATCGGTTTGCGACGTCGAACATCGCGCAGGCTGTGCGTGATACGAATCCGGACGTGGTGCATGTGCAGGGCCTCAACACGCCACAGGCTGTCGCTCGCTTGACTCGCGAGATGCGTAACGTGCCGGTGGTGGTTCAGGATCACGGCGGTCGTGTGCCGAGCGGACTGCAACGGTGGTCAGTGCGCCGAGGCTACGCGGGCATTGCCGCAGTGCTCTTTACCGCGGCTGAGCAGGCCGAGCCCTGGAAATCAAAAGGCGCACTGCGAAACACACTTCCCGTGCTTGAAGTGCTCGAGATGTCATCCGCGTTTACGCCGGGTGATCGCGCTGCCGCGCGTGAAAAGACGGGAATGTTCGGCGACCCGTGCATGCTCTGGGTCGGACGGCTGGATGCCAACAAGGATCCGTTGACAGTGCTCGCTGCTTTCGAACGTGCAGCGCCGCAGTTGCCGAATGCGCGCCTGTGGTGCTGCTACGGCGAGTCGCCACTCCTTCGGGACGTGCAGCGGCGCATTGCTTCCTCCGGCATACTGAGGAACCGCGTTGAACTCCTTGGCACGCGGCCGCATGCAGAGCTGGAGCTGCGGTATCGCGCGGCGGATTTCCTGGTGCAGGGAAGTCTGCACGAAGGCAGCGGCTATTCCGTGATCGAGGCGTTGGCCTGCGGGACAACACCGCTCGTGACGGATATTCCTTCGCTGCGGAGAATCGTCGGCAACGCCGGCGCGCTCGCGCGCACGCGAAATGTGGACGCCTTTGTCGAGGCGATGCTGAGTTGGTCGCGCCGCGACAGAACTGAGCGGCGCACGTTGGCTCGCGAGCAGTTCGAGCGCCGTCTGAGTTTCGAGGTACTGGGTTCTGAATTGCTTGATGCGTATCGATCGGTTGTGGACCGCGCCTTGTTGGCAGCGGCGCTCTCATGACCGTTCTCAATCCGCGACCCGCGCCCTCGATCCCCGGCACGGGTGTACAGCGTCGGCCGGTTGATGATGTCATCACGCAGCTGCCCGTGCTCATTCTCTATCCGCATAGCCGCTGCAATTGCCGCTGCCTGATGTGCGATATCTGGCGCGCCGCTGAGCGGGATCAGCTCAGCGCGGACGAAATCGCGAAGTGGAGCCGAGAGTGGAAGCGGATGGGCGTCGAGCGCGTGGTCCTGAGCGGAGGTGAAGCGCTGCTGCACGCAGAACTCTGGACGATCTGCGACACACTCAAGGCCGCAGGGATCGGCATCTCGATTCTGTCCACAGGCCTCCTGCTGGAACGACATGCCGCCGAGCTGGTGCAGCGATGTGACGATGTTGTGGTGAGCCTCGATGGCCCCGCGCCGGTTCACGATGCAATTCGGAATGTGCCTCGAGCGTTCGAGCGCCTCGTCGACGGCGTCCGCGCGATCAAGGCGCTGTCGTCGTCAACAGTCGTCTCGGCGCGCTGCACCGTGCAGAAGGAGAACATTCACGTATTGCGTGATACAGTTCGTGCCGCGCACTCGGTCGGGTTCGACCGAATCAGTTTCCTCGCTGCGGACGTTCATTCGAGCGCCTTCAACCGTCCGGGCGGTTGGACGTCCGAGCGTGTGGCCACAGTTGCTCCGGATTCGGCCGATCTACACCGGCTGGAAGAAGAGTTGGACGCGCTCGAACTGGAAAACGCGGCAGACTTTGCGAGCGGATTCATCGCCGAGTCGCCGCTCAAGCTTCGCGTCCGCCTGCTTGACTACTTCCGAGCGGTCAATGGAGTTGGCGACTTCGCGCCAAATGAGTGCAATGCGCCGTGGGTGTCGGCGGTGATCGAGGCAGACGGAGCGGTGCGTCCCTGCTTCTTTCATCCCGCGGTTGGGAACGTTCGCGAACAGCCGCTGGAGCAGATCATCAACTCGGAACACGCGGTTGCGTGGCGCCGGAACCTCGACGTGACGAAGAACGAGATCTGCCGCAAATGTGTGTGCACGTTGTCGCTCCGGACGACGGCATGAGAACGCCGCCGCCCGTGGTGCTCACGAATGCCATGGTGGTGCACCACGACCGCATCGAGCAGCGGGATCTGTCATTCGCTGCGGGCCGCGTCGTTGCGGACGCACCGCGAGACGCACATGTGATCGATCTCGATGGATACGCCATTTATCCCGGCTTCGTCAACGCGCACGACCACCTGCAGCTCAACAGCATTCCACGTCTGTCGCATGACAGGCCGTTTGCCGATAGCGCCGCGTGGATTGAAGCCTATGAACTGTTCATGCATGAGGCGCACGTCGCCGAGAGCATTCGTATTCCGTTAAATGAGCGAGCCTTTGTCGGTGGGTACAAGAACTTGCTCGCCGGAGTGACCACCGTTGCGCATCATGACCCGATGCACGAGGTGTTCAACGAGTCGTTCTTTCCCGTTCGCGTGCTGACTGCATTTGGCTGGGCGCACTCGCTCGCCCTCGCCAGCGCTTCTGAAGCTGTGCCGAAGTACGGGCCCGGCGTCGCGGACAGCTATGCCCGTACGCCGAGCGACTGGCCGTGGATCATACATCTGGCTGAAGGCACGAGTCACCGCGCACGTGCCGAGCTGCAGCAGTTGCTAAGAATGAATTGCTTGCGGGGAAATACGGTGCTCGTGCATGGCGTCGGGCTGTCACATGACGATCAATCCAAAATCATCGGCGCGAGGGCATCGGTGATCTGGTGTCCATCGAGCAATATTGAAATGCTCGGCGCAACGCTCAACCCCGAACGACTATTCGCGGCCAGGCGACTCGCGCTCGGCACGGACTCGAGACTGACGGGATCGCGAGATCTTCTGGACGAGATTCGTCTTGCGGCGGAGCACTCAAGCCTGGATGGCTCGGATCTGCTCAGACTAGTCACTGAAGATGCGAGTTCAGTCCTCCGGTTACCTGGCGCTGGAACGCTCGAGCCGGGAGGATTTGCTGACTGCGTGATCGTTCGAACCGAAGGCAATTTGCACGATGCATTGCTCTCTCTGTCGCGCCGAGACGTCTGTGCGGTCATGCGAGATGGTTCTCTCGCCGTAGCTGATGATGCGGCGTTGACGGCGTTCGCGTCACTCGATGTCGACACCGTGCCGTTTGTTGTTGATGGACAACGCAGGCACATGCGACGCGAGTACTACCGCCCCGACTCGCTTGCGCTGGAACCGGGCGTCGATCTGGAAGCCGGCACATGCGTATCCTGATCCTCGGCGGCGACGGATATCTCGGATGGCCGACGGCCATGCGACTCACGCTACGCGGGCACAGCGTGATGGTGGCGGACAACTATCTGCGCCGTCGCCTCGAGCGCGAGGTCGACGCCGTTCCGTTGTATGAGACGCCGGATCTTGGCACGCGTGCGGCGGTGTTCGCCGCACTCACGGAGAAGTCGATCTGTACACGAGAGGGTGATTGCACGCGCCATGAGTTCGTGGATGCACTCATCCGCGACTTTCAACCAGGCGCAGTCGTTCATTTCGCAGAACAACCTTCAGCGCCGTATTCGATGATGGGCGCTGAGCAGGCACGGTTGACCCTCGAGAACAACGTTGGCACCACGTTTACGCTCATCTGGGCTCTCCTTCGCCATGCGCCGGAGTGTCACATCGTGAAGCTCGGTACGATGGGCGAGTACGGAACGCCGAACATCGATATCGAGGAAGGCTGGATCGACGTCGCGCATCGTGGTCGGAGCGATCGCTTCCTCTTTCCGCGACAGGGCTCGAGCCTCTATCACACGACCAAGATTCTCGACACCGATCTGTTGCACTTTTACGCGCGCAACAACGGACTGCGCGTCACTGACTTGATGCAGGGACCGGTCTACGGCTTGACGACGACTGAGTGCGATATGGACCCTCGGTTGGCCACGCACTTCAACTATGACGCCGTATTCGGAACGGTGTTGAATCGTTTCCTGGTGCAGGCTGTCGCGGGGATGCCGTTGACTGTCTATGGACGCGGCGGGCAGACTCGCGGATTCCTCAACATTGAAGACACGCTGCAGTGCATCGAGCTCGCAATCAACACGCCCGCGCAAAGTGGCGAGCTTCGGATACTCAACCAGTTCACGGAACAATTCTCAGTACGTGAACTCGCCGGGCGTGTCTGTGAGGTGGGCAACCGCCTGGGGCTGAATGTCGCTATTGCCTCGTTAGCGAATCCGCGCCGCGAAAAGGAAGAGCACTACTACAACGCGCAACATCACGCCCTGGCAGAGCTTGGACTTGAACCGCACCTGCTGACCGAAGATGTCATTGGTGGGATGCTTGAGCGCGTCCTGCCGTATCGAGACGCAATCGACGTCGATTCGATCAAGCCTCGCGTGCAGTGGAGCCTCGATGCGTAACCGTGCGCAGACGACGCCAGCAAACACGCGCCATCGCACGGTATCCAGCGGACGAAAGCGGCGCGGCGCGGATCGCCTGTACCGCCGACTGGGATGCGGCGGGCCAGTCGACGGCCCTTGCGAAGAGTATTGCGGCTTCAACGGCGCTTATGACCTCGTGCTGTCGCGCAATGGTTCGCAGCGGTCCCCTGCTGCTTCGATGCCGAAAGTTGCGGTAGATGCGCGCGAATGCCCGACTGACCTCGGGCCGCTGTGTCAACACTGCGCGATGTTTGCGAACGTCGAGAAGCGCATCTGTCAACACGCCGCACTCGAAAGAATCGGCAAGCCGGACCCAGAGCTCGTAGTCTTCCGCTGCGTCGAAGCTCTCGTTGAATCCGCCCACTTCATCGAAAAGCGCTCGCTCCACCATCACGGATGGCAGTGTGATGCTTGCCTCATGCGTGAGCACCTCGCGCAGAATCCAGCCGGAGTGTGGTGCCCACTTTCTGAAGCGTGCCGAATCGATTTCAGCGCCGTCGGTATCGATGAACCGAAAGCCCGTGTAGCTCCAGCGGATTTCG
This sequence comes from Gemmatimonadales bacterium, assembly GCA_038323865.1. Lineage (GTDB taxonomy): Bacteria > Gemmatimonadota > Gemmatimonadetes > Gemmatimonadales > Gemmatimonadaceae > AG11. The sequence continues at coordinate 13,501 of JBBQHJ010000072.1, forward strand.
GGATGCCGATCGTGAAAGTCGAGCTGGCGTTCGAGCTTGCTGGGAGCCCACCTGTCGTCGGAATCGAGAAAGGCGATGCGGGGTGCGCTCGACTGGCGAATGCCGGCGTTACGAAGAGCGGGTTTGCTAGCGGTGTGCGCTCGCTCGACGATATGAACACGCGGGTCATTGAGCGCACGAATCCACGGAATCGTATCGTCGGTCGATCCGTCGTCCACAATCACGAGCTCCCAATCCTGGACCGTCTGCGCCAGCACCGACGCAAGTGCGTCGCGCAGAAAGTTCAGTCGGTTGTACGTCGGCAGAATGACAGAAACGCGCGGCATGAGGCGACCAAGCTTGCAGCGTGCACGCAGGCGGGCAAGCGCAGGTGCGTCGCGTGAAGCTGGCTCTCTTCGTTCACGGCGGACTCGATCGCACCGGAGAGGAGCGCGTCATCCCAGCGTTGCTCTGGCTTCTCGAGCGGCTCGCGCGCGACAATGAGGTTCACGCGTTTGTGCGTGAACAGGAGCAGGCGCCCGCCGAGTGGCAGTTGCTGGGCGCGCGCGTGCACAACATCGGTCTGGCAGCGGGACGTCGCCGACGGCTGATGTCAACGTTCGCGCAGGAGCACCGGCGCGCGCCGTTTTCCGCACTGCATGGTTTCTTCGCCTGGGGCGGAAGTTGGAGCGCAGCCCTCGGGCGGCTTCACTCGCTGCCCGCAATCTTTCACGCGGCCGGAGGAGAATTCGCATCGTTGCCGGATATTGGCTACGGATGCCAGTCCAAGGTGAGCGAACGCCTCAGGGTGCGGTTCGCCGCGTCGAGTGCCGCTGTGGTGACCGTTGCGACACACGAAATGCAGCAGCTCGCGCGCGCGTGCGCCGTCACTGCCCAAGTAGTTCCTCTCGGTGTGGCACTGGACCAATGGCCCGTGCATCCACCTACGACGCGAGAATCCTGCCGACCGATGCGACTCCTTCACGTAGCCGACCAGCGCGACGTGAAAGACCAGGTGACACTCCTTCGCGCGATGGCGCTGCTCACGGAGGCCGGAAAGGATTTTACGCTCGACATTTGCGGGCATGACACGCTGAACGGCGAACTTCAACGCAGCTCCGATGCGAGTGCGATCGCGCCTCGTACGCAATGGCACGGACACCTCGGCCGCGCGCGCGTACGTGCGCTCATGGAGCAGGCGGACCTGCTCGTCGTGAGTTCGCGGCACGAAGCAGGGCCCCTCGTGGTGCTCGAGGCTGCGGTGGCCGGAGTGCCAACGGTCGGCACGAGAGTCGGACACATTGCGGATTGGGCTGGCCGTGCCGCGTGGGCCGTCGAACCGCAGGACGCCGCGTCTCTCGCCTCCGCCGTGGCGGCGCTCATGAATGACGAGCCTCGGCGTCTGACACTCGCGCGCGAAGCACAACGTCTCGCGACGGAAATCGACGCCGACTTCAGCGCCCGGTCATTTCAGCAGCTGTACTCGACCGTGGCCGTGTCGTGAATGAACTGGCGACGAACGTCTTCGGGCTCCCGGTGGTCTTTGTGAGCGACGATCCGCATGCACTCGACTTTTCACGCATGCTGGCGATGGAACTTGGCGTGCTCGCGACGTTGGAGACTTCTGTGGAGCCGCTCGTCATTCGCATCGTTGTGAAGGACGAGGATATTGACGACGTGGACGACTACAAACTCCACTTCATCGAAGGCGGCAACGGCGCACTTCGCATCGAAGGCGGCGGCATCTCGGCCCGCGTGGATCCACTCCGGCGAGAAGGCGAAATTGTGAGCGGACGGCTCGCCACGCTGGAAGCCCGCGACGCTCGCAATGCGGCCATCGAAGCTGTGATGCTGGCACTCGTATCATGCTTTGATCGGCATCCCGTTCACGCCTCGGCAATCGTTGCAAAGGGTAGGGCAATTCTCTTCGCCGGAGCAAGCGGCGCGGGGAAGAGCACGCTCGCGCATCGAGCGCACCTCGACGGATTCGGCTTTCTGAGTGAAGACATCGTTCGCATTCAACTGGACCCAGCGCTCCGGATCTGGGGAGGACCCGCATTCGTTCACTTGGCCCAAGCTTCGGAGTCCGTGAAGCAACGCATCCCGCTCGAGCGCCAGACGCCCGCATTCGCCGAAACGGCAACGGTCTGCGTCCTCGCGCGCGGCGATCACGCGCGACTCGAACCGATCACCGCGGGAGTAGTTCGCGCCAGCCTCGACGAGCAGCTCGCACCCGGCTTTGACCGGTTTCCGTGGCGGCACGACGCGGTAATGGATGCGTTGGCATGCAATGGCGGATGGCGTCTCACGCTCGGCGCCGATCCGGACGATGCCATGGACGTTCTCCGTCCGCTCCTCGAATATCACGACCAGTGACCAGCACCCGACTTCCGCCTGTCCATCATCTGGCCAACGATCTCCGCGCGGTCATACATTCTCGCCTCAGAGTTACTCTGGAGTTGTTGTTGCCCATGGTGTTTCCTGCCGCGACGCCGGCGTGTCTTCGTGCTGCCCTCGTCGCTCTCTTCCTGTTCGCCGCAGCACAATCTGCGAGCGCGCAGCAACTGCCGCCCACCGACCAGGCCAAGCGTCTCCTCGAGACTCGTCCGGAGTTGGTGGCGCAGCTTCGGCGCGAGCTGACCGCGAGCGGGCTCACGCCGGATCAGGTTCGCGCACGGTTGCGCTCATTGGGCTATCCCGAAACGCTGCTCGACGCCTATCTCGTGCGTCGCTCCGGAGTGGATTCTCTTTCTCTGCCGATGCCAAGTGAGGATGTGCTCGATGCGATTGCATCGCTCGGCATTTCCGATTCGAGCGACGCCGGGGAGCTGCGCAAGCAGTTGCGCGATCGTCGCCCGCGTTCGGATGCACGCGACACCGCTCGCGCACGCCTTGCGATCGCGGATTCACTCGCAATCGCGGATACGCTGGACTCTTTACCGCGTCGTGTCCGACGCGTGGCAGTGGATAGCGGCAAGACCTTGTTCGGACTCAGTGTCTTTGCTAACGCCACTACACAATTTGATCCCAACCTCGCTGGACCCGTCGATGCCAACTACCGGCTTGGCCCCGGCGATCGTCTCGTCCTCATCATCACCGGCGATGCCGAGCGCTCGTTTACGCTCGATGTGACCCGCGAGGGTTTCGTCGTCATTCCTGGGGTCGGTGAGTTGGCCGTCAACAACCTTACGCTGGGTCAACTCGAGGATCTGCTCTATCCGCGACTCGGTCGTGTGT
>JBBQHJ010000073.1:0-16575 GCA_038323865.1 Gemmatimonadales bacterium
CGCTTTCTGCCGATCTGCCCAGCTGTTGAGCACTCGCAGCGCCTGTGCTCCATGCCCGCGCCGCACTTGCAGCGCGGGAAGGAGCGGATGCTCCAGCGGCGGCCAGTACGCCTCCTGCGCGTCGTGCAGGCGCGCCATTGCTTCGGCGCTGTCCATCATCTGCAGCTGCTCGTAGACGCGCGTGAGTCCTCGCTGTGCACGAGAGTTCGTCGGTGACTCCTGCATCGCGATGCCGTAGTTCACTCGCGCACGCTCGATGTCGCCGACACGCTCGTAGTATTCCCCGGCCCAGTAGTGCTCCGCATGCTGTTCGTCGGCAACACGGACCATTTTCTCGAACGTGCGGCGCGCCGCCGCGTGCCATCCAGCCTTCCATCGGATCTCGCCGCCGTCGAGAAGACTCGTGAGATGCAGGCCGTTATTCATGTCGCGCGACAGCTCTGCGAAGCGATCGAGCGCCCCAATCGCCTCCGGCCATCGACCCTGCCCTTCGTACGCGTGCGCCAGCACGTGATAGGCGTCAGCCACGTTGTAGACGCGTCCAGCATCATGACCGAGACGAAGCGCCCGCCGAATGTCCACCTCGGCGACTTGTTGCTGCCCCATTCTCGAATGCGCGCGGGCGATCTGAACGGTGAGGTCCAGATAAAGATCTGATCGTCGCACACTGTCGGCGATGCGCATGGCCAACGCATAGAAGCGGAGCGCCGCCGCCAAATCGCCACCGTCAGCGCGCGTGGTGCCGCAGCCGATGAGCGCCCGCACGACCCAAGGCCAGTCACCATGCACGCGTGACCGCGTGAATTCTTCCGGACTCAGCGCAGTCGCGCGATTCTTCCATGGATGCGGAGTACACGGAGCACTTTCCAGCTCGGCGATGACACCCGCGCGGCCGTCGCGCTCCACCGCGGTGCGCAGCGCCGTTCGTGCGGACACGGCACCGACCGTGTCTCCGACCGCAAGCTTGAGGCGGATGTCGCGATCGCCCAGCGCCAGGCGGAGCAATGGATGTCGCACCGCAGCCTGCGCCTGCGCAACTGTGCGGACAGCATCGGCGCGACGACCTGCACGTTCGAGGTATTCGATGTACGCGATCCAGACGGCGTCAATGTCCGGCGCAACGCGCAGCGCGCGCTGGATGTATGTGCCGCGCAGTGAATCACCGAGTGGAACTTCCTTTGGCTGAAGGCCGAGGAACAGCTCGGTGCACGTGCTACCCTGCCCCTGACGTTCGAGCGCTTGCAGATCACGCCACGTGCTGCGCGACTCGATGGCCGCGGTTGTCACTAACGCGAGGCATCGCGACTCCGCGCTCGATGATTTCGAGAGTGCAGCGGCATCTTGCCGCAACACGGACTCCTCATAGCGCGCGTGGCGAAGCTGCAAGTACTCGTACTGCGCGGTCATGTACGATGGGTCCGATTGGCGCGCCGCCGCGAGCAGTGTCATGGCGCTGTCGAGATTCAGGACCGCTCTCTGTTCGAGCGATTCCCAGCGAAGGCGACGCGCGGTTGTTGTCTGCTGTGTGAGCGCGAGCGTGAGCGCGATGATCTGCAGCATGCGTGCGGCGTTGCGCCTCAGCGCTTCGTCACGCGCGTGACACTGTCTGCGAGTGCCACACCCATCTCGTGCACGATGCCATCGGCAGTCGTAAGCGCCGCGAGCTCGGCTCGCGCTTCTGCAACACGACTCTTCTGAAGCAGCGCCTTGGCCCGGTAGTAGTGAGCCTCAGCCGCATACGGCGTCTTCCCGCGCGCAATCGTATGCGCGAACGCGACCTCCGCGTCGGCGGGACGATCCGAAAGCAGGAGACTCACGCCAAGGAAGAATTCTCCGGGAATAGAGTCGCCGCCAGCGGCGAGCGTTGCACGCAGCTTGTCCGCTGCCCCGAGATACTGATGTCGGGCATACGCGTCCATCGCCGCGTCGAACTGCGACTCGACCGGCTGTGGTGCGCCGCGCACCGCGACGCCGAGGTACGCCGGTGCGGTCACGACGTGTCCGAGGGCCACGATGTTGGGATCGGGACGCAGTTGGATAGCGGTGACGGTCGCGACTGCCGCCGCGGCGAGCACGCCGGCGGGTATCCACCACCGTCTGCGATCGCGGGCTGATGGAAGCACCGGCTCATTGTGTCGAACCCCAGCGGCGACCGCCGACGCGAAGCGAACCTCGGCCTGACAGTCCGCGCATTCGACGAAATGGTCCTCGAACGCCGCTGCATCGCCTGCGTTCATGTGGCCGCTCGCATAGCGCTCGGCATCGTGCTGACGCGAATCCGCGGTACACGCTCGCTCGACGGTCATGTCGTCTCCAACGGCTTTCTGTCTCCACGCAAGTCGCCTGATACAGTCGGTCCACTTCGGGTTTCGTGACCCTCGGCGACACGCAATGGTACCTCATTGAAAGCTCGGCGCAGGCGAGCGAGCGCGCGAAGTTTGCGCTGCCGAATGCTCTCGGGCGTCAGGCCAAGTCTTCGCGCGATTTCCACGGGCGAGTGGTCCTGGAAATAGACGAGGTGCAGCAACGCCTTGTCGTCTTCCGATATTTCGTCGAGCGCTTCGAGTATGCGCGCCTTCTCCTCGGCGAGACAGAGATCGGCGATCGGATCGGGCGTCACACTCGGATGCGCGTCGGGGGCGAGCTCCTCGAGGTGCGCCGGGCGACTGCGCTTGCGAATGACATCCGCGATGACGTGGCGCGCAATGCCGGCGACAAACGGTCCCATTCGCTCCGGCCGCGATGTGCGCAGCGAATGGAATGCCCGGACGAGAGTTTCCTGGGCGATTTCATCCGCCAAGTCACCATCGCCAAAAGCGCGAAGTGCCATGAGTCGCACTCCGCCCCTGAGAACTTCCAGCTCAGCCCCGTCGATATCGGCCGGTTGCTCGTCCACGAGTGCGCCTCTGGGAGGGAACTGCTGCGCGCGAGAGGTGCTGGATGGTACGACTGAATTGCTCAGACTGGAAGGCGGATTCTCAGGCCCTGCCGTTTTCTCGGGAATCGACGCAATTTGAGCCGGTCCTTTTGCGAGCCACAACATGCCATTTGCGAGACTTTACGCAGCCCTGCTTTTCGTTCCTTCCTTCGCGCTAGCGCAGCAAAAGCAGATGAAGCCCGAAGACACCGAAGTCTGGACGCCGGTGCCCAGGATCATCACGCCGGGCATGACCAACGCCGACGCGCCATCCGACGCCATCGTGTTGTTCAACGGTAAGGATCTCAGCGAGTGGGTCACTGCCGAGGGCAAGCAGCCCGCCGGGTGGACGGTGAGCAATGGAATTCTCACGGTCGACAAGAAGAACGGCGACATCCAGACCAAGCGCACCTTCACGAACTATCAGATCCATCTCGAGTGGCGCATTCCGCCCGAGGTCACCGGAAGCGGGCAACTGCGCGGCAACAGCGGATTGTTTCTCGCTGTCGGAAACGAGACTGGCTATGAGCTCCAGATTCTCGACTCGTACAACAACAGCACCTACGTAAATGGCCAGGCGGGCAGCATGTACAAGCAGTCAGCGCCACTGGTGAACGCGATGCGGAAGCCGGGAGAGTGGCAGACGTACGACGTCGTCTGGACGGCGCCGACATTCAACGCTGACGGCACAATGAAAACGCCGGCGCGTGTTACGGCATTCCACAACAACGTGCTCGTGCAGAATGATTTCGCGCTGAAGGGCGGCACGGAGTACATCGGGCTGCCCACGTACAAGGCACACGGCGCCGCGCCGATTCAGCTGCAGGCACACGGCGATCCGAGCCCACCTATTTCATTCCGGAATATCTGGGTGCGCCCGTTGTGAGCTGCGTGTGCGCTGTTCCAATGGATCAGCCGCGTTCAGCAGCGCGGCTTCGCGCTTCGGCAACGGAGCCTGACCGCGTTCGCGAAGCCACAACAACCAGATCGCGAGTGGTGGACCGGCGAGCGCGACAGCGATAGTCAACATGCTCGCGGTACCGGTCCACAGCGTTGCGCCGTCGCGAATCGCCGTGAGTGACATCCTGGCGTTGTCGAAGCTCAGTGCGACGCTGCCTCTCCCCTCAGCTGCGCCGGTCGCACGAGATATCGCCACGAGCGCCTTGCCCAGCGTCACGCCGATCAGTCCCACCCAATAGACACACCACGAGGCCATCAGTTGGCGAGGCCGCCAGTTTCTGAGGTTGAACATCGCTCAGGGCTCCGTGAAACGGTAAAGCAGCTCCTTGTTGCCGCGCACCATGCCGAACTCCTCGCGCGCGATGCGCTCCTGGAGTGCGGGATCCGTCTCGACACGATGCTTATACGTGCGCAGCGAGTCGATGATTGTTTGCAGTGAATCATTCGTGTGCAGCAACGAGGCGCGACGCGCGCGCTGGCGCATCAGGTCGCGCGTTCCGTACTCGCCGCCCTGCACCGCGAACACGAGTGCCGCGAGCACCGCCGCCACAATGGCGAGTTGCTTGATGCGTCGCGGAAGGAGCGAGTCAGCTTTCGTTGTGCTCTTGGCCATGTGCTACTGCGGCGGCGGCGTGGGCGCGCGCCAACCGTCATTCAGGAACGACGCACGCAGATGGGCGCAGATGCTGCGCTCGCAGATTCCGCAGATGAAACCAGAGCAAAAACTGTTTTTATCTGTGTTCATCCGCGTAACATCTGCGCCCATCTGCGTGCGTAGTTGAACTTGCAACTTACAATCCGTAAATCGCGCCACCCGGATACTCGGCAGCCGCACCTAGCATCTGCTCAATCCGCAGAAGCTGGTTGTACTTCGCCACACGATCCGAGCGCGACGCCGAGCCGGTCTTGATCTGCCCTGCACCCGTCGCGACGGCGAGGTCGGCAATGAACGTGTCTTCCGTCTCACCCGAGCGATGCGAGATGATCGAACGATACCCGCTGGCCGTCGCGAGCTCGATGGCCTCGAGCGTCTCCGTCAACGTGCCGATCTGATTGACCTTGATCAGGATCGCGTTGGCGGTGTCGTTCTCGATGCCACGCGCGAGACGCTCGGTGTTCGTCACGAACAAGTCGTCGCCGACCAATTGACACCGGTCTCCAATCGCGTCAGTGAGGAGTTTCCAGCCGTCCCAGTCATCCTCGCTCAAGCCGTCCTCAATGGACACAATCGGATACTGATCGATCCACTTCGAGTAGAGCTCAACCATGCCCGCCGCGTCGCGCGTGCCGGCGCCGCTCTTCTTGAACGTGTACTTGCCATCCTTATGTAGCTCGCTCGCCGCGCAATCCAGTGCGAGCGCGATGTCCACACCAGGCTTGAAGCCCGCCGCCTCGATGGCCTCGAGTACCACCGTGATGGCTTCCTCGTCGCTCTTGAGGTCAGGCGCGAAACCGCCCTCGTCGCCCACACCAGTGCTCATCTTCTTTTTCACGAGCACCTTCTTCAACGCATGGAAGATTTCGGCGCCCATGCGCAGCCCTTCTGAAAACGAGTCGGCGCCAACCGGGATCACCATGTATTCCTGGAAATCCACCGTGTTCGTCGCGTGGGCGCCGCCGTTGAGGATGTTCATCATCGGCACCGGCATGGTACGCGCCATTGGTCCGCCAAGGTATCGCCACAGCGGAAGTCCGAGCTCGGCCGCTGCTGCGCGGGCCGTCGCCATGCTCACCGCGAGAATCGCATTGGCGCCGAGATTCGACTTGTTCGCCGTGCCGTCCATCTCGATGAGCGCGGTGTCGATGCCCATCTGGTCGATCGCATCGGCACCCTCGAGCGCCGGCGCAATTGTGTCATGGATGTTCTGCACGGCCATCAGGACGCCCTTGCCGCCGTAGCGTTCCTTGTCGTTGTCGCGCAACTCCGCGGCTTCGTGCTCACCGGTGCTCGCGCCACTCGGCACGGCGGCGCGGCCAACCACGCCACTCTCGAGAATCACGTCGGCCTCGACGGTAGGATTGCCTCGGCTATCGAGGATCTCGCGGGCGACAATATCGACGATCAGTGCGGACATTCTGTAGTGGATTGAGGATGCGGAGAATCTAGCTCGCTTCGGCGATATACGGGAATTCGCTGGTGCCCACGCCGTACTGGTCGCGCAGAAGGGCGGCCATGGCGTTCCAGACCTCGGACATCAGTTCGTGGCGGTGGTCGTAGTCGAAGCCGGTTGTGCGGATGGGCGGCATGAGGTGTACGTCCACACGGCCAGGGTGAATGTTGAACCCGCCTCTGCGCATCACTTCGCGCGCGCCGTGTACGATCGTTGGCACCACGTCTGCGCCCGCGGCAATCGCGAGAACAAACGGTCCCTTCTTGAATGGACGCAGGTGGTAGTCCACCCCCCGCGTGCCCTCTGGACAGACGACGACGCTCGAGCCCCGGCGCACGCGCTCGGCGATGGTCTCGTAGGCGGCGAACGCCGATTTGCGGTTGTCTCGCTCCAAGAACACCACGCCCGCGTGCTCGGCGCCCCATCCGAAAATCGGAATGCGGCGCAGCTCCGCCTTGGCAATGAAGGTGTATTGCGGGAGCACGGCGGCGATGGAGAAGACGTCGTACCAACTGACGTGATTGCTCACATAGATGACGCCGCGGCCGTGCGCCACGTGCTCTGCGCCGTGGAGTTGCACGGTGACGCCGGCGGCCTTGCACGCCATCACAGCCCACGCGTGCATGCACCACTGCGCGATCCGGCGGTCGCCATCCAGTCCCAGCATGTGCGCGATGACAACAGTCGTCGCCAGCACGCACGTGACGGGAAACATCACCAGTCCGACAAAAAGAGTCCGGAACATTCGTGAAATCTACGGAGTGGTGCGGTCAACTCCTAGTTGGATGGACTCTCCACTCACCCTCGATCATGGCTCGCCCTTCGGCGATCGCGGCTGCGATCGTTACGGCACCGGTGGGAAGAAGAACGAAGAGTCGACCAGTGAGAGGATGACGCGCATGAAGATTGATAAAATACGAATCCCTGCTCGGCCCGTCGGAGCTGCGCCTATTCTACCGACAGTAGCCGTAGCCGTGGTTCGCCGAGCGATACACGTAATTGTGCGGCCCCGTTTTGACATGTGGACGAGCCATGAAAGCCAATGCCAAGCCGCAGTTTTGACAAGTAATGTTTTGCCGGGGATGAATTTGGAGAACCGACACGCCTTCAAGCGAGAACACGGCTCTTACAGCTTCCTCCCCATGTTCCTTCATGCCTTGTTGAATAAACTCATACGTGCCGTAAACACTACCACATCGCGGACAAGCTTCCCTGCTGGAGTATCCATCGAGCTCGATGTGAAAATCGGTCTTGATTCCAGCAGCTTCTTTGGACAAAAGGGGCTCGAGATTGGCCGTCGACGTTGTGTGACGTCTCCTGATGATCTCTGTGAATAGCGCATCCTTGATGTAGAAGGTTGCAGTATGACGCTCTTCAATTGCTTTCATTGCCAAATCAATTATCGCAGCGTCCTCGGCCGAAACAACGCTCTTGCCTTGCTTGACCAGCGTTTGAATGGCTTCCAATTCAGAGGCATTCGTCATCGTAGCCTCGCGTCACCTATGGTAAATGGTGCCGAGCAAATCGTCCCGGTCCGTATTGCGTGACGAGAGCATGTAGTGATTGTCGGTGAGTTCTCGGCCTTGATGTCGCGGCTGCGACTCACCGGCAACGTACGGCATCACCTAATACGGCAACTCGTCCGCCGTGCCGGCGGATAGCACTGGGACATTGCCGGGATGTTGCAAGCGCGCCGAGAAGCGGATCTCACGCGCGAAACGCTCGGAAGAAAGCTCACCAATCAGAGAAGTCGACGGCACCTTCACCACGACCGTTCGAGCGAGCGCAATCTCTTCCGCGAGGACAACGCGCGACATTCCGCCGCCTAGCTCGCGTCCAAGCGTGTAGTGGCCACCCCAGTGCGCGTTGCAGAACGCTCGCGAATTGGATCGGTGCCCGGCGTCGGCTTATTGGCGAGGCTGAAGAACGCGCTCCGTCACTCGCGCGTCTCGCATCGCGGCCACGGTCCTCGCGATGGCCGCATCGCCAAGAGTCTTCGGCCGTCCCGCGTTGAAATAGGCGCCCGGATGCGCGTGCAGGTCGAAGATGCGCCGCAGGCGGCCGTCAGCTTCATCGGTTTGTTAGACGGCTCATGCTTCGACGCTCGGCTATTTGGGAACCGATCACCCCAGCCGCCAGGACTCCTAGTATCACCGCCAGCAAGTACAGGTTGAAGTGCTTACCGAGGGCAAGCTTCAGCGATTCGGCAAGCAGCATCTTGAGACCGACGACCATCAGGACGACAGCGAGCGACAGCTTGAGGTATCGAAACTTCTTCACCATCCCGGCCAACGCGAAGTAGAGCGACCGTAGGCCGAGCATCGCAAATACATTGCTGGTAAAGACCAGGAAGGGATCGCCCGTGATGGCGAAGATGGCCGGGATCGAGTCCACCGCGAAAATCACATCCGTCGTTTCGACCATGACGAGCGCTAATGCCAGCGGTGTCAGGAGCAGCATCCCCGGCCGCGCGTTGTCCACGACCTCATCCGGCATCGCGGGCGCACCGGAGACCTCGCTCTCGTACGACGCGGGCGCACCGGCACGGACAATGAAATGCTCACCGTGAAACCTCGCGGTCACCGGGAGAAAGCGGCGCGTAAGTCGAACTACGAAGTTCTTGTTGGGGTCCGTGTGCTCTGCCGTGAGGAAGAGCATCTTCACAGCCGTCAGGATCAAGAAGATTGCGAAGATGTACAGAACCCAATGGTATTCGGCGATCAACTTCGCCCCAAGGCCGATCATCACACCGCGCATGGCCAACGCGCCGAGGATTCCCCAGAGCAGCACGCGGTGCTGGTAGAGCGGTGGGACCGCAAAAGAGCTGAAGATCAGGGAGATCACGAAGATGTTGTCTACGCTGAGCGACTTCTCGACGACATACCCGGTCAGGTACTTCTCCGCTGCCGTTCTCCCTCCGTTCGCCATGCCATCGACAGCGTCGGCGACGGTGCCCATGCCGAACCACTTCCCCTCGTAGGCGAAGTAGACGAACACGGCGAAGGACAACCCCATGGCGAGCCACACGGCCGACCAAGCCAGCGCCTCCTTCACGCTGACAACCTGGGCCTTGCGGTGAAACACACCCAGGTCGAGTGCCAGCATCAGCACGACGAACGCGATGAATCCTATCCAAGCCGAGATCATTCGCCGTGTCGCTCCCTCGCGGGTTCGAGCCGCCTGGAAATTATGACTGGGCTGGCCTCCGATCTTCGCGCGGAGACTAACTCATGCCATCACTGTCTGTGGTACCTGCGGCTGCTCGCTCTATCTTCTATCTCGGCATGGATGTGCACAAGGACACGATCACGATCGCGGTCCTGCCGGACATCGCCACGGCGCCGACGCGGGTCGAGCGATTGCCGAACGAGCTGCCGACGCCGAAGAAGTGGCAGGAGCGTATGCCAAGTGTGAAATACGAGAAAGAGAAAGGCACTGCACAAGTAGATCGCGCGATGCCAAGGAATCGGAAGCCAACTCCGCGCACACACCAAGCCAATGCCTGCAAACCAACACACAGTTGACCAGGCCGGCGCGGTAAAACCAATTAGGCTCCGACTCCATATGCTGGCAGGAAGAACGACTTGCACCAAATAACTCGCGAGATAAACCGCCACTCCACCGAAATAGAGGATCCAGCCTAGAGGTTGACCCGTTTCCTTCTTCCCAGAATACGAGATTCAATGAAATGATCATCGGAGGAAGGATCAAAACCGCACCATTTCTGAGGAATATCCGTGCTGGTAAATGAATCACATTCGGACCTTCTTTCTTGCCCTCGAGTCGTCAGGCCGACGTGAGGACGAATTAGTCTGAGTGACGCGCAGCAAGCGCTACACTTTCCAGGCCTCGTTCCCGTCCACCGTTGCGCCGTTTCGCCGTCTGACGTTTTGAGTGCGACCTTCGCTCTGTCGCATTGCCGGAGACCAACCCATGCCATCACCTGCTGCGGTGACCTACGGCTCGCTCTCGCATCTATCTCGGCATGGATGTGCACAAGGACTCGATCACCATCGCCGTTCTGTCGGGCATCGCGACGGCGAGGCTATGTGTGCGGACGAGCGCGTGCGCGGCGTTGTGCGCTGCCGCGTGGGAATCGGCAACACCTTGGGTCGATCACGAAAGCGGGAGCAGCCCACTGTTGGCACGTGCTGGTGCAAGCGGCGTGGAGCTATCGGCATCGTCCGCAGACGAGTGTGGATTTGAAACGGCGGCAGCAGGGGCAATCGCCGGCCGTGATTACGCACGCATGGAAAGGCCGCGCTGCTCCTGCAATGGAGCAATCGGTGTATATCAGCGCCGTAGCCAGCGAACCAGGCGCACACGCACAATGTCAGAGAACCGTGATGCCGACTGTCTTGACGACGCGTGCGGAATCGGTACCGGCGCGCGAAGTGTCAAAGTGGAAATACGGCCGCACTCCTGCGAGTTCCGCCAATCAATCCTCGCTGATACTCCCGTGATCAATCATCGCATCAACCGTCGCATACCGTCTGTGATTGCCGTGGTCAGCTTCGCTGCGATCTGTTGCACATCCGTCGCGGCCTCCGCTCAGGCGTCGGCTGGCACCGTGCTTCCGCGCGGTCCCTTGGCCGTCACCGTTGACAGCATCATCGAACTGCGTGCAAAACAAGGCTTCACAGGCAGTGCGCTGCTGTCTGTTGACGGTGCCACGACGCTGCTGAAGGGGTACGGCCTCGCGAATAAAGCACGGTCGACGCCATTCGGTCCGGCGACTGTGGTTCAAATCGGTTCAAACACCAAGGACTTCACCGCAATCGCGATCTTGCAGCTTGTCGAGCGGAATCAGTTGAAGCTCACGGATTCGATTGCGTCAATCTGGCGGGCGGTTCCGAATGACAAGCGCGGGGTCACGATACGTCAGTTGCTTAACCACCGTGCGGGATTCGCACAAAACGGTGGTGACGACTTCGCTCCGGTGGCGCGGCCCGACATGGTTGATGCAGCGTTGGCGTCGAAGCTGATGTTTGTTCCTGGAACAAAAGAGTCGTATTCAAATGTCGGGTTCAGTCTCCTGGCGGCCATCGTCGAGTTAAAGAGCGGGGTGACATTCGACGAATACGTGGCAAAGAACATCCTGGAACCAGCTAAGCTGAAGAACACCGGGCTGTTGCTGCCGGGATTTGAGGAGTCGCGCCTCGCGCATGGATACAGGCGGGATGGCTCGGACTACGGAACGATGATCAGCCGCCCACATGCGCCGAACGGTCCGTTCTGGAATCTTCGTGGAAACGGCGGAATGCTCTCGACACTCGAAGACATGCTTGCCTTTTACGAAGCAGTGTACGCCGACCGACTTGTCGGGCATTCCCTTCGAGTCCTCCAGTTTCAGGATGAGCCTACATCGCTTGCTGGGTCGGACGGAATCAATTTTTTCTTTTTCGTTCGCATCCCGCAGCGCAAGATCGCCTTTCTCATGTCGAGTACAAATGAGGCCGTTCCCGGACCGAGTGTGTTCCGTCCGATCAGGCAAATGCTGGAGGGGGGACGTGGCAGTGGGGCAGACGCCGGCTGGCGACTGGTCAAGACAGTGACCGGATTAGCTACGACACCGCGGGGCAAAGCCGTCAGTGAATGGCTTGAGGCGTACAACTCCGGCGATACGGCGCAGCTGCGTAAGGTGCTGTTGGCGATGGCACCCAACTCCGCCGATCAGCGCACGATAGGGCAACGTATCACTGCGATGCTGGAGCGTCGGAAGAGGTCCGGCCCGCTTACGCCGTTTGGAGTGATGGAGTCGGCCACAGGTATTGGTGTACGGGTGCGCACCGGCTCGAATGCACGCCTTCAATACACATTCGATCTCGATGCAAACCCGGTGCGGATTCGTCAGATCCGCTTGGAGGACCTTGATGACTGAGGGGGCGGCCGTCGCCGGGTCTAGGCGGATCTACCGTTGGACTGCTGCGAGCTTTCCTGGTGGAACCGGTGCCTGCGCGCGAATCGCCGGGTCGATCGGTGCCCAGATCGTAAGCCGGCTGCAGTGGGGGCCGTCGCAGGTTGTCACGTTGACCGGCGACACCATCGTTGTGGATACCGCGACGCCGACCGCGCGGTCGCCCGCGTCGCCAATCATCTATCTCGCGGGCGGGCCCGGCTGCTCCGCACTCGGCGAGGTCCGCAACGCAGATCGCCTGCCGTTGTTTGAGGCGTTGCGCGGCGAATAAGACGTGATCCTGTTCGATCAACGCGGTACTGGTGGGCCGATCAACGATCCGACAGTAGTCCGTGATCTCGGCACGCGTCTCGCTATGGGGCCACAGTTACGGGAGCCACCTCGCACGCGTACTGCTCAAGTTCGATGGCGCGACGATTGAGCGGGTAGCGCTCGGCAATAGACGTCAGGGAGCAGCCACCTCGTGCTCAAACGTCAAACGATAGTGCCGTTGATCCGGATCGCCCTTGGTGTTGCCGGCCGCAAAAACAAGTTGTCCCGCACGTGAGACTACTCGCCACTCGATTGCCGGTCGCGCTGGCGCACGAAACGAGACATAGAAGTCGCTGGCCCGGTTCCACTGTCCGACTTTCCCAATCTCCTCGCACGCCTTGCCGCGACAGGTGTATGTCCCGTCTCGTTGCAGGGAGAGAACACTTCGGCGGTCACGCCACGATCCAACGAGCGCATCTACGCTCGGGATTACGGGATTCCACTCCATCTGATCTTCGCGCCAAGTGGCCCAGCTAACCGCAATAACCAGGGCGATGCACGCACCCACCCCTATCGCCAATCCACGTTTCGGGTGTCGCACTTAGAACGGCGTATCAGTCACGACGGAAAGCCATGCCTTGGCGACGCGCTCACTGGGCAGCCAAGCCGTCGGCGCGGTCGGCGCCTTCTGCGAGCCCACCGGCGTAACGACCTTCAAATGGATGTCACCGTACCATCCGTCCTTCTCGGCAAGAGGCTTTAGAGAACTACCGTTGCCGAGGCGGAGCGAGAGGACGTCCTCGAAAAACCTGGCGCCGAGTTGCGCGCTGCGTGCGACGACATGGCCGACGCTGGGCTCCTCGGTCAATGCCCACAACGCTCCTGCCCTCCGGTTTACTGCGAACAGCCCTGTGATCATCGCGATGCGCGACTCGAGGTCCTTGCCGCCGACAAACAGCAAACCCGGAACTTCGCGCGCGGCGCGAGGCACCAGCGCCGAATAGTAGATGCCTCCCTTGTTCGTGACGAACGCCGCGACGCGCTCCGGCTTCCAGGCAGTGAATTCGTAGTTGAACTGACCACCCGCTGACATTCCCCAAAGGAGCAGCGGTGCCTTCGCCAACTCACGATGCTTCGCCAGAACCGCGAGGGTATCGATGGCGTCGAGCAGTGCCTGGCCGCTGCCGCGCGACACGTTCACGTAGTCCTCGATGAAATTCTGATCGTGGGGCTTGTCGGTAAATCGCGTGGCGATGATCGCTACGTGGTTTCGCGTCGCGAATGATTGCCAGAGCGAATCGTCGGCCATGCGGCGTCCTTCGCCATTTGATCCGGGAACGAGCACGACGATCGACGTGAGCGGCCCTACCCCCTCGGGGATCCAGATCCGAAAGTCGGCGTGATCGAAGTTCGACGAGGCGGTCGACGGGATGGTGACGTCGAGCGCGCCGGGCACATAGGGCGTGGGCTGATTCTGTGCTGCGCTCGGTGAGGCGCTCACAATTGCAGCGATAGCGGCCGCGAGAAGTGATTTCATTGATTCAGCATGCTCGCCGTTGTGTGTGAACAAGTCAAGAAAGAGCTGCGCCCTTTCGGCACCTCGACCACGTCACCGAGACATGAGCTGCGCAACACATGTCACGCTCCGGAAAGTCCCACGCGAAGACGTTCCATGTCCGCCTTAAGCCGCGTCAATAGTGCGACAAAGCGCGACTCCGAGCGCAGAGCCGCGAGGTTGGTGTCGGTAGCGAAGAGCGTATAGCACGGAAATCCATCGTCCGCCGCCTGCTCGAGATATTCGATAGCCGCCGACCTACGACCAAGCATCGTCTCGGCGACAGCGATGTTGTACGCCGTGTGATGGAAGTGGCCGAAACCACCACCAAGCGAGATCGCGCGCGCAATCGCCGAGTCGGCCTCCGTTCGGCGGCCGGCCTTGGCAGCGATCATCGCCAGCACGCTGTGGCCGACGCCAGCCTCGTCCTTGGGATTGTCCGCAAGAAATGTTGAGATCAGTGCGTAGGCTTCAGATGTTCGTCCCAGCCCGAGCAGCACGGTCGCCTCCTGGAATCCCCACAATGACGGATTGAGCTCTTTCTGTGTGCTTCGAAAAATGCGATCGGCTTCAGCGTAGTCGCTGCGATAGGTGGCGATCACTCCGTAGCGAAACCGCGCGAGGGTGTTGCCCTGATTGATCGCGAGCGCCGAGTCGAGGTGCGCCTTCGCCTCATCCAGCAATCCCACATGAAGCAGCACGAGCGCCAACTGATGGTGCGCCTCGTCGAGCTGCGAGTTGAGCGAGAGCGCACGACGATACGCCGCGATGGCTTGGTCATGCGGGAAGCGACGGCTCGGCGTCCATAGCATGAAGCCTTTCACAAACCAGGCGTCAGCGAGATCGGGCTGCAAGGTGAGCGCCTTCTCCACGGCGATCTCCGCGTCCTCGTTCAGGCTCTTCTTTTCCGAGTCGGGTGCAAAGTAGAACGCGCGGATGGTATAGGCGCGCGCGAGCTCGGCGTATGCCGGCGCGAACGTCGGGTCCGCAGACACCGCCAGTCGCAGATACCGGATCGCTTCATGATTGTCCTCGCGGTTCTCTTTCCTGACCCGCACTCGTCCGCGCAAATAATCGTCGTTGCCGGCCGCGCTCGTCGACACTGGTGTTGCGATCTTCTCTCCGCGATGTGTGTTGAGACGTGCCTGCCAGACAATCAGGGCACCACCGGCGACCACCGCGACGCCGAGCATGATCAGCACAGGACGGCGCAACGCCGAGCGCCCAGCGATCGCCGTACCGTTCGTGGACTGACCTGTCGCAGCAGTTGGCGAGTCACGGCCCGACGTCAGCACGTCCACGAGAATCTGCGCCGATGCCGGACGATCGTCGGGACTCTTTTCCAGACAACGCATGACAACTCCTGCCAACTCCTGCGGCAGTCCATCCGCACGTGTCTCCAGCGGACGCGGAGCTTCCGTCAGATGTGCCGCGACAAGGGCGTGTATGGAGTGCCGGTGAGCGAATTGGTGTTCCCCGGCGAGCATTTCGTAGGCGACGACGCCGAACGCATAGATGTCGCTGCGGGCATCCAGCGAGGGATCTCCAGCCGCCTGCTCCGGAGACATGTACGCGGGAGTGCCGAGCGACGTCCCGGCCTGCGTCAGCGTGGGTGACGCAACCGTGTCGCCCTGTGTGCGCGCGGCATCGAGCGCCTTCGCCACACCGAAGTCTGCGACGACGGCGGCGTCGCCGGTGAGCAGGATGTTCTCGGGCTTGATGTCGCGGTGGATGACGCCTTGGCCATGCGCAAACGCCAGTGCACGGGCAACGTCGCGCAGAATCGCAACCGCATTTGCGAGAGGCAGGCGATGACCGCCTTCCATTTGCGCAAGGCGGTGGCGGAGCGACTCACCGGCAACATACGGCATCACGTAGTACGGCAACTCGTCCGCCGTGCCGACGGACAGCACGGGGACGATACCCGGATGCTGCAAGCGCGCCGAGACGCGGATCTCACGCGCGAAACGCTCGGAGGACATCTCGCCAATGAGCGAAGTCGGCAGCACCTTCACCACGACTTTTCGAGCGAGTGCAATCTCCTCAGCAAGGAAGACGCGCGACATTCCGCCGCCTAGCTCACGCTCGAGCGAGTACTGACTACCCAGTGCGCGTTGCAGACGCTCGCGAATTGGATCGGTGTCCGGCGTCGGCTCGAGGCTTGTCATGCGCTCCCAATCCTTCGGGTTCCAAACGGGTCTGCAAGACGTGAGGTGATCGCGATCACGCAGTGCGGGCCTCGTCTGAGCATGGATTTCACGGTCGCATTTCTGGTCTGGCTAACGCTCAAGGACGCCTTGGGGCCGACCATTCAATATGAGGACAGAAGGCGAAGCGCGCACCACCTTCCGATCGCAGCGCGATGCAATGCCGTCGCTCGCGAGCTCGTGGGCTTCCTGTGGGCGGTCGCGCGTGACGTCGCTCCGGCCACGTCGAGCCACGAGAGCGAGTGTGTGTGGTCCGACGTGTGGCTCCGAGATGCGAGGTGCGAGCGCGCGAGGGAACCGAATGCTTCGAGCGCCCGCGGGTGCAACGCAGGTTGCACTGCAGCCCGTGCCTGCCACACCAGTGGATTTCGCCGGCGATGAAATACGGCGATGATCTCCATCCGATCCCCACGCGCGCGATAGAAGGCCGCGTATTGGAAATCGAGTACCACAGCACGACGCACTCCGCGCTCGCCTTCCGCATATGCCGCTGGCTGCGCGCCTTGGCTCGCTTGACGGCTCCAATGATTGGTTAGCGTGCCCGTTCCAGAATACGGACCTCTTTCGCTAGTCGCGTCCCAAGGCGATCGCGCTGCTGTTCGAGATCAAAGCGCGCCTGCAGATTGAGCCAGAACCGATCCGTTGTGCCGAAGTAC
>JBBQHJ010000074.1:0-16525 GCA_038323865.1 Gemmatimonadales bacterium
ATACCTCACGCTGGAACTCGAGCGGCTCCCATCCCTTCGACGCAAACCACTCGTCGGCAACACTCACTTCGTTGCCTCGATGAGCGCTTTGAGCGTCTCGATGGTGTCGATCTCTTCGACAGGCTTATCCGTTCTCCAGCGTGCAATGCGTGGGAAGCGAACGGCAACACCTGACTTGTGTCGTGGCGATGCTTGAATGCCCTCGAAGTGCAGCTCGAACACTTGAATGGGTTCTACCTGCCGCACGGGCCCGAACTTCTCCAGCGTGTGGCGACGAATCCATGCGTCGAGCTTGCGAATCTCTACGTCGGTGAGGCCCGAGTATGCTTTGGCAAATGGCACGAGTGCGTCGCCGTCGCGAACCGCGAACGTGTAGTCGGTGTGCAGCAGCGCGCGCTTTCCGTGACCCGGATGCGCGTAGATCATCACCGCGTCCACGCTGAATGGCTGCACCTTCCATTTCCACCAATTCCCTTTGCGACGCCCGACTCCGTATGCGGAATCGAGACGCTTGAGCATCAATCCCTCGGCGCGGTGATCGCGTGAGTTGGAGTGTGCGTGGCGTGCGTCGCCCCACGTATCGAGTGGCGTGACCGGCGACAGAAGCAGATTCCTCGACTCCGTGCCCAGTGTCATTCCGAGCGAAGTCGAGGAATCTGCACTCTCCACCACTTTCGCTAGAAGCCCACGGCGGACCACGAGTGGCTCCTCGCGAATATCAACGCTACCCATCTCCAGCAGGTCATACGCAATCAGCACCACCGGAACCTCGGCGAGAATCTTCGGGCCGAGCTTCTTGCGACCGATGCGTCGCTGTAATTGTGCGAACGGCAACGCCGCGTCGTCCTTCCACGGCATGATCTCGCCGTCGAGGACAGTTCCATCTGGCAGATGTTCCGCCGCAGAAACGAGTTCCGGAAAGCGTTCCGTGATCAACTCACCACCGCGCGACCAGATGTACGTCACACCATCACGCCGAATCACCTGCGACCGAATGCCATCCCACTTCCACTCGGCCTGCCACTCGTTGGGCGCGCCGAGTGATTCGAGTTCGCCCTCGAGTGCATAGGCGAGGTAGAAGGGAAATGGCCGCGAGCGATCTGCGTCGCCAGAGTCTTCAGCGATGAGCGCCGTGAACATTTCGGCGGACGGAGTCCAGTGTCCACTGAGTCGGTGCGCGACGACTGCTTCCTTCACGCCACTTGCACGCGCGAGCGCCCGGATGACGAGTTGCTCCGACACGCCCACACGGAAGCCGCCCGTGATCAGCTTGTTCCAGATGTAGCGCTCGGTGCCGTCGAGTTGTTGCCATGTGTCGAGAACAGACGCGCGCTGCCGTTCTTCGTCGAGCGTTGACAGTGTCAGCAGACGATCCTCGACCCACCGGCTCAAATGCAGATCCCTTGCTCCGCTCGGGATGACACTCGGAGGCAACAACAACGAGATGGTCTCGGCGAGATCACCAACGGAGGAATAGCTCTCTTCGAAGAGCCACGGTGGAATGTTCGAAAGCTCCATGGCCCAGTCGGCCAGTCGACGAACGCCAATGAGTCGCTTTGGTCGGCCGCCGGAGAGGAAATACACGGCCCATGCGCCGTCGGCCGGATCGGCTTCCCGGAAATACGACGACATGGCCTCCACCTTCTTGTTCGTGCTGGTGGTTGAGTCGATCTCGGCGTAGAGACGTGCGAAGCGCTTCATCTATCTGGCTTCAGGCAAGAAAAGGCGCATGGAGGCAATGATTCGGTGACGCACAAATGACGGCGCGGTTCGAAGATGCAGTCGTCTTTCATCCCCCGCGCCATGCCATACACACTTTGGAGTAGGGGCCGCCTCGTCGGCCACACGGAATTCGAGTTCGTCGCCAACACCGATGAACACAAAATGGGTTGGTTTCATCCCACCGAGGTTGGTCTGGGAATTCTGGAGATCATGACCGAACCATCGCGTGTCGTCTGCAGCATTCGGCATGGAGTCGATGTCGAGGGCATTCGTGTTGATCTCGATGCCGCCACCGATCGCATTGCTGCCCTCGATCTCGAGCTGCGCTCACCCGAGGGTACGGTGCTCGCCGTCGAGGACATTGGCATCAACGATACCGAGCGTCTCATGCAGCTCGCTCGCGATACGGAAGACGACCAGGAACTCGACGATCTCGATGAGCTCGACGAACTCTCGGATGAATTGAAAGCAGACATCGCACACGATCTCGAGATTCTGCGGTTCGACGACTTCGAGGCCGACGAAGATCAGCCGTGGGAAGAGACAAAGTTCCCGCGATACCAGATCCTCGCGTTCTTCTAGGCCATGGCCCCTTCACCTTCCACCGCCTCTTCCGTGTCGTTCTCACCTTCCCAATGACTCGCCATCGAGATCGCATCGAGGCCCTTTTCCTCGCGCAGATAGCGCACGACCTGTTCGCGATAGCCGTGCGTCACCCATACGCGCTCAGCGCCGGTCGCGTCGATGGCGGCGAGTAGCGCTGGCCAGTCGACGTGATCGGAGAGCACGAATCCCTTGTCGATGGCGCGACGACGACGGGCACCGCGCACGAGCATCCATCCCGAGGCGAAGGCCGTGGACGCATTGCCAAAGCGTCGCATCCACGTGCTCCCCGCCGCCGAAGGCGGGGCAATGATCAGACTCCGTGAGTAATCCGTGCCCCTAACTGGCATCACATTCACCGGCGTTGTCTCGTGCAATTCCACGCCGCTGTCGCGATAGTCGCGCGTGAGTCGCTCGACGGCGCCATGAGTGTAGACCGGCCCGATGTCCGCTCCGAGCACCCCGGCGAGAACGCGTTGGGCTTTGCCGAGTGCGTAGGCGTAGATCACGGAGGCCTGGTTGGCGTCGGCGTTTTCGCGCCACCAGCGCATCATGTCAGCGAAGGTTTCGTCTTGTGCGGTCCATCTATAGATGGGCAGGCCGAACGTCGATTCGGTGATGAACGTGTGGCAGCGCACCGGTTCGAAGGGTGAGCAGGTCGGGTCCGGTTCGGTTTTGTAGTCGCCGCTTACCACCCATACTTCGCCGCGCAGCTCCAACCGGATTTGCGCGGAGCCCAGAATGTGGCCGGCGGGGATGAGGGAGATGTTGACCCCGTTTATAGCGATGGATTCGTTGTAGTCGAGCAGTTGGATGTCGGCGGTGTCGCCAATCCGGGTGCGGAGCACTCGCGCGCCCTCGCGAGAGGCGAGGTAGTGTTTCGAGCCCCACCGAGCGTGATCGCCGTGCGCGTGGGTGATGATCGCGCGATCGACTGGCAGCCAGGGATCGATGTAGACATCAGCCGCTTGGCAGTAGAGTCCGCGGTCGGTGAGTTGGAGCATCAGCTAGAATAAACCGGAGGAGTAAGGCATTGGGTATGCCGAGCTTCGCACGTGCAGGCAACGCATTCTAAATTGTTGTAGTACATACCTTTATAGCGCAGTAACGATTCATATGTTTACGAATAGTGGCCGGCTGATGCTTCCGCGCCACACATAATTTGCCACCCCTATCGGCAGTATTTGCCTGTGCTCAAGACAGATCCATCACTCCGGGTCCGCCCTGCTATCGCTAGCAATAGCGACATCGAGGCCATCGTTCGGCATCGGGTGAGCATGTTCCGCGACATCGGTACGCTCGAGGAGCCTCGCCACGGTGATATGCGGGAGCAGGCATTGGAGTGGACCCGACGCGTCATGGACACCGGCGACTATCTCGGCTGGTTCGCGCACCCTGTCGATGAGCCGGACAACATCATCTCTGGCGCTGGCGTGCTACTTCGCGAGGCGCCACCGACCGTCACCACGGCCGGCACGGTGCGCGGTGGTGTTCAGGCGCTCGTGATCAATGTCTTCACCGAACCCGAGTGGCGACACAAGGGTGCCGCGCGGCTGCTGATGGTCGCGCTACTCGAGGAGTGTCAGCGCCGAGATGTGATGAATGTGGTGTTGCACGCGGCGCCGAACGGGCGGCATCTGTACGAGACGTTGGGATTTGTGCCGACAACCGAGATGCGTCTCGAAAACCGCTAACAGCAAGTACTCCAGTACGAAAATCCGGCTTTGCCTGAAAATGTCCGATTCATCGCGTATTCTCGGGCGGCGCGTTGAATAATCGGGCAGCGTTAATCTTGCGTATCCAACTGCCCGCCACAGTGCGGGCACATGCTCTTGGGTAGGAAGCTACCATCCAATATAGTTTCCATTGCGACGCCGTTAATGCGAGCAAGGCGAAACGCGAGGTCCACCGTCACGCGACCGCCAGCGGCGAACTTCGCAATCTTGGCGTCGTTGCGCTGATACACGCCGAGCGCCCCTGCAACGGACTGCCACGTCCTCAACCTTGTCTTGAGGAAGCGAAGAGCCCGCCGCACGTTCTCTTGCTCGTTCGCGGTGAGTGCGTTCACGCGGCCCCCGAAAAGCTCGGATCGATACCAAGTTCGTGCATCGCGTGGACGAGGACGCTGAGATTGAAGCACAACGCCTTGCACAGCACTTCATTAATCTGCGCTGTAGGGTTCTTGGAGCGGACAGCCGGACCAAACTTCCGCTTCATCGCGCTGAATGTGGACTCTACGTTGCTGCGCTTGTGGTAGTGCGCCAGAAACTCGGGCTGTTTGTAGAGGAACAGGCCGTACATCCGACGCCATGCGGCCGAACCCTCGGCGCGGCTATTCGACTTAAAGGGGATGTTTGGGACGGCGCCGTGCGATTCGATCACGGCAAGGTTGTTGTTGCTCAGGTACGCTTTATCGGCGGAGACTTCGGCAATCGCAAACCGCTTTGCCGTGGCATCCATCAGCGCTGGAAGCTCGGGCGAGTCGTTGACGTTCGACTCCGTGACGCGAATGGAGGTAATGATGTTCGTTGAGGTGCCGACCATCGCGTGCGCTTTAAGCCAGCGAGCGGCTTTCATTTCCCGTCCGTATTTCGCGTCATACCTGCGACGATAGGTCACCGTGCCGAACCCTGTTGCATCGGCAGCAAAAGCCGACTCGACACACGCCAGCGGTGCCGCGCTTTCCTCAATGAGCGTCGTCAACAGCGGCGTGAGTTCAGCGCGGTCCATGTAGTCGAACAGCGTGTTGTAGCGCGGTGCGCGCTCCATGCTCGCTTCCA
This sequence comes from Gemmatimonadales bacterium, assembly GCA_038323865.1. GTDB lineage: Bacteria > Gemmatimonadota > Gemmatimonadetes > Gemmatimonadales > Gemmatimonadaceae > AG11. The sequence continues at coordinate 5,106 of JBBQHJ010000074.1, forward strand.
AATCCGTCGTGGCGCGACGACCGGAGAATCCGGTATAGACCTTCATCGTCATGCCGTACACGGCCTCTGACATAGGCGTGCGTGGCCGTCCACGGCCCGACTGAGGTTCGTTGACGATGCCGTCACAGAGTGAGCGCAGCAGCGATTGCGCGACCTCCTTCTCGGCGCACTCTGCGCGATTGTACGCTGGCCAGTTCTGCGGATAGCTCACCTTCACCACGGCGCGGGTTTCCGTCGTCGTGGTGAAGGTGGTCGAACCGTCCGCTTCGCGCCGTTCAGTCACGGTTACCCGCTGCGCAACAATCGCTGCCGCGTAGACGTGCTTGCACGCCGTCCGGCGCAATTCCCAATCGGGGCAGGAGCAGCGAATTTCGCCCGCGTCGAGTGTGACGCGGTACGACCCATCGCCAGAGGTGGACGGTACGACCCACGCATCGCCCCACTTCACGATGTTGGCTTTCTCGGCGATCTCCCGGCCCCGCTGTTCGCGCACGTCCATAGTCAAATACCCGTTGAAATGTAGCTACCATGTAGCTACAAGTAACGGTGGTTGTCAATAGGCTCATGCTTGACGAACAGGACCTCCAGTAGCTACGATGTAGCCATGACGGAGCGACGAAAAAGGCCGATTGCCGTAAAGGATGATGTGGTCCGAATGCGCGTGACTTCGGAGCAGAAGGAGGCTTTGGTTGCCGCAGCTGAGAGGGATGGCCTTGAGCTTTCCGCATGGTTAAGGCAACTGGCGTTTCGGGCAGCAGGTTTGCTACCGACGCGCATGGCGCCTTCCGAGCCGTCAACTGAAACCGATTCAGTCAACCGGCCAGTAGGAAATCCTTGACGCGGTTGAGAAAATGTGTGATTTTGTCCTTGTCACCACAAGTCCAAGGTCGCCAATGAGCAAGCAACCGCAGGAGCCGTCGGACCTCTCACCCGTCTTTCGCTGGGAATGGCTCAAGGCCATCGCCCAGATTGCGTATGACCGCGCTTGGTGGGTGGCCAAGCATGCAATTACGAAAGACGACCGGTGCGGCACCGGCTATCGTCGGTGGAATCTGATTCGCGAAGACATCAGCGAGGCCGTACTGCGCCTCGACTGGCTGTCCGTGCCGAACTCTGGCGCTGAGTACCTGTTCGCCTTCCGTGGCTGGCCAATTCGGTTTTGCCGCGCCGACGCTGACGCCCCGTTGCCAGTGAAGTACGCGCGCGCCACGCGCACAGAGCAGGCGCAACGTAGCTTGCTTGCCGAAGCGGGCGAGGACATGCCACCCGAGCTCCTGTACCGCTTGCTCGTTGTTTGCGACCGTGCAGGGCTCTACCCCGTCGGCATCTATTTCGCGGCGGTGGAGCAAGACACCGGCGACATCGTCTACGTATGGTCGATTCCGGTGCAGGCGGCCAATGATCTCGGTGATGATGGCAGGGCTGCCGCGCCACTCGTGACGCCGAAGCCGCCGACGATCTTGCCGCCGCTCACGTTGGAGACGGCAGCAGAAGCTGAGGAAGTCGCGCACGCGATGGAGCGTGAGCGTCAGGAAAAGGAGCAGGCGGAGCGCGCTCTCGCAGCGCAACGCGAACAACATAAAGGAGCGTGACTATCGTGAACTTTAACGGCGAGCGACTTCGCGTACTTCGCCGCTTTCATAACCACTCCCAGCGAGCACTCTCCGAGTGCATCGGTGTGACGCCTGCGGCAGTGGCGAAATACGAGCGCGGCGGAACAGAGCCGAGCGAAATTGTGCTGAACGCCATGGCGGAAGTGCTGCAAGTGCAACCCGCGTTCTTTTACTACTCGGATAAGATTGACGTCTTTCGGGATTCGGAAACGAACTTTCGGTCGCGCAAGACCGCGATGGAGGGGCTGCGTAAGCAAATCCGGTCACACGGTACGTTGCTCGGGATGCTGATGAACACGTTGAGCACGTGCATCGTGTGGCCACCCTTCAAGCTTCCCCGCGTTCACGTGCAGAGCCGTCTCTCCGAGTCTAAAGAAGAAGCGGAGCGCGAGAAGCGGCGTATCAACGAGCAGTTGGAGGGGGCCGCCGAGGCGTGCCGCATCGCAATCGGCATTGGCACTGACGCGCCGATTGACAATGTGACGGCGTTTGCCGAGCACGCGGGTGTCGTGGTCACCACGCTCGACACCTCCGTCACGGAGAAGATCGACGCGTTTTCGCGCTACGGCACCACGAGTATCGCGGTTATCAATCCCGCGCGGCCTAGTGCAGCGCGACGGAGGTTTGATCTAGCACACGAAATTGGGCACGGCGTGGCGCACGTCGATACGCCCGCTGGCTCGGACGACGCACGCGAACACGACGAACGCGAACGTCAAGCAGAATACTTCGCTGGTGCGCTGCTCATGCCACGCGATGTCTTCGCGCGCGAGTTTTGGAACCTTGGTTCTTCACCGTCATGGCCGCACCTATTTGATATGAAGCGGCGCTGGGGGGTTCATCTACCGGCACTTGTTCTGAGGGCCAATCAACTCGGCGTCATGAATCACGCGGAATACGCACGGCGCTTTCGGTACATGTCCAAAATGGGATGGCGTAAGCCAACGGCAACCGAGCCAGCGGAAGGGCCTTACGAAACTCCACAGCTTTTCTCGCTGGGGCTACGCCGCTACCTACAGGAGACGGGCAAGACTCGCGACGAACTGGCGAATGATCTTAGCTGGCTTCCGCCTTTGTTCGATAAGGTTGTCGGAGCATCCGCATTGCCCGACACGCCGTCGTCTGAGAGGGATGGGATTGCCTCAATGGACGCGTTCCGAAAGCGAAAGATGGCCTGACAAGAAACAGAAACGGCGCCTTCATCGGGCGCCGTTTCTGTTTCTGGCTTTGCAGTTAGTGAAGCATCTGTCGCAAGTTTTCTCGCCAGCTGCGATGCGAGATCCCTTCTCGGCGTTCCGGGTCGCTGTATGCACGAGCCACCTCGACACCCGCGACGAGAACTACGCCAAGGAGCGCAGCAACGACCGCAAAGCCAACCCCCTTCAGGGCAAACTCGATCAATTGCATATACACCTCCTTAAGCGGTTAGTACGAAATACAACGGTAATGCCAACGACGCAATGCCAAGGCCAACTGCCAGAAGACTCTGCCAACCTTTAACCTGCGCTGGCTCCGTCTTTCGGATATGAATGACAAAGATGCCACATAGTATCGACATAAGTAGGACACCGAACCCAGCCAAAACGGATTCCTCCGGGCCCCACCTAGTAAGTACACCGGGAAGCGTAAAAATTCCCCCCGCACAGCCAACAGACAGGACACAAAGGTCCCACCCTGTCCTTAATAGACGGGCGCGCCATCCGAGAGTTTCAACAAGGCTTTCGGCAACCTCCATCACAAAAGTGGCCCCCACCGGGAGCCCTATTACGACGGTTGCGATAACGACGTGAGACGGGCCCGGAGAAAGCATCGCGAAGATGTTGCCGAACGGTACCGTTTCCGTCAAGATGCACCTGTTTACCGCTCCGTTACCGCTGATTCAAATTTGCATCACTGCTCATTCGAGCCAGCGCAAGGTTTGCGCTGGCTATTTGAGCTATTTAGACCGCGTAAGCAGGAACGGCCTTTCTCGGGCAACTCACCGATTATTCGGGCAGCCGCGTTTTATCAGGCAAAGCCCGAAAATCCGTACTCAGTACTCCAGTACTCAGTATAAAAAGTATTTAGTACTACTTCGTAACTGCGCAGTGGTACTAAATACTTACGTCTGAGTACTCACGTTCTGTGTACTGGTTTTCGTACTCGAGTACTAGAGCGCATCGACAACTCGAGCTTTGATCGCTTCGTACTCCGAATCACTGATGAGTCCTTGCTCGAGCATCTCTTTCGCCCGTCGCAAGCGCTCTGCCGGATCAGTCGTGTTAGCGAGCACACCGCCAATCCCGCCCGCTGTCGCCCCAATGTTCACGCCACCCGATTCGGCACGGAGTTCATCGAGATCACGTACGCGCCGCTTCTCGCGCCACGACTGCTCCTGCGACTGACAGATCTTGTAGACCTGCGCTGCCTGGTCCTTTCGAAGACCCATGAACAGACGACGAACGCCGCCCGCGTGCGTGTGCGATGCGAGGTCGTCGCCGGGAATGGCAGTGATGCTGATGTCTGCCCCGAAGATGCCCGTACGAATGCCCGCATCGCGCAAATCCTGCCAGCGAACATCGAACGGAGTAAATCCTCCAATCAGTCCACGCGTGATTGCGATGAATCGGCCCGTTGTCGCCGCAACAACTTGCCTTCTTTGCACGAGTGCGAACAGTCGTCGCTGAACGGCATACGCGAGCAGGCGTTCGCCAGGCACGAGCAGACTGTTCACATCAGCGAGCGCCTGCACAGGTCCCGCGTCTGCCGTCAGTCGCGCTTCCTGATGTGCCATGCGCGGTGCACCCGCGATCGCATTCTTCTCGCGTAAACCGCGCTCGCGTTCCACTTCGGTCCACTGATCGAGTGGCAACGACTTGTCCTGCTCCATCGCCGCGAGTTCGGCGTCTGTCTTCGCAGCGAATGGTCGTGTGGTATCGCTCATGTCATTTGTCCCATCCGCCGATCATGCGGCGAACATCAACGATTTGTCCGATGTGATACGCAGCATGATCAACGGCAACGAGTATCGTGCGCAGATAGGTTTGACCCGTGCCGTGCGGAATGGCTGCCGTGAGATCGACCTTGCCACTCACCGTAAACTCCGCGAGTGCAGCTCGATCGCGCTTGATCGCCGCGATAGTATCGCTCCACGCGCTGTCGCCCGCTGGTGCATGCGACGGGGGCCAATATCCAGCGGGCCACTCAAGTTCGTGTTTGTAATCCGGATCGGTGCAGAAATCGAGCAGGTCATGCTGTGCAATCCGTATGTGCTCGAGCAGATCCCATACGGAATGCGGATGCCGGTCAGGCTGACGCCCGCGATCGACTGGCGCGAGTCCATCGAGCGCCGAATCGAGATTCCCGTGGGCCTGCTCCCAATCCAGCGACGACGCGACGATCTTCTGCCAGCTATCGGACATTTTCGCACTCCTGTCTGGAATGGTCAAAAACTAGTTCTACACGTGGGCGGATGCGCGACTTTTTTTGTTGCGCCATGCTCCTGAGACAAGTAGGTTCGATGTCCCTCCGCGCGACCGTCCCGCTTACCCACGGGTCGTGCACCGCCGCGCCTCGGGACTGCCTCATCGACCAAGAGTGCGTATGTCTCGCCGTACGACGCTGTTCGGCATGCTCGCCGCCCTGCTGTTTGCCGCTGAGTCTCTCGCCGCGCAGGGCACCATTCTCGTAGCTCCCGGCAATAGTCCGGCCGCCTCGGCGCTTCCCGGCGCCGTGTTCTCGGTGCCGGTTGTCGTCGACATGAGCAACGCGGCCGGAGCCAACCTCGCGTCGCTCAATGCCGGCATTTCATGGAATGCCGCGCGCCTCACCCTCGACTCCATTCGCACTGGTACCTTCGGCTCGCTGTCATCGAACATCTCCAACCGCGCCAACGGAACGTCGACCATCACGGTCACCAGCGGCATCGGCACAACCTCGAACGTCACCGTCGCGCTGCTCTGGTTTACAGCGGCCGCTACTCCAGGCACGACATACATCAACGTCGGCACCACGTCAGCGAGCGACGGCTCGAGCGCGTCGGTGCTCTCGCTTGTTCGAACGCGACAACTCGGACTCTGCGTATCCACCACCGTGCTCTGGGGCGACGCAAACAACGACGGCAGCGTCAACATCATCGACGCACAGCAGATCGGCCGGTTCAGCATCGGACTCACCGTTGGGAATCCTACCGTGCTGGGATCACAAGGTGACGTCAACAATGACGGCATCATCAACATCATCGATGCCCAACAGATCGCGCGCTTTGCGGTCTCGCTGCCGATCACGTCACGCGTCAACAACGTCACACCAATGGCGCCGGTCGTCGGCAATTTTGGTTTGCCGAGTGCGTATGCGAGTCTCCAGGTTGGCGCGACGGCGCAGGTGCAGCCGTTTGTGCGTGACACACTCAACGTTGATGTGAGTGCATGCGCCGGCGTGTTGTATTCGTCGAGCAATGCGAGCGTCGCGTCCGTCAACGCGGCCGGCATGATCACCGGTATCGCTATTGGCGCCGCAACGATTACTGCATCTTCGGGCGGAATCGGCGCCCAGCTCGCGGTGAACGTCGGCATCGGATCTGTTCCCGCAACGATGACGCTCGTGCAGGGCGATCAGCAGTACAGCTTCGGTAACAGTCTGTACGGTATTCGCCCGCAAGTTCGAGTGATCGACGCTCAACAACGTGCCGTTCCCGGCGTGACCGTGACGTTCAATGCCTCTGCATCGACTGTGCAGGCAGCGGCAGGTCAGGTCACGTCGACGCTCGTCACGGTAGTCACGGATTCCGCCGGCCTCGCAGCGGTGAACTGGTTTTCAACCTGGAACGGCGCGAGCCCTGCGCCAACACCGAATACGCTTGTTGCGTCTGCGCCGGGACTGACCTCGGTCACCTTCAGCGGCAACGGCATCGACAACAACTCAAGCGGCACGGTCTGCATGCTGACACTCGCCGGCCTGCCGTACTGCGTGGGTGAATTCGAGGCGCTCGTCACCAATGCCGGTGTAACACCGCAGGACACCACGTGGGGACGCGTGGTCATGCCAATTCCGAACGCCGTTCCGCTGGCGTCACTCTCGCCCATGTACAACGGTGAGTTCACCTGCGGTGTCGGAACGAATAGCCAGGGCTACTGCTGGGGCTACAATTCCGTCGGTCAACTCGGCAACGGCACCACGGCGATCAGCGCGAGCGCAACGCCGGTGTCTGGCGGATTGTCGTTCCTCAAGATCGTTGCCGGTCGCAACCACGCGTGTGGCATCACCACCGCAAACAAGGCGTACTGTTGGGGACTTGGCCAGTACGGCGCACTGGGCGACGGAACACTTGGGCGCGTCTCCACCGTCCCGGTCGCGGTCGTCGGTAATCTCTCCTTCAAGGACATCTCTGCGTCGGCAGCCGGCGCGTGTGGTGTGACGCTGGGAGGGCAGACATGGTGCTGGGGCCAGGGATCGGTGATCGACAGTACCGGCGTCGGAGTGCCGAGCCCGAAGCGGTTGTATGGCGCACCGCCGTTCGTGAAGATCGCCATTACCGCGAGCAACGCATGTGGTCTTACGATTGCCGGTGCTGTCTACTGTGCCGGCGCGGCAACGCCGCAGCTCGGCGACGGCAGCACCGCCAACCGATTCACCACATTCGCGCCGGCCGCAATGCCGGTGACGGCGCGAGATGTTTTTGGCGGAATCACCGACATGTGTGCGTTTGGCACCGACGGCAGTACGTACTGCTGGGGCAACAATACGCAGGGCGCCATCGGTGTGGGCGACCGCGCCGTTCACAACCTTCCACAGTTCGTCGCCTTCGGCAATCCGGTGCGCATGCAGATGCATTCGTTCGGGCTCTGCTTTCAGGACTCGACGAACCTTCCGTTCTGTGCTGGTCGCTTCGCAATTGGGGATGGTGTTGCGAGCATCTTCAACGCGGTGTCACGCACTACACCGGTGCCGGTGAACTGGGTTGAAGGCACCCCTGGCGTTCCCGCATCGGTGGTCGCCACAAACGGTAGTCAGATCTATGCTCCCGCGGGCACGGCCACCGGGGCGCCGCCTGTTGTCACGGTGCGCGATTACGCGGGCAATCCCCTCGCTGGCGTTTCCGTCAACTTTGCGGTGACCGGCGGCGGTGGTGCGCTTGGCAGCACGACCGCGGTCACGGACGCGCAAGGCGTGGCCACCGCAGTGTCGTGGACACTTGGTGCGTCACTCGGCGTGAACACCGCGACGGCGACAATTCCTTCACTCCCGGTCGTACAGTTCAACGCAGTCGGCACCACGCTACCAACTGTTGCGACGCTCACGAGCGGCGACAATCAAGTGCAGCACATCAGCCAGGGATTGCAGGCGCCGCTCAGTGTGACCGTTAAGGATGCATCGAACAATGGTGTGCAAGGCGTGCCCGTGACGTTCACTATCGCGAGCGGCGGCGGAACATTCACGAATACTGCCGGCGGCGTCTCAGGTGCGACGTCAACGATCGTTCAGACAAATGCACAGGGTCTTGCGACGCTGACGTGGATCGCGAGCGGCGCCATTGGCTCAATGTCAGCGACTGCTGCGGTCTCGGGCTTTCCGACAATCACGGCGAACGCGCGCGCCGTCGGCTCGCTCGCCGGCAATTTCCATTGCGAGCTCACCACCACCAACGCTGCGTATTGTTTCGGCGACAACGCGCGCGGCCAGATTGGCGACGGCACAAACAGCACGCGTCTCGTGCCAACAGCCGTGAGTGGTGGCATGACCTTCACCATACTCTCGGAAGGTTTCGGCGATCACACGTGCGGCATCACGAGCGCTGGTGCTGTGTATTGCTGGGGAGCGAACGGCTTCGGCCAACTTGGCGACGGAACGTTTGTCGATCGCAATACGCCCGTCCCGATCAGCAGCGGATTCATCTTCACCAGCGTGGCCGTATCGGAAAATGCCACATGCGGATTGACGTCGGCCAATGCGCTCGTGTGCTGGGGCTCGTCTGGATACGGGCTTTTTCTGAACAACGCCGTCGGCACAGTGCAGCCAGTTCCGACCGTAGTCACTGGCGGACCGCCTATCTCGAAGATGGCATTGGGCCGCGATCACTACTGTGGAATTGCCGGCACTCAGGCGTATTGCTGGGGGCTCAACAATTCGGGGCAACTTGGAATCGGATCGACAAGCACTGCGACGTCTCCGGTGCTGACGGCAACCGCTGTAACAGGCGGACTCTCCTTCGCCGCACTTGCCGCCGAGTTCACGGCGACGTGCGGTCTTGCAACGGGTGGATCGCTTTACTGCTGGGGAAATGGAGGAAATGGCCAGATCGGGACAGGCGGCATCACGACCAGCATCAACCCGGCTCCCGTTCAATCACAAGCGACGTTTACCTCGATTGCAGCGACATCCAACTCGCTCTGCGGCGCCACCACTGCAGGGACGACACTCTGCTTCGGTACTAATTTCAACGGACAACTCGCCAACGGCGATCTGTTGTCCCGTGCGTCGCCCACTGCGATCGTCGGCGGCGTACTCGTAAGCGCCTTGCGACCAGCGCGGGTCTCGATGTGTGGGCGTGTGGCGTCGGGCCAGCCGTTCTGCTGGGGTTCAAATACTCTCGGGCAGCTCGGCGATAACACGCAGACGCAGGCCACCGTGATGAATCCGGTGCGCTGGGTCGAAGGCACTGCGGGTGTTGCTGTTGGTATGACGATCAGTGCCGGTAACGGCCAGGGCGCGGCGATCAATTCTGCAGTGCCGACAAGTCCCGCCGTGTTGGTGCGCGATTTCGCAGGGAATCCTGTTAGCGGCACAAACGTCACTTTTGCGGTCGTTGCAGGCGCCGGTTCGGTGACCGGCGCGACTGCAGCAAGCAACGCGAGTGGGCTCGCGACAGTGGGCAGCTGGATACTTGGCGGACAGCCGGGAACCAATCAGCTCTCTGCCTCAGCATCGGGAGTTCCCTCCACACTGTTCTCTGCCACGGGAACAGTCGCGGCGGGCAGCATTGCCATCGCGTCTGGCGACAATCAAATCCAGAGTGCAAACCTTGGATTCATTCTGCCCCTCGCCGTTCTTGTGAAGGATGCGTCGAACAATCCGCTGCCAGGCGTGAGCGTGTCGTTCAATGTGACGTCCGGTGTTGCGACTTTGAGTGGTAACACTTCACTGACGGTCAGCACGTCAGCAACCGGTATTGCGCAGGTCTTTCCGAGCACCGGCACCGCTTCCGGTACAAGCACGATCACGGCGACTGTCGGCGCCGTGGCACCTGTGGCGTTCACGCTTCAGACAGTCACGGCAACAAACAACGGATACGCACGCTGCGAACTCTCCAGCACGGGGGCGGCATTCTGCTGGGGCGATAACACGCGCGGTCAGGTTGGTGACGGTACAACGGGTACGTCACGCGGCGTACCCACCGCTGTGAGCGGAAGTCTGGTGTTCGCATCGCTCGCAGAAGGAACAGCGGATCACGCCTGCGGACTCACGTCCGCCGGTGTCGCCTATTGTTGGGGTTCGAACGCGTTCGGCGAATTGGGCGATGGCACCACAACCGATCGCAACGTTCCCGTCGCAGTGGCTGGTGCGAATGTGTTCTCGCAACTCGTTGTCTCGTTGAACGCCACGTGCGGACGGACAACATCGGGCGCGCTGTTCTGTTGGGGCTCGGCGGGCTATGGCCTCTATGGCGATGGTGCTCAAGCCACTGTGCACCTCACGCCGTACCCCGTCTCACTCGCCGGTAACAACTACGCGAACATAGCGATCGAAGCGAGTCACGCCTGTGCGGTCGCCGTCTCCGGTTCCATGTATTGCTGGGGCCAGGGCACCTCCGGTCAGCTGGGTGACGGCACGTTTGTCACCAAGGCTGCTCTCACGTTGGTACCTGATGGACGCAGCTACACGGGTGTCTCCGTCGGCAGCGGATTCTCGTGCGGCATTGCAACGGGCGGCACCTTCTGCTGGGGCACCAACTTCAATGGCACTTTGGGAACAGGCGGTAGCACGGCGTCGGTGAGTTCGCCTGCTGCAGTCAGCGGTGCATTGTCATTCGCGTCGATCAGTTCCGGAAGTTCGCAGACCTGCGCGCGCACGAGTGCCGGTGCTGTCTACTGTTGGGGCTTCAACGGCAACGGCCAGCTTGGCGATGGAAGTCTCACGTCGCGCTCCGTGCCCACGCTCGTGCCTGGACTCGCCGCGGCGAGTGTGCGAGTGCGCAACGTATCGTCATGTGCGCGAAATGCAGCCGGGCAGCCGTACTGCTGGGGCGCGAATTTCTTTGGGCAGATTGGCGACAACACCTTCGTGCAGCAGCTCAGCCCAACCGCAGTGCGTTGGGTGCAAGGTACGGCCGGTGCGGCGGTGGGTCTGGCGATCGCAAACGCGAACTCGAACTTCCAGGGCACGGGTAGCGGAAGCGCCGTTTCCATCGCGCCATCGGTTGTTGTGCGCGACTACCTCGGCAACCCGGTGCCCGGTGTAACAGTGACGTTCGCCGTTACCTCAGGCGGTGGATCCATCACCGGTGCAAGTGTCGCTTCCGACGTCAGCGGTATCGCAACAGTCGGCAGTTGGACCCTCGGCGCTGCGGTCGGACTCAATACACTTACGGCAACAGCGGCGAACATTCCGTCTGTCGTGTTCTCGGCAACCGCCACGACTGCGGCCGGAAGCATCACGCTTGTTTCCGGAAACAATCAGGTCGCACAGCAGAACTACGGGTTCTACGCGCCGATTGTCGTGCTGGTGAAGGACGCGTCGAATAATCCAATCAGCGGCATCACTGTCACCTTTGCGAACACTGGTGGCTCGGGAACGTTCAACAATTCCAGCACTGGCTTTGCGACGACGAAC
>JBBQHJ010000075.1:0-16195 GCA_038323865.1 Gemmatimonadales bacterium
CCTCGCTCCGCTCAGGATGACAAATTTACAGATCCCTCGCTCCGCTCAGGATGACAAATTTACAGATCCCGTGCTCCGCTCAGGATGACAAATTTACAGATCCCTCGCGTTGCTCAGGATGACAGACACTAAGTATCGGCTACTGCGCAAGCACGCGGCGCAGCAAAGCTTCGTACTCGGAGCCCGTTCTGCTCCAGAGATACTCACGTCGCACCTTTTCTCCGGCAGCGCGGCCGAGTCGCTCACGCAAAGGACGATCAGACAGGGCTCGGCGCATCGCGGCAGCGAGGGCCTGAGCGTCGCCCGGTGGGACGAGCAGTCCGGTGCGCTCATGCTGCACCATTTCCGGAAGCGCCCCGACGTTGGAAACACTCACGGCACGGTCCAGCGCCATTGCCTCGGCGGCGGCGATGCCGAATGACTCGGAATCTGAGCGGGAGGCGAGCACGAACACCGAGGCGCCACCGACGTACTCGGCGATGCGTCGGCGATCTACCGCGCCGACGAAGTCGATGCGTTCTGAGACGCCAAGTTCGCCGGCCAGACGCAGCAGGTCTCCGTAGGACGGACCGCCACTGACCAGCTTGAGGCGTACGTCTGGGAATTCCTTCGCCATCTGCGCGAATGCGCGGATGATGACGTCTACTCCTTTATATGGAACCAGCGTAGCGACCGAGAGGATGTACGGCGGCTCGGCCTCCGACCACGGTTTTTCGGGGGAGTACCCCAATTCGGCTGGGTCGATGCCGTTGGGAATTACCGAGACTGTTCGCGTATTCAGGATGGGCCACTTCTTGGAGGCGGCGGCAACGAATGACATGGAGGGAGCGACCACAGCATCAGAATGCGCAATAACGGAATTGACGCTATTTTGGCTCGTTGCTGTATCGTTACTGTACGGTAAAAGGTCGGCTCCGTGAATAGAGGTGATCAGTTTCTGCGGAACGTCGGAGAAATAAACTGAGGCGTCGTGCGGAAAGTGGACATTCACGACATCCACATTGAGTTGGCTGAGCAGCGCGTTGAGTCGTTTTCGCGTCCGAGGGAGGCGAGCGAGGTACGAAAGTTTCCCCTTCACCGGCGCCCTTGGATTCTCGGGCGGGCGAAGGTTCAGCCTGTATGCAGGCACGCCGATTCTACTAGTGATGAGCTCCGGCTCGTCTGTGTCGCCGGGGAGCAGCAGCCACACGCCGTGCCCGTGATTTCGGAGATGCCGCGCCACGGCATTCACCACATTGCAGACGCCGCCGAGGTTGTCCCACGGGACGGAGATCAGGACGTTCATTCGGGTTCCGTCGGGAGGTTCCGCAATGGTAAATGCCGGTGAGTCAACCTATGATAGAATCGACGGATGGACGTCGAAACGGAAGTGGAATTCCAACGTGACACGACCGTGTCACATGCGTCATTATAGTAGTCGATTCTTACAACTTCCTCAGGAACTCGGATCATGACTCTCACCGCGAACGAGCCCACCGCAACCCCGTCCGTGTCTGCGCCGGCAGGCGTGCGGGCGTACACGGCGTCAGCCGATGCACCGTTACCCCTAGTTGTCGAGCCGACCGAGGACGGCATCGTGCTGGCCGAATGGAACAAGGCGAACCGTGCCTGGGTGGAAGCGCAGCTGCTCGTCCATGGCGGCGTTCTCTTCCGGAATTTCAACCTGCCGTCGCCTGCTGATTTCGAGCGCGCGGCCAAGGCCATTTACGGTGAGCTCTTTGGCGACTACGGCGACCTGCCGAAGAATGCCGCGGGCGAAAAGATCTACGAGTCGACGCCGTATCCCGCCGACCAGATGATTCTGTATCACAACGAGAGCTCACACCTCCCGATGTTTCCGAACCGCATCAGCTTCCACTGCGTCACCGCAGCAAAGGTTGGCGGTGCGACGCCGATTTTCGACACGCGCGAGGTGCTCAAGCACATCGACGCGAAGGTGCTCGACGAATTCCGCGCGAAGGGCCTGATGTACGTGCGCAATTTTTCGAAGGGCGTTGATCCGAGCTGGGAAGAATTCTTCCACACCACGGACAAGGCGAAGGTCGAGCAGATGTGCACGGAAGCGGGCAGTGACTTCGAGTGGCGCGCTGACGGCGGCCTTCGTGTCATCAATCGCACGAAGGGCATCGTGAAGCACCCGAGCACGAAGGAGGAGATGTTCTTCAACCAGGTGCAGATTCACCACATCTACTGCGTTGACGAAGAGACGCGCGAAGGCCTGCGTGCGTTGTTCGACGAGCAGGATCTTCCGCGCAATGTGTACTACGGCGATGGCTCGCCCATTTCGGACGAGACGATGGAGCACCTCGGCCAGGTGTTCGAGAAGATTGCCGTACGTGGCAAGTGGCAGAAGGGCGACATGATCATGCTGGACAACATGCTGGTCACGCATGCGCGCGATACGTTCGAAGGTCCGCGTCACATCGTGGTCGCGATGGGCAACATGATCAAAGCCAGCGACCTGCCGGTCTGATCACACCACCCACGACGTGCGAGATAAGGAGGCTACGAGCGTAGCTACAGGGCGCGCGAACGAGTTGGTCAATCGCAGCGCGGTCTTGTCGCTCGTTTCCTCCTTCACGGCGGACCCACTCGCCGAACCGCTCGAATATCTCCTGCGGGAAATGGGGATGGCGTCCAGTGTCGTACCTGCGCCATACGGCCAGGTCTTCCAGACTCTCCTCGACCCGTCGAGCGCAGCGCGCTCGGCGGGTATTGTCATTGTGGCCATTCGGTTCGCGGACTTTGGCGACACGATGGTCGTCGACGAACTCGCGAATGCCATTCGTTCGGCGCACGATGCGAGCGCGGGTACGTTTGTGGTGTGCGTGTGTCCTTCTAACGGCGACGCAGGGCTCGAGGAACAACTTCGCGGGCATGTGAGTGCGCTCGCGCGTGTGCGCTTCGTGGGCACGGACGAACTACTCGGGGGAGCGCCAGCGTCGGCCTACTACGACGAGGAGCGCAACCGGCTCGGCCACGTGCCATACGTGCCGTTGTTCTTTGCGCGATTGGCGACAGCGGCCGCGCGACGCGTGTACGGCGTTCGCGTGCCGGCGCGGAAGGTTATCGCGCTCGATGGCGACAACACGCTGTGGCGCGGCATCGTCGGCGAAGATGGTGTGGACGGCGTAGCGCTCGACGAAGGACGACGCGAGCTCCAGGAGTTTCTGCTCGAGCAGCAGCGCGCGGGCATGTTGCTCTGTCTCGTCAGCAAGAACAACGAGTCCGACGTGCATGAGCTGTTCGAGCGGCGCACGGAGATGCCGCTCACGCTCGAGCACTTTGTGGCGACGCGGATCAATTGGGAGCGGAAGTCAGAGAACTTACGCGCGCTTGCCGCTGAGCTGTCGCTGGGTCTCGACAGTTTCATCTTCGTGGACGACAGCCTCGTTGAGTGCAGTGAAGTACAGCAGGGCTGCCCCGAGGTGCTCACGATCGAGCTGCCAACTGATGCGCGTGCGCTCGATGTACTGCGCAACACATGGGCATTCGATCACTGGGTAGTGACAAAGGAAGATCGCCAACGCACAGCGATGTATCAGCAGAGCCGAGCGCGCGAGGAGATCAAGAAGTCCGCGGTGTCGTTGGATGAGTTCATTGCGGAGCTGGGCGTAGAAGTACGCGTGTCGCCGATTATCGCGGCGGAGATGCCGCGCGGCTCGCAGCTGACGCATCGTACGAATCAGTTCAACTTCACTACCGTACGGCGTACCGAGGGTGAGCTTGCAGCGCTTGCGTCTGGTGCGGAGTCGGTGGTGCTCGTTGCGCAGGTGCGGGATCGGTTTGGCGACTATGGGCTGACGGGGTTGGTGGTGGCGAGGGAACAGCGGGAGGTACGGGTCCCTCGCTCCGCTCAGGACGACATCGGGTATGCTCAGGACGACATCGGGTCCGCTCAGGACGACAAGCTTGTCGTAGATACGTTTCTGCTCAGCTGCCGAGTGCTCGGTCGTGGAGTAGAGCAGCGGATTCTCGAAGAGTTGGCGCGAATTGCTTCCGAGCGCGGCGTGCGAGTGATCGAGATGCCGTTCGTACGCACCAAGCGGAACGCGCCGGCGGAGCAGTTTCTCATGCGCTTCGATGCGCAGTATCGCTCTGAGACGGCCGACGGATTTGTCGTGCGCATTCCGGCGAGCGAGATCGCCACAATCAACAAGGCGCTGCCAAGTATCGAGGCGCCGGTAGACGACGGTGCGTCAACGGTGGCGGCGGCGGTCGTAGTGGCGAGTGCGTCGAATGTTGCGGCGCGGCTGCGAGAGATTGTGGCAGATCCGGAGCGTTTGCTCGCTGCGCTGGCCACGGCGCGGCGCCGCGCGCGTCCCGATGATGCGCCGCCGATGCGCGGAGTGGAGTCGGACACGGCGCGGTGTCTGCTGCCGCTGTGGTCGGAGTTGCTTGGCGTGGAGCCCATCGGCGCCGACGACAACTTCTTCGCCTTCGGTGGCGACTCGCTGCTCGGCACGCTGCTGCTGTCGCGTGTGCGCGCGACACTCGGCGTGTCGCTGCCGATTCGCGCGCTGTTCGAGGCACCAACACCGGCGACGCTGGCGGATTGGATTGCAACGGCACCGGCGCACGCTGGCGACGACGGGCAACTGGCGGCGATCGAGCCGTTGCCAGCCGGCGCTGTGGTGCCGCTGTCGCGTGGGCAGGTGCGCTTATGGGTGATGGAGCGCCTCGATGGTGCAACGGCGGCGCTCAATGTGCCGACGGCATTCGCGCTCGAAGGTGAGGTGAACGTCGAGGCGCTGCGTCGTGCGCTAGTCGAGATCACGCGCCGGCACCACGTGCTGCGCAGTCGTTTTGTTGAGCGCGATGGACGGCCGTATCTCGAGGTGGGCGCGTTGTCGTCATCGGTGCTCGTCGAGCGCACGGTCGCGGATGACGCAGCTGCGATGCGGCTGCTGAATGAGGAAGCATCGCGGCCGTTCGATGTGTCCGTGGACTCACCGTTGCGTGCGGTGCTCGTCCATGGTGGTGCGAATCGACATCATCTCATCGTGACGATGCATCACATCGTCTCGGATGGGTGGTCGCAGGGCGTGCTCGTGCGCGAATTGTCTGCGCTGTACGACGCATTTTCGCGCGACGTGCCGTCGCCGCTGGCGCCGTTGGCGGTGCAGTACGCGGATGTGGTTGCCTGGGAACAGAAGCGTGATGCTGTACGAGATCGCTCAGCGGATGTCGCGTTCTGGAAGTCAGCGCTCACTGAAGCGCCCGCGCTCTCGGTGCCAACGGATCGTGCTCGGCCGGCAACGGCAACGCAACGTGGTGCGCACGTGCACATCGCATGGGATGCGGACACGGCGCGCATAGTGCGCGAGCTGTCGCGACGCGCGAGTGTGACGCCGTTCATCACGCTGCTGGCGGCGTGGGCAGCGGTGCTTCAACGCTACAGTGGCCAGGATGATCTCGTCGTTGGCTCGGCGGTGGCGAATCGCCAGCATGAGAGCGCTGAACCGTTGATTGGATTCTTCGTGAACACGCTCGCGCTGCGAATGCATGTGTCACCGGCGCAGACGTTTCTGGATTTCCTCACGCATGTGCGTGACGTCGCACTGAGCGCGCAGGAGCATGCGTTGCCGTTTGATGTGGTGGTGGATGCGGTGCGTCCGCCGGTGGACGCGAGTCGTCATCCGCTCTTTCAGGCAGCGTTTGTGCTTCAGAATTGGGCGATGCCGCCGCTCGCGTTTCCTGGTGTGACCGCGACACAGGTGAGTGTAGAGACTGGCGGCAGCCAACTCGACCTGCAGCTGTCGCTCGGCGAATCGGCCAGTGGGATCACAGGTGCGCTCGAATACAATCGCGATCTGTTCGACGCGAATACGGCGGAGCGGCTGACCGAGAGTCTTGGGGCCCTGCTGCGCTCGGCGCTGCGTGCTCCGGATCAACCGCTCTCTACGCTGTCGCTCGTTAGCGATGCGCAGCTCGAGCAATTGGAAGCGTTCGGTAGGGCGGGTGGTGTGCGTCCGGAATTTCTTGCGCCCCTTTTTCACGAGATGTTCGAGTCGCATGCGCGTGCGACCCCCGATGCGATTGCGCTGCGCTTTCAGGGCCAGTCGCTGACGTATGGTGAGTTGAATGCGCGGGCCAATCGCGTTGCGCGTGCGCTGCAAGCGAACGGCGTGGGCATTGAGTCGCTTGTTGGACTGTGCGTCGATCGTTCGTTCGAACTGATCATCGGCTTGCTCGGCACGCTCAAGGCCGGCGCTGCATTCGTGCCGATGGATCCACGCTATCCGCGCGAACGTTTGCGATTGATGCTCGAGGATAGCGCTGCTGCGGTTGTTCTCGTCACGCCAGAGAGCCGGGCCGTGGTTGATGTCGGTGGCGTGGTTGTGCTGGATGTTGCGACGACGGCGTCGGCGGATGTCTCGACCGAGAATCTTTCGTTGTCGCTCGAGCCTGGGCATCTCGCGTACGTCATTTTCACGTCTGGTTCGACGGGACGGCCAAAGGGCACGCTCATCGAGCATCGCGGGCTCGCGAACTTCGCGCACTATTTCATCGAAGTCTGCGGCGCCGAGTCGGCGAAGCGGGTGCTGCAGTTTGCGTCGCCGAGTTTCGATGCGTCGGTGTCGGAGTACACGTTGGCATTGGGTCATGGTGGCACGCTCGTGTTGCCGACGCGTGAGCAGATTCAGTCCTGGCCGGATCTTGTACAGCTGCTGCGAACGGAGCGTGTCACGAACGCCACGCTGCCGCCGGCGTTGTTGCGCGCGAGTGCGCCTGAGTCGTTCCCTGAGCTCGTGACGCTCATTGCGGCGGGTGAAGCGTCGTCACGCGAGTTGGTGGACCGGTGGGCGGTTGGTCGTCGCATGCTGAATGGCTACGGACCGACTGAGGTTACGATCGCTGCGTCGTACGGGCTGTGTGTTGCTGGGGATTTACGTGCGCCCGCGATTGGCATTCCAGTGCCGAACAGCCGGTCGTATGTCGTGGACGCCGATGGGCGTCTCGTGCCGATTGGAATGGCCGGTGAATTGTGGGTGGGCGGCGCGGGACTGGCGCGCGGCTACCTCAATCGCGCCGAGACAACTGCGCAGAAATTTGTCGTCGCCGACTTTGGTGATGGTGAGGAGCGCGTCTATCGCACCGGCGATCTCGTGCGCTGGCGCGAGGACGGCAATCTCGAGTTCATTGGGCGCATCGACGACCAGGTCAAGATTCGCGGACATCGCGTCGAGCTCGGTGAAATCGAATCGTCGTTGCTGCGCGTGGCCGGTGTGCGCGACGCGGTGGTGATTGCGCGGGAGGATGAGCCGGGTGATCGGCGTCTCGTCGCGTACATCATTGGCGACGCAACCGACGATGCGATGCGCTCCGCGCTACAGCGCGAACTGCCCGACTACATGGTGCCGAACGCCTTCGTGCGAATGCGTGCGTTCCCGCTCTCGCCGAATGGAAAGACGGATCGCAAGGCATTGCCGAAGCCGGATACTTCGGTGGCGGCTCGGCGGTCGTCGTATGCCGCACCGCGCACTGAAACCGAGCGCGTGATTGCGGACATCTGGTCGCAAGTGCTCAAGGTGGCGGACGTCGGCGTGGACGATGATTTCTTCTCGCTCGGTGGCGATTCAATCCTGAGCATTCAGGTGTTGTCGCGCTGCGTGAAGGCGGGGATCTTGCTCACGGCGCGCCAGTTATTTCTCACGCCGACAATCGCCGAGTTGGCGCGGACGATTCAGCCGGTGGTGTCTGCCGCGCCGCGCGCGGTGATTGAGGAAGCCGTGCCGGAAGGCGACGTCGAGCTCACGCCGATTCAGCGCTGGTTCTTCGAGTTGTCGCTCGACAACTCGGCGTATTGGAACCAGGCGTTCCTGTTCACCGTGCCGGCGAACATCGATGCCGACCGACTCGAGCGCGCGCTCGTGCGCGTGGCCGAGCGGCATGACGCGCTGCGGCTGCGCTTCCGGAAGTCGGGCGGCAAGTGGAAGCAGTCGTATGGTGCGGCGGCGAATGTGACACTCGAACGGTTCGACGTTTCGGAACTACAAAGCAGATCCCTCGTTGCGCTCAGGATGACAGAGGCGCGCATTGCAGAGATCGGCGTGGAAGTGCAGGAGAGTCTGCATCTCTCGCGCGGACCACTTGTCGCAGCGGCACACATCTCACTCGGCGATGGAGAGTCCGGGCGTTTGCTGCTCGTCGCGCATCACCTTGTGGTGGACGGCGTGTCGTGGCGGATCCTCATGGAGGATCTCGAGGTGGCGTATGCGGCGCTCACCGAGCAGCGGCCGATTGGTTTTCCGGCGCGTTCGACGTCGTATCAGAAGTGGGCTGTCGAGTTGAATGCGCGCGGCGTTGCGCCGGTTGATGCGGCGACGCTCTCGCATTGGCGCACGCTGCACGGCATTCGCGCGTCAGCCTTTGGCGCCGGCAATGAGACGGATAATCTCGAGAGCGACGCCCTGACCGCGTCGATCACGCTGTCGCGTGACGAGACCGAGTCGTTGCTGCGAGCGGTGCCACAGGCAACGGGCGCAACGGCGCAGGAAGCGATGCTCGCGGCACTCGGCATGGCACTCGGCGAGCGTACGGTCATCGATGTTGAAGGGCACGGACGCGAAGCCATGTTCGCGGACGTCGATCTTGCGCGCAGCGTCGGTTGGTTCACGTCGGTGTATCCGGTTGTGTTGCCGAGTGGCACATCGTCGCCAATTGATGCGCTGAGCGAGGTGAAGGCGCACCTGCGTGCGGTGCCGACGAAGGGCGCGGACTTCCTGGCGTTGAAGACATTGTCGACCGATGCAACGGTGCGTGGAGTACTGGACGCCGTGCCGCAGAGCGATGTGGTGTTCAACTACCTCGGTCAGTTCGACCAGGTTGTTGCGGGCTCGCAGCTCTTTGGATTTGCGAATGAGTCAACCGGAGCGTGGCACGATCCCTCGTCCACGCGTGCGTATGCGCATGAAGTGGGCGCGATCGTTCGCGGTGGTCAGCTCGAACTCACGTGGACGTACGATCCGCAGGGTCATTCGCGTGAGGTCGTGGAAAGTGCGCTCGCGCGATTTGCGTCTTCGTTGCGTGCGCTGATCGGTGCGGCGTCGGGTGAGAGCGCACCGGCCAATCGGTATGCACTCTCGCCGATTCAGGAAGGACTACTCTTCCACGCGTTGTCGGCGCCGGACTCTGCGGCGTACCAGATCCAATCCACGTGGACGTTGCGCGGCCCGCTTGACGTTGCCGCCTATCGTGGCGCATGGGAAGCGTTGCTCGCTCGCCATTCCATTCTTCGCACGGAATTCGTGTGGGAAGGTGTGGAGCGTCCACAGCAGGTTGTTCGTGACGATGCTGCTCTCGACTGGCGATATCTCGATGCTTGCGAAGACATCGTGTTGCTGCGCGAGACGGAACGGCAGGAACGGTTCGATTTGAGTCGCGCTCCGCTCATGCGCATCACGCTTGTGAGAACCGGTGCGGATGCGCATGAGGTGATCTGGAGTTTCCATCACTTGCTGCTCGACGGATGGTCGGGCACGGTGATAGTGCGCGAAGTGGCCCAACTCTACGAAGCGCTGGCGGCTGGTCGCGAGCCGCAGTTGCCGAGTGTCCGGCCCTATGGGGATTACATCGCGCAGTTGAAGACGGTTGACGCCAGCGCAGAAGCGTACTGGCGCAACCGCCTCAAGGGTGTGACGGCACCGACGTCGCTCGGCATCGACCAGAAGCGTGTTGACGACGGCGCGACGGATTTCCACGAGACAACGCTCGAGCTGACATCGAGCGCCACGAGTGGGTTGCGTGCGCTCGCTCGCGAGCAACGCGTGACGCTGAACGTGGTGATGCAGGCGGCATGGTCGATCATTCTGCGCTGCTACAGCGGGGAGGATGATGTCGTCTTTGGCGAAACGGTAACGAACCGTCCTGTCACGCTCGAAGGCGTTGAACGGATGGTGGGCCTGTTCCTGAATACGCTGCCGGTGCGTGTGCAACTCGAGCCCAACGCGCCAGTGAGTGAACTGCTGCGAGCGATGCAGCGTGAGCAGGGTGAGAAGAGCGCGTTCGAGAGCACGTCGCTGACTTCAATTCAGCATTGGAGCGAGCTGCCGCGCGGCACCGGGCTGTTTGATTCACTGCTGGTATTCGAGAACTATCCGTCGTCGTCCGAGGAGGCAGTTACAAGCGGCGTCACGGTGCACGATCTGCACGTCGTTGAGCGCACGCATTATCCGCTGACGATGACGATCGTGCCGGGCGACACACTGCTCATCCGCGCGATGTACGACGTGGCGCGCTTCGACAAGGCGGCCGTGAATCGTACGCTCGAACATCTCCAGACCGTGCTTGGTGAGCTCGCGGCAGATGCGTCGCGACCAGTGCGTGAGATCGATCTGCTCAAGGGTTCGTCAGAGAAGCAGCTCGTCGTAGAAATGTGGAACAACACGGCGGCCGAGTATCCTCGCGGCGCGACGCTCGTGAGCCTCGTGGCCGAGCAGGTTGCGCGGACGCCGGATGCGGTTGCCGTGGAGGATGAGCGAGTTGCGCTCACATATGTGGAGCTCGATGCATGTGCGCATGCGCTCGCCGCTGATCTCGTGGCGCGTGGAGTGACGCGTGGTGCGCTCGTAGGTGTGTGCGCGGATCGCTCCGTCGAGCTTGTGATTGCGTTGCTCGGAGTTGTGAAGGCTGGTGGAGCATACGTGCCGATCGATGCCGGATATCCGCCCGATCGAATTGCGTTCATGCTTGCCGATTCCGACGTTGGAGTGTTGCTCACCACACGCGAGTTGGTGCAGAACGTTCCAGCGCTCGCAGCGCGTGCGTCGAGCATCATGTATCTCGATGATGTGGCGTCTTCGGTTTCAGAGCCGTTGACGCAACTCCCGATGGTACGTGCAGACGACCCGGCGTACATGATCTACACGTCGGGCTCAACGGGACGTCCGAAAGGCGCGCTCAACGCGCACAGTGGCATCGTCAATCGCCTGTTGTGGATGCAGTCGGAATATCAGCTCCGCGCGAACGACGTGGTGCTGCAGAAGACGCCATTCAGTTTCGACGTCTCCGTGTGGGAGTTCTTCTGGCCGCTGCTCACTGGCGCGCGGATTGTCATGGCGCGTCCCGAAGGGCATCGCGATCCTGGGTATCTCTGCGACGTCATCGCGCGCCGCGGCGTCACCGTGTGTCACTTCGTGCCGTCGATGCTGCGCGCATTTCTCGCGGAGCCCGCGGCGAGTACGTCTGTCACGTTGCGCGATGTCATGGCGAGCGGTGAAGCGTTGCCGCCGGATGTCGTGGCGCAATTCAATCGACGCCTGCCTGGTGCACGGCTGCACAATCTCTACGGTCCCACCGAGTGCGCGGTGGACGTGAGCTACTGGCCGTGCCCGAAGGATCCAGAGCCGCTCGATGTAATTCCGATTGGACGACCTGTCGCGAACACGCAGCTCTATGTGCTCGAACCGTCGGGACGTCCGGTTCCCATTGGCGTACCGGGTGAGCTGTTCCTCGCGGGCGTGCAGGTTGGACTCGGCTATCACAACCGGCCCGAGCTCACTGCTGAGCGTTTCGTACGTGACACGTTCTCGCGTGATGCGAACGCGCGCATGTATCGCACCGGCGATCGTGCACGTTGGCGCGCGGACGGCACCGTCGAATACCTCGGCCGCATCGACTTCCAGGTAAAGGTGCGTGGCTATCGCATCGAGCTCGGCGAAATCGAGGCGGTGCTGAGCCAGCACGCAGGTGTGAACGATGTGGTGGTCGTGGTGCGATCAGATCGTGCCGGCGAGCAGCGGCTCGTTGCGTATGTCGTCGTCGCGGATGCCGCGATGCTCGGCGATCTCAAGCAGCATGTCGGCGAACGGTTGCCGGATTACATGGTGCCGTCGGCATTCGTGCGGCTCGATGCACTGCCGTTATCGAGCAATGGAAAGGTCGATCGGAAACAGCTTCCCGAGCCGCAGGATGAACGCGCCGAGGCGCGTCCGTACACGGCGCCGCGCTCGGCTGCTGAAGAGAAGTTGACCGCGATCTGGTGCGCGGTGCTGCGACGCGATGTGATCGGCGTGCACGACAATTTCTTCGAGCTCGGCGGCGATTCAATTCTGTCGATTCAGATTGCGTCGCGCGCGCGTGAGGTTGGCTTGCCGTTGACTGTTGCGTCGCTCCGTAAGTATCCGACAATTGCCGAGCAGGCGCATGCGGCGTCGCAGGTGTCGCAGGTGGTTGTCGCTGAGGCGCGTGCGAAGGGCAACGCTCCGCTCACACCGATTCAGCGGTGGTTCTTCGATCTCGATGTTGCAGAGCGGGACTATTGGAACCAGGCGTTCGTGTTCGAGTCGTCGGAGCGGCTCGATGAAGCGGCGATACGGAGCGCGCTCGCTGCATTGCTTGAACACCACGACGCGCTGCGGCTGCGCTTCGCGAAAGGTGGCGACACGTGGACGCAACAGTTCGCCGAAAAGCCGGACACCGTACCGCTCGTCGTCGAGGACGTTGACGATGCGTCCACGCTCGACGGAGTGATTCAGCGTCTCGCAAGTACCGCGCAGCACGGTCTCGACATCGAGCGCGGGCCGTTGATGAGCGCCGTGCTCGTAAGAAGCGCCTCTGCGAGCCGACTGTTGATCGTCGTGCACCATCTCGCGATCGATGGCGTCTCGTGGCGCATTCTGGTTGAAGATCTCGAACAGGCGTATCGCTCGAAGTCACTGCCCTCGCGCTCGGCGTCGTACAAGCGGTGGGCCGATGCGTTGGTGTCGCATGCGTCCTCGCAGGCAGTGCGCGACGAGCTGCCGTATTGGAGCACCGTCTCTCGCGCGCCGTTGCGTGCACTGCCGCGCACGCAGGAAGAGAACACGGTTGAGCAGGAGCACACGATCACGCTGTCGCTCACGGAGGGTGAGACGGCGGACTTCCTCCAGCGCGCGCCGGCCGCGTACGCCACGCAAGTGAACGATCTGCTCCTTACCGCACTCGGCGACGCAATGCAGCCGTGGGTTGGCGTGGGCGATGTGCTGATCGATCTGGAGGGTCACGGGCGCGAGGACATTGGCGCGCACGCGGATTTCTCGCGCACTGTTGGTTGGTTCACGAGCCTGTTCCCACTTCGCTTGCCGGTTGGCGGCGCGACTGATCCGGGCGTCCGCATTCGCAGCATGAAGGAGCGTCTGCGCGAGGTGCCGCATCATGGCATCGGTTATGGCGTGCTGCGATATCTCGCCAAGGCTAAGGAATTGGCGAATGCGCCGAATGCGGACGTGATCTTCAACTATCTCGGCCAGTTTGGGGGCGCGTCTACAGGTCTTCTGCGATTTGGAAAGCCAGACGCTGCTGGCTCATGGGTGTCGCCGCGCGGAAAGCGTCCGCATCTCCTCGCAGTCAATGCGCTCGTGATGGACGGCAAGCTCCAGGTAAATTTCACGTACGGCCGACTGATTCACGAGACGGCGACGGTGCAGGGTGTCGCCGAGTCGATGATGGCGTCGCTGCGTGCGCTCACGGCGCATTGCCTGACCCCGGGTGTTGGTGGACGTTCGCCCTCGGACTATCCACTGGCCACGCTCACGCGGGCAGAGGTGAACGCGCTCGCAGGTAACGGCCGCGAGATCGAAGACATTCTTGCTGTCGCACCACTACAGGAACTCTTCCTCGCCACCGCAGGCACTGCGTCCGAACATGGCTTTGAGCAGCAGCGCATCGAGATCACGGGCGATCTCGATGCCGCAGCTCTTGGTGAGGCATGGCAGTTGGCGGCCGCGCGTCATCAGATGCTGCGGAGTGAGTTCGCCGCGGCGATCGATGGCGGACCTGTGCAGGTGGTACGTCGCTCGACGTCGATTCCATTCGAGGTTCACGATCTACGGCGTGCCGGCGATCGCGAGACCCGCGTCGCTGAATTGGCGGCTCGTGATCGCGCGACGGGATTCACTGCCTCGCACGCACCGCTCATGCGCGTGCACCTCGCACGCACGGCGAACGACAAGTGGACGATGATCTGGAGTCACCATCATCTGCTGCTCGATCGGTGGTCGATTCCGTTGGTGTTGTCGGAAGTCGGCGTTGCGTACGACGCGTTCCGAAAAGGTGCGACGCCACCGCTTGCGCCGGCGCCGCTCTGGCGGAACTACATCGAGTGGCTCCACGCGCAGAGCGCGCACGAAGCGGAAGAGTTCTGGACGAAGTCGCTCGCAGGAACCAATGCCGCGAGCACTCCGATGCTCGAAGGCGCGGGCGGGAACGACGGCGAAGAGGAACTCATTCTCAGCGCGAGTGACACCGAGGCGATTGCCGCTCGTGCGCGCGAGTGCCGCACGACTGTGAACGCTGTGGTCTCGGCCGCGTGGGCGTTGTGGCTCTCACGTGCGACGGGCCGCAATGACGTCACCTTCGGACTTGCGGTCGCAGTTCGTCCCGAAGAGCTGGCAGGAGTTCGCGCGTTGGTGGGCATGTGCATCAACAACGTGCCGGCGCGACTCGAATTCTCGGCAGCCGAGAGCGTGAACACCGTGATCGCGCGGGTGTCCGAGCGGCTCGATGCATCGAACAATCATGCGCACGTGGCGCTCACGGACATCCAACGCTGGAGCGGATTGCCGTGGCATCACAGGGTGTTCGATTCGCTGGTGGTCTTCCATCACCAGGACGACGACGCGACCGTGGCCTCCTGGCTCGGCGAGTCCTATGAGACGGCGATGCTGTCGGGCGAGATGCAGACCAACTATCCGCTCACACTCGTCGCGGGTGGTGGTTCGCAGCTCCGGCTGCGCCTTGCGTGGCAGGGGCGGACCGCCGGTGCCTCAGGAGTGCGCCAAGTGCTCGCGAGTGTCGCGGAAATTCTGCGCGGGCTCGCCGCGCCGTCGTTGGGCGCCGTGGGTGAGCTCCTTGGGAAAATCCCCTCGCCGCTGGTCGCCGCCTCGGCGGCGGTGGTACGGGATCTCACGCCAACCAGGAGCGACACCGAGTGGGTGGTCGCCCTGATCTGGGCGGAGCTTCTGGGCCTCGAGGCCATTGGCCGCGAGGAGAATTTCTTCGCGCTGGGTGGCCAGTCGCTCGTGGCCACGCAGATTCTTTCCCGGGTGCACGATTCCTTCCAGATGACGCTGCCCATCTCATTACTTTTCGAGCACCCCACCGTGGCCGGATTCTCGGCCGCATTGACGCGTCGTGAACCCGCGCCCGGCCAAGCCGAGCGTATCGCGACAATTACGCGGCGCGTTGAGGAAATGAGCGTCGCGGAACTGCGAGAGGCAGGAGTGCATGACTGAGCGCGATTCTGCGACGCGTCCCACCGCCGGGGACGCGAAGAAGGAGTTATTGGCACGCCTGCTCGCCGAGGCGGGGCTGGCCGCGTCGGCGACTGGAATTCCGCGTCGCGCTGAGGGCGATGTCCCGCCGCTCAGCTATGCGCAGGAAGTGTTGTGGCTGCTCGACCGCGCGACGCCCGGGCTGATTGCCTACAACTCGTCGGGCGCGATTCGCCTTCGTGGTGCGCTCGACGTGCTACTCCTCGAACAAGCGCTCGACACGGTGGTGAGCCGTCACGAAGCGCTTCGCACACGGCTCGTTGGTCGCGGTGAGCATGCAGATCAGGTTGTGGATGCGCCGACGTCTGCGGGGCTGATTGTCGAGGATTTACGTGGTCGTGCCGATGCGGATGCCGCCGCGGTTCTTCGTGGCCATGCGCGCATGGCATTCGATCTCGAGAAGGATCATCTCTTCTTGCCGGTGCTCGTCCGCATTGCCGACGACGACGCGATCCTTCTGCTCCAGACGCACCACATCGTCTCTGACGCGTGGTCGTATGGTGTGCTCGTTGGCGAGCTGTCGTCGATCTACAACTCGCTGCGTGCAGGGCGCGATGCGGGTCTTACCGCTCCGCCGATTCAATTCGGCGACTATGCGGCGTGGGAGCGTAAGGAGCTTGCCGGCGATCGATTGGTCGAACGCCTGAGCTATTGGCGCGACACGTTGCTGCCAGCCGCACCCGATCTCGCGCTACCGACCGATCGTCCGCGCAGCGCCGCGCCGGCGTTCGAGGGTGGCCGCGCGCTGGTGTCGGTGTCGAAGCCGGTGCTCGATCGTTTGAAGCAACTCGCGGCCTCAGAAGGCGCGACGTTATACATGGTGCTGCTCGCAACGTTTCACACGCTGCTGCATCGCTGGAGCGGCGCAGACGATCTCGTTACCGGTTCAGCGATTGCGGGACGCACGCGTCGCGAAACAGAAAACGTCATCGGCTACTTCT
>JBBQHJ010000076.1:0-16186 GCA_038323865.1 Gemmatimonadales bacterium
GTGTTGCGCATCGAGATGCGCGTCGAGCACTCCGACCACGGTTGAATAGACCGCTGAGGTGATCCAGTTATTTCCGGCGGCCGCGGTAGCGAGCACGGGACGCTTGGAGGTTCCCTCACCGCGAAAGGCGATCGTTGGCGCGAGAGTGCTTCCATGGCGCGCGTTCGGCAAGCGCGATCCGTATTCGTCCGCATCGGTGCTGTATGAGCCGAGCTTGTCGTTGTAGAGGAAGCCAAGTCCCGGCGTAACGTAGAAATTCCCGCCCCACGTGCCGAGCGTTTGCGTGACGCTCACGACATTTCCGTCGGCGTCGGCAACGGTGAACGCAGTCGTGCCGGTGCGGTGACAGAAGCGCCCCGCTTCGAAGGCGGCGTGATCGGAGCACGGCGATTCGCCACTGCTCGAATCCGGCTCGGCGAGCGACACACGCGTGCCGGACTTTGCGCATGCGGGTACGTCACCGCGAATGTCGTTCGGTGCAAGCGCTTTCTTTGCATCGAAACAGCGCCACCGCAGGCGTGCTGTGTCCTTGCTCGTGAAGGCGTCGATTTTCACCGGCCACAGCCCCGGATCCGCAATGCGTCCGCGACCAGGAGGCACGAGCTTCCATGCTTCGATGATCGCGTGCAGTGACGCGGGATCTTCGGTGTAGAGCTTTGCCGCATTCTGTTGTTCGAGCAGATTGAGCTGCGCGATGAGCGTAGTGCCGCCAGACACCGGAGGCGCACTCGAATACACGGTGTATCCGCGGTACGTGCCCTTCACCGGCTCCCGCTCGGCGGCATAGTAGTGCGCCATGTCGCTGATCTGCATCGCGTTGCCCTGCCCGCGCAGGTCGCGCACGAGGCGTCGTGCGATGTCGCCCGTGTAGAAGGCCGCTGCGCCGCTATCGGCGATGAGCTTCAGCGTGCGCGAGAGATCGGCATTGCGGAGTGTGTCACCGGCCTTGAGCGGCTGGCCGTCGCGGAAGAATAGCGCACGACTCGATGGATACTTGAGGAAATGTTCTCGTTCGGTGATCAGTGTCGTCGCCAAGCCTTCGCTCACGACGTAGCCATTCTCCGCGGCGCGAATTGCGGGTGCGACAACGTCGGCCCATGTGACTTTCCTGCTCCCGTGTTTCTTGAACGCGAGCTCCATTCCCGCGAGTGTGCCAGGCACGTTCGCGAGGATTGGTCCGTCGGCGGGAAGTGCACCGCGCTTGAGAAAGGACGCGTTCGACAGTGATGCCTCGTTGGGAACGCGTGTCATGAACTCGATGACATCGGGCTGCTCCATTCCGTTCGTGCGCACGAGCATCTGCCCGTAACCACCGAGCCCACTCGCATCCGGTTCAACGACACCGAGCGCAAATGAGACGGCCACGGCAGCGTCGACGACGTTGCCTCCTTTTCGGAGGATCTCGAGACCTGCTTCCGTCGCGACAGGATGCGCGCTCGACACTGCGGCGCGGCCGCGCGCAGGATCCCGCAGGGTTGGCCGGTCACGCATGGCATCGTACAGCATGTCAGCGAGCGCATCGTCGTTCTGCGCCGCTGTCACTCGCGCGAGCGTGCGCGTGCGCAGCGTCTCCCATTGTGCGTGCCGAGTTGGCGAGCTCGCGAAGTACAGCGTGTCCATGCGTCCAAAGAACGAGGCGACGATGTCCGCATTGCGACGCGCGCGATCGCCCGTCGGCAGCGACGAGGGCGCGAGACCCACATCCGGTAGCTGCGGCGCGTTGACGAACCACAGTCGCCCCGTGGCTGACATGTCGTCGCGCCGCTCGCGGTCGCCGACGCGATCCGGATCGCCGTTGTATCCGAGGTCGCCAAACGGCAACTCGGCGAGTGCCAGCGTTTTTCCATCAGGCGACCACGCGGCTTCCGCGCGTTGTGCACTCACGAGGTTCACGTAGCGTGCGTCGAGCGGAGTGACCCACACGCCTGCACGGCCATTGCGCGTTGAGAACACGAGTTGATTTCCATCGGGCGACCACGCGGCATGCTCGGCGTCGCGATCTTCGATGACGACGCGATCAGAATCGCCAGCAACGACGCGAACGCGAAGTCTCGTGCGATCTTCGTGTTCGGCGCTGTAGGCAATGCGAGCGCCATCGGGAGACCAAGTGGGCCAGCGCTCTTCTCCGCTTTCGCCCTTGGAAAGACGTTTCTCTGTTCCATCGGCGGCGCGGAGGTAGATCTTTCTTCGCGGGCCCGCTCCACGCACGAATGCGATCGTGCCGTCCTTGCTTATTGACGGCTCTATCTCGGGTTCGTCGGTCGTGGTCAGTCGTTCGGGAGCTCCACCGGTGGCTGACACGCGATATAGATCGCCGTTGCCGGTTGTCGTGGAGCTGTAGACGATGCTTGCACCGTCTGGTGTCCAGGATGGATCGCTGTCCCATGCTGCGCCAGTCGTGAGCTGCGTCCACTGGGAGCCTGAGCGAACCCAGATGTCACCATGGATGGCTACTGCGAGGCGACCATCTGCCGAATAGGCAGGGTGACGAGCGCCGGCGCTGGCAATGGCCAGTTGCGCCGCAAAAGCGAGAATGGCAAGAGGCATCCCATAGTATGCTCTCCGGCGTGCATTGCACGTCAGTGCTTCCGTACCGAAAAACTCGTACGGCTACGACCGCCTATCTCGAGGCGATCGTAGCCGTTGTTGCTTGCCGCGATCGAACTACGGCCGTTCTACGTTCCGGTCCAGTGTCGCGTTGTTCCGCGATTCGCCGCCGAGCGAGTTTCCGCTCTGACGCGGCGCCTGTGCCGGTGCAGCGTTCCGCTGCGGCTGGTTTCCGTTCAAGCCGACCTCACGGTCGCCGTTGAATGAGTTGTTCGTCGCGGACTCGGCAGGACTCTGCGCGAGACGAGCGGCGCGATTCGCACCACGTGCCTCACCACCGCGCCGGCCGATTGCGGCCATGTGCTCGCGATTCTGGCTGACCGTGACGCCGCCCTTTCGGCCCGCAGCGCGTGCCTCGCTGGAGTCGAATTCGTGTGCCGTGCCCTTCTGGTGCGCGGCACGACCGCCCTTGCTCGCGATCTCACGCTGCTTGCTGCGGTCCATCGACGCAAAGCCGCGATTGCTCCGCTGGCGTTGCGGTGACGAGCCATTGCTGCCTGGTACGCCGCCTTCCTTGGCGTCACCCTCGGAGCCGCGCGCTGAGCGCCCGCTCTCATTTGTGATTTCGCGCTGTTGCTCCCGATCTGCGCCGAAGCTGCGCTCCTCATCGTTCGGTCTGATCGCCATTACAAAGCCTCCTGAAATGATTGGGCGCCCGGCCCTGTGCCGCGTTTCCCCGTTCCCCACCCCGGGGGAGACGCCTGTCGCCCTTGCGGGCCCCTTGCGGATTCATCTGTGCAAACTGCGGACCCAACTGTCGGGAGCCGCTCACCACTTATTTGCCGTACAAAGGCAAGGGGCGGGCCGAGCCGTCTATATTTCGCCGCCATGTCGCTCTTTGTCCGCCTACTTGGCACTTCTGCGTCGCGCCCAACCGTTGAACGCAACGTCGCGTCACTCGCCGTTGTGCGAGAGGGAGAAACGCTGCTGTTCGACTGCGGCGAGGGCACGCAGCGGCAGATGATGCGGTACGGCGTGAGCTTCGGACTGGAAGACATTTTCTTCACGCATTTCCACGCGGATCACATCATCGGTGTGATTGGGCTCATGCGCACGATGTCGCTTCAGGGGCGTACGGAGACGCTACGCCTGTGGGGCCCCAAAGGAGCGGCCCGCGTGATGAAACGCGCCGAGGAGTTCGGCATGGACCGACTGTCCTTTCCCCTGGAGATACATGAGGTGGAACCGGGGGAACGTATTGCCCGCAAGGACTACGCGATCGTTCCATATGGGGTGGATCATCGCGGAGCGCGTGCGATCGGCTTTTCCATTGTCGAGGATATTCGCAAAGGGCGGTTCAATCCCGACCTCGCGCGAAAGATTGGCATTCCGGAGGGCCCGCTCTGGGGTGAAATCCATCGCGGAAAAAGTGTGACGCTCGATGATGGACGCATCATTGACCCATCTGTGCTGGTCGGCGTTCCGCGCGCAGGGCGCAAGATCGTGATCACCGGCGACACGCGACCATGCGCGGCGACGATCGAAGCAGCGCGCGATGCTGATCTGCTCATCCACGAAGCCACGTTTGGGGATGAGGAAGCAGAACGCGCCGTCGAGACAGGACACTCGACGGCGCGTGAAGCTGCAATTGTCGCTCGTGAAGCCGGCGTGAAGACGCTCCTGCTCGTGCACTTCTCAGCGCGATATTCGCGCGACGCCAGCGATCTCGGGAAGGAAGCGCGACAGGCGTTCGAGCAAACCATCGTTGGAAAGGATGGTCTCGAGCTCGAAGTGCCCCATCAGGATGCCTAGCTGGTGGCTGGGCGGCTCACTGGCATGGAGCGGCGGAACAGCGCAGCGATGGTGGCGTCGTCGAGTTTCTCGAGCACGCGCTCGGGCTCGAGGCGCGACGTGACGCTGCGTGCTTCAGGCCCTTGGCTGATGAACCAGTTATAGCGATCGAGCCGCGAGCTCGCGCCGTCGGGATGGCGGAAGTAGACGACAGCGTTGCTTGAACCAGGCGACTGCACGTTGACGGTCCACGTGGTGCCGTCGGGGGACTTGAAGGTTTTCATGGGTGTGAAGGCGTGAAGTGCAGATTCCTCGACTGCGCTCGGAATGACACCACGTGCAGATTCCTCGACTGCGCTCGGAATGACACCAAGTGCAGATTCCTCGACTGCGCTCGGAATGACACCAAGTGCAGATTCCTCGACTACGCTCGGAATGACACCAAGTGCAGATTCCTCGACTGCGCTCGGAATGACAGCAATCTATCCGACGAGTGACGGGGAAAGCGGCTGGCGACCGGCAAAGCCGGCGTCGATGTCGTGCCAGAACTGGACGGAAGGTTCGCCGAGGCGCCAGCAGAGGAGCACCGGGCGTCCGTCCATTTCCGACGGAAAGTCGATGAGCCCGATGCCGCGATCCTTGAGCTGAATGCCAAGTTGATCGAGTTCGCGCTGATATCCATCGATGTCGCGGGCGAGTTGCTGGATACGCCGTTCGAGAGCAGTGATGCGCGGATCGGGAAACTCACTTGGAGTAGACGCGCCGAGTAAATCGAGCTCGCCGATGGCTTCCTGCCAGCGGCGGTGCTCCTGCACGATGTCCTGGACGATGCGACGGACGAGCAGCAGGGCGCGGTTTGCGTGGTCGACGGTGTACAGGATCATTCAGCGGCGTTCAGCAAGGGATTGTTCACGGCGGCGTGCCGCCAACTCATTACGAAGTCGGTCTTCTTCCGTTTCGAGCACGAGCGGCGGCACCGGTGCGGGCTTTCCCTCGTCATCAAGATGTACGAAGGTGAGCCAGCATTCGTTCGTGTGACGACGCACGTTGCTCGCGATATGCTCCGAGTAGACGTCCGCAAGCACCGAGATGGACGTACGTCCGACGTGCGCGACGCGCGCGCGGACCTCGACGAGCTCGCCGACGCGGATGGGTTCCTTGAACAGAATGCGATCGATGGAGAGCGTGGTCACTTGTCCGCCGCAGTGGCGCATGGCAGCGAGCGCAGCACAGCGATCGACCATGCTCATGATCACGCCACCGAACACCGATGGCCGGCGCAATCCGTTGGCGTGATGCGGCATCATCAGATCGGCGACAACTGATTCCGAGGCGCGAGGCGTGCGAGCTGACGGCTGCGGGCGATCGATCATTTCCTGTTCGACGTGAGCTTGAGGGGTGACGACACACCACGCGATGCAATGTGCGCATCCGAACCATAGGCGGCTGCCTCGTCGAACGCGCGCACGAGCGCGTGCCGCGTTTCCGGATCGACGGACTTCCGGTCCAACCAGTAGATACGACTCGCGGGCGCCGAAATGGGCCCGACGGGCCACTCGTGCGTGCCGGCGCGTAGCAGGATGCGTCCGTCGCCGCTCGTGTCGTAGCGCGCGATCACGGAAAGCGCCCCGTGCTGGAAGCGATCCGACGCGCCATCCGCGCCTGACTCCGGAACCGAGGAGGCGGCGTCGCGCCACCATGCGGGCTCGGCGAACGGAATTATGGGAAGCGCCACGGTTTCTTCCACGTCCCCGGTGCCCGCGGTGACGATGGCGTACGCAATGGCGGGCGCGCCGTTGGTGGCGATGATCGTGAAGCTCGCGGGATCCATCTGGTAGCGAGCGGCAGCCTGCACTCCTCGCGTTTTCACGGAGTCCAGGACGATGCGCAGCATGTCGTCGCGGCGTTTGGCAATGTCAGCCGACGCATTGCCAACGATGTCTGTGAGTCGCGCGGCCTTCCCTGTACGAAGGTCGAGCACGCCGGCACGACTGGTGTGCCACAGTGGAGCGGCGCCGCGTTCGACATCGGTGTGTAATGAGAACGAGACGAATGGGCCGTGTGTGCCGGTGAATTCGAGCGTCGCCGTGGCGCGAAGGTCGGGTTCGTCGCTGCCCTCTTCGTCGGGCGAAAGCTTGCGCTCGTGCGGATGGGCCAGCGCGTATTCTCGCGCGAGTGCCGGCACGACGCTGTCCGTGAAGACGCGCACCGAATCGCCGGTACGCAGATCGCGCCGAAAGACGCTCTGCCCGATCAGGTCGGCATTCTCAAAGGAATGATCGTCGTCAACGACATAGACCTCGACGAACCGCCCTTCGAGCTGCGCCAACTCGATCGGTGCACCGCGCACGTGAATGCCGGCGGTGTCGCTTCGTACCCAGTACGCCGAATCGCCCGCCGCGAGAATGAATTCGGCGGCCGGTGGGCGGGAAGCGCGCGTCGCCGTGTCTTCCGCTTTACGGCAGGCGACGAGCGCGATCAGGAGGAGGGGAATTGCCCGGAGATGCATCTCCCTGAATATAGCGCTGATCGGCTCTCCGGACGGCGGCGCGAAAGCTGCTGAAGTATGGCCGCCACCCGTGTAAATTCAGGCAACCTTTCATCCACGTTCAGCCGTGCGCGTTCGCGTCGTCGTCTCCGCTCTTCTCACGTCAATCATCGCCTGCGCCGCCTCGGAGCATGGCAAAACTCAACCGATCGCCGAGGCCGGTTCCGTGGCTGGCGCGCCGGTGGCGGTCGTTGCCACGGACAGCACCGCGAAGCATACCTCCGCCGGCGATGTGGCAACTGCGCCGCGTGTTGACGTCAGCAAGGATTTCCCAATCGTGCGCGCGCTCTATGTGAATCGTACGGCGGCGCAGAGCACGAAGCGGTTCAAGCGGCTCATCGAGATCGCCGACCAAACGGAGATCAACGCGCTCGTCATCGACATGAAGGACGAGTTCGGGTTGAACTACAAGTCGGCGAATCCTGAATTCACGAAGAACGGGGGCAACGCGGGAACCATCCGCGACCTGCCCGCCATGCTCGACACCCTCAAAGCGCATCACATCCTCGCCATTGCGCGGCTCGTGACCTTCAAGGACTCGGTCACGGCGCGCGTGCATCCGGAGTGGACCATCAAGAAGGAAGACGGCAGCGCGTGGCGCGACAAGAAGGGAATCACGTGGGTGAATCCGTATCAGCACGAGCTCTGGGATTACAACATCGGTCTGGCGGAAGAGCTGGCGAAGATGGGATTCGGCGAGATCCAGTTCGATTACATCCGCTTTCCAGAGCCGTATCCGTCACTGCCAAAGCAGGTGTTCCCGGACAGCAAAGGCGTTGCTAAGCCAGACCTGCTCGCACAGTTCCTCAAGGAAGCGAACCTACGGATCGACAAATACGGTGCTCGCACGACCGCAGACATCTTCGGCCTCGTGACCACCGTTGGTGGCGCTCTGGAAGTTGGCCAGGCGTGGGAGAAGGTGTCGCCACAGCTCGACGTGGTGTTGCCGATGGTGTATCCGTCGCACTATCCGCATGGCGACCTTGGACTCGCGATTCCGAATGCAGAGCCCTATGAGGTGATCAAGCGCTCGCTGACACGTGCACGCGAGCGCGATGCGAAGATGGGCATCAAGATTCCCGAGCACGTCCGCCCTTGGCTCCAGGCTTTCACACTCGGCAAGCCCGCGTACGGGCCGGCCGAGATCGAAGCGCAGAAGAAGGGCGCATATGACGCGGGGTACGACGGCTGGGTTCTTTGGAATCCCGGCTCGAAGTACGAGCCGTTCGTGCCTGCGTTCGAGAAGGAGCTTATTTCACGGAAGAAATAGCGCTGACAAGCCGATCGACTTCGTCCATCGACGTGTAGCACGCACATCCAGCGCGGACGAAGCCATCTTCGCCGCGCTGAAGTACTTCTGCGACCGTTGTCGCGTAGAAGTCGCCGTTCGAGGCGTAGATGCCGTGGGGGACGAGGGCCCTAGCGATGTCGGTTGTTGAGTGGCCGTCGACCGTGAATGCGACCGTGGGCGTGCGCGGAGTGCCGGGCAGTGGTCCGTACATCGTGACACCCTTGATGGCGGAGAGGCCCGTCCAGAGTCGGTCGAGGAGTTTGTCGCCGCGTTCGTGGAGCGCTGCGAATGCAACGTTGAGTGAACTGCGGAGGGAAAGCAGGTCCCTCGCTTCGCTCGGGACGACATCGGTGCCGATCGACGCGATGTACTCGACCGCCGCCGCCGCGCCAACGATGCCCTCGTGATTCTGCGTGCCCGTTTCGAGTTTCTCGGGCGCGGTTGATGGCGCGGGATCGAGTCTTGGAGCATCGAGCGCATCGACCACGTTGCGCCGCCCGTAAAGAACGCCGACATGCGGGCCGTAGAACTTGTACGCCGAACAGCCCATGAAATCGCAGCCGATCTGTTCGACATCCAGCAACGTGTGCGGCGCATAGTGCACGGCGTCGACAAAGCTGATGGCGCCGGCATCCCTGGCGCGCGCACAGAGCGCAGCAACGTCGGTGATGGAACCGAGTGCGTTCGACGCTGCTCCGATCGCGACGAGCTTTGTTTTCGACGTGATGGCGCTCGCGAGATCCTGTTCATGGTGGCGGAACGTCGTGGGATCGAGCCGCACGGTGCGCAACACGAAGCCGTATTCCTTCGCGATGGCACGCCACGGCGCGATGTTGCCGTGATGATCGAGCTGCGTAACGACAATTTCGTCGCCGGCCTTCATGCGCCGCGCAATGCCGCGCGCAACGTGAAAGGCAATGGTCGTCATGTTGTTGCCGAACGAAACATCGAGCGGCGACGAATTGAAAAACGCCGCATACACCTCGCGCGCGCGCTCGAGCAGTGCGTCGGTCTCCGCGCTCGTGGGATAGGCCCAGTGCGTGTTCGCGTTGTGATACAAGAGATAGTCCACCATCGCATCGGCAACCTGCTTCGGCACCTGTGTGCCGC
The DNA here is from genome assembly GCA_038323865.1 of Gemmatimonadales bacterium. Taxonomy (GTDB): domain Bacteria; phylum Gemmatimonadota; class Gemmatimonadetes; order Gemmatimonadales; family Gemmatimonadaceae; genus AG11. The sequence continues at coordinate 9,288 of JBBQHJ010000076.1, forward strand.
CGGGTCCGTCGAAGTAGGCGACTTTGTGTCCGTTCTCTGAGCGTTCGAGCGCAGGAAAGTCCGCGCGAATCGATTCAACGGAGCGCGCACTCATTCGATCACCTGCCCTGCCCAACGCTCGAGGGTCTTCACGGCTTCGACGTGATCGGCTTCCTCACCAAGTTCATTGTGCGCCACACGGGTGAGATCGGCGGCGAGCTGCGTGAGCGGCGCCGGCAGCTTGAGCTCGCGCATCATTACGGCGGCGATGTCGATGTCCTTGTCCATCAATGCAAGACGGAAGGTGCGCGGAAATTTCCGGCCGATTACGCGCTCGGGGAACAAATTCATCGAGCTATTTGAGCGGCCACTCGAGTTGTTGATCACCTGGAGCGCGACCTCGGGCTTCACGCCGAGCTTCGAAAGCGCGATGAGTCCTTCGCCCGCACTCAGGATGTGAATGGCGAGCAGCGCCTGGTTCACGGCCTTTACGGCGTCGCCTGTTCCGACATCGCCGCAATGGACGATGGTCTTGCCGAATCCTTCGAGCACTGGGCGCACTCGGTCGAGCGTCGCGGCCTCTCCGCCGATCATCACCGTGAGTGTGCCGGACTCGGCGCCCTTCACGCCTCCGCTCACTGGCGCGTCGAGAAAGCCGACGCCTTTCGCTTTCAACGTGGCAGCGATTTTCCGCGAGGTCGCGGGATCGCCCGACGTGCAGTCGACGAGGACACTGCCCTGTTTGATCGTCGCGAGGAGTCCGTCGTCGCCATCGAGCAGCGATGCAACGTCCGCCGAAACTGGCAGGCAGGTGATGATCACGGCGGCGTCGCGCGCGGCATCGGCGGGGGACGTCGCATGACGAACACCGAACTCCCTGGCGAACGACTCGGCCTTTTCGCGGGTTCTATTCCAGACTGATAGCTTGATGTCAGGCGTACGGGCAAGACAGGCGGCCATTGGCCGGCCAATTGCGCCAAGGCCGAGGAATGCGACGGAGGTCATATTTGATGAGTGCTGGGGAAAAGCAGGTCCTTCGTTTCACTCAGGACGACAAACTCTGCAGGTCCTTCGCGTTGCTCAGGGCGACAACATGATAACCCATCTCAAAATCAACGGCATGAGCTGCCAACACTGCGTCAATGCGGTGTTCACGTCGCTCACGCCTGTTCCCGGCATCACCTCGGCGCAGGTGTCCATCGGTGGCGCCGTGATTGACCATGACGGACGCGCAACGCCGGACCTGATTCGCGAAGCGGTCGAGGAAGCCGGCTATCAGGTGGAAAGCTTCGAGGAAGAACGCCGCAGGCTGCCGATTCAAGAGGGGTAGTTCTTCGCGCGTCGTTCCTCGATCCTCGCTCCTGTTGTACATTGACGGGCTTCCAGCACCCGTCGCCGTAGCCGAGGACGTCCATGACGCCATCCCAGCATAATCCCGAGGAGCGTCCGCTCGGCGCGTTGCTCGCGCCGGACATTCTCGCGTTGCTCGAGGAGTCGCCGCACCTTGTTGCGGCGGAGACGGAGGAGATGCACCCGGCCGACCTCGCGGACGTTGCGGAGGCGATGCCGTTCGAGCAGGTGTCGGTGCTATTGCGGGTACTCCCCCGCGATCGCGCGGCCTCGATTCTCGAGTATCTCAACGAGGATCTCCGCACCGAGCTGCTCGAGGCGGTAACGCCGGAGGAAGCCGCCGACTTCATCTCCGCGATGACGCCGGACGATCGTGCCGACGTCCTCGAGGAGATCGACGAAGAGCGCGCGGAAGAAATCGTCGACGAGATGCCGGAGCAGGCGCGGCGCGAGACGCAGGCGCTTCGACTCTTCGATCCGGATTCCGCCGGCGGTCTTATGACCACCGAGTTCGTTTCGGAACGCGCCACCACGACAATCGAAGAAGCGTTGCGGAAGGTTCGCGTCATCGCGCGAAGCGGAAAGCGCGAGGCCATGCACGCCATCTATACGAGCGACGACGAGGGACGTCTCGCCGGTGTGCTGTCGCTGCGCGAGCTGTTGGCTGCGCCCGAAGGTGGCTTGCTCAGCGACGTCGCGTGGACCGAAGTCCAGAGCGTGAAGCCGAGTGCGGATCGTGAGGAAGTCGCGCGCGTGATCTCGAACTACGATCTCGTGATTGTGCCGGTGGTGAGCGAGTCGAACCACATCATGGGCGTGATCACGGTCGATGACGTCATCGATGCGATCCAGGAAGAGCAGACGGAAGACGTCCAGAAGTTCGGCGGTATGGAAGCCCTGGACGAACCATACATGCAGATCTCGTTTCTGCGCATGCTGCGGAAGCGTGGCGGTTGGCTGAGCGTGCTGCTGGTGAGCGAGATGTTCACGACGTTTGCGATGCAGCATTACGAGGGAGAGCTCAGGAAGGTCGCGGCGTTGATCATCTTTGTTCCGTTGGTGATGAGTGCCGGCGGCAATTCTGGTTCGCAGGCGACGTCGTTGATCACGCGCGCCATGGCACTGCGCGAGATTTCGCTGCGCGATTGGTGGCGTGTTGCACTCCGCGAGTTGCCAACGGGTCTGGCGCTCGGTGTGTTGCTTGGCATCATCGGCATGGCCCGCATCGCGATCTGGCAGCGGCTCGGAATCGTGACGTACAATCCGCATTGGGAACTGATCGCTGCGACGATTGGCGTGTCTCTCGTCGGCATAGTGACCTTCGGATCGATTGCGGGCTCGATGCTTCCATTTCTGTTGCGACGCGCGGGATTTGACCCAGCGAGCGCATCGGCGCCTCTCGTTGCCACGCTGGTGGACGTGGGCGGATTGATCATCTACTTCACGGTCGCGCTGCTGATACTCGGCGGAACGCTGCTGTGAGTTCCGAACGGGAACGCATGTCGCGCGCGACGGCGATGGTGTTGTTCAGCGCATGCTGCTTTGGCTCGATCCCGGTTCTCATCACGCTGGTGACGCGCGATGGTGTGCGGCTACCGGAGATTCTGTTCTGGCGCTACCTGCTCGCGGCGGTTCTGCTGGTGGTGTTGAGCGGCGGCATCGCGGCCGTGCGGCTTCCCGGCTCGCGCGCGGCGTCGCTGTTGGTGCTGTTGGGTGGCGGACAGGCGGCGATTGCCTTCTTGAGCCTTTCTGCGCTCAAGTACATACCGGCGGCGTCACTCACCTTTCTGTTCTATACCTATCCGGCATGGGTGACGTTGATCTCGGCCGTGCGTGGTATCGATCGACTCACGGCAATTCGTGTGAGTGCGCTCGTATGCTCGTTGATCGGATTGGCGGTGATGATTGGCACGCCGTCGTCGGGGGGACTCAATGCGACGGGTGTCATTCTCGCGCTGTCGTCGGCTGTGGTGTACGCGATTTACATCCCGGTGATCAATCACCTCGGCGCAGGGCTCGATGCAAAAGTCACGTCGACATATGCGTGCGTTGGCGCGGCGGTGATCTTTCTCGCGGTCTCGCTCACCGGCGGCGCGCTGACAACTCACTACACGCCGGTGGCGATTGGTTCGGTCGTGGTGATCGCGATTGTGTGCACGGTGTTCGCGTTTATCACGTTTCTGCGTGGCTTAGCGGTGATCGGCCCCGTGCGCACCGCCATTATCAGCACGGTTGAACCGTTCTGGGCAGCGTTACTCGCGAGCGTCGTGCTGAAGCAACTGCCCGGGCCGCGCACATTTCTCGGCGGGTTTCTCATTCTCGTTGCCGTGGTGGTGCTGCAGCTGAAGCCAAAAGCAGAGGCTGCGACGACATAGTCGAGATCGCTGGCGCACTCACGTAGTCGTGGTGTATGGATTGTACACCCATTGTGAGAGGTACAGATGCAGCGAACTCTTCGTTTGACTATTGCCGTAGTCTCGACACTTTCCATCGGCGCGTGCGCGTCGCTCAACAAGAAGGAATCTGGTGCGATCATTGGCGCAACGACTGGCGCGGCCGTGGGTGCGGCGGTTGGTCATGCCAATGGGTCAACTGCGAAGGGCGCGATCATCGGCGCCGCAGTTGGTGGAGCGGCCGGCGCCGTCATTGGCCACCAGATGGATCAGCAGGCCAAGGAAATCCAGCAGAACATTCCCGGCGCGGTCGTTGAGCGTGTTGGCGAAGGGCTGCAGGTGACGTTTGAATCCGGCCTGTTGTTCGACTTCGACTCTGACGTGCTGCGCGCAGAGGCGCGTAAGAACCTGACGACGTTCGCGCAGAGTCTCGACAAGTATCCGAATACCGACGTGCTGGTTGTTGGACACACGGACAACAAAGGCACCGACGACTACAACCAGTCGCTCTCAGCGCGACGTGCCGGGGCTGCAGAGAACTATCTCGTCAGCCAGGGTGTCGTGCGCACGCGCATGCGCTCAACCGGACGCGGTGAAGCAGAGCCGGTCGCAACCAACGACACTGATGCTGGACGTCAGCAAAATCGCCGAGTTGAAGTGGCTGTCTACGCGAACCAGCAACTCAAGACCCAGGCGCTGACGGGTTCGCCCAGATAGGCGTCGTTCCAAAAGCGCAGGACTTTTCAAGACAGGGCGCCAATCGGCGAGAATCTTTCTCGATTCCGCCTCCGGAGTCTTGAATGTCTCTGTCTCGTTGTCTCGCCGTAGCCGCGTTCGCGGCCGCGTGTCCCATTGTTGGGCTGAATGCCCAAGCCATGTTCCGCGGGACTCCGGAGCATCAGGGTGTTTACGACTCCGGCGTTCCCGCGTTGAAAAGCGTGGTCTGGAGGTTCCACGCAGGTGGCCAGATTATTTCCAGCCCCGTGGTCGTGGCCGACGCGGTGTACTTCGGCGCCACTGACGGTTCGCTCTATGCGGTCACGCTGGCCGGCGGACAGTTGCGCTGGAAGTTCGACGGACACGGTGCGATCAACTCGTCACCGGCGTTCGTCGATGGACTGGTCATCGCGAGCAGCCTGAACGGACACGTCTACGCCGTTGATGCCAAGACAGGCAAGCAGCAATGGGATTTCCGTACTGCCGGTGAACGGCGCTTCAGTGCACAGGGAATCCATGGCGGGCAACCGCACACGGAAGTCATGCCCGATCCTTTTGACGTCTTCCTTTCGTCACCCACGGTTGTGGGCGGAACCGTCTATATCGGTAGCGGTGATCACAACGTCTATGCACTGGACGCGCACACGGGTGCTCTCCAGTGGAAGTTTGCGACGGGCAATGTGGTGCATGCATCACCGGCGGTGTCGAATGGTGTCGTGTATATCGGCAGTTGGGATCGCAACATGTACGCGCTCAATGCTTCCACGGGACAGGAGATGTGGCGTTTCCAGACGGGCGAGGACACCCTGTTCAACAACCAGGTCGGCATCGCGAGTTCCGCCGCGGTTGCACAGGGTATTGTCTATTTCGGATGCCGCGATGGGCACTTCTACGCTGTGGATGCAAAGACCGGCGTGCAGCGGTGGAGTCATGACAACAACTCGGGCTGGGTGATTGCCTCTCCGGCGGTCGCAGATGGTGTGGTCTACTTTCCCACGGCCGACGGCTTTCGTTTCAAGGCGCTCGATGCCGCGACGGGCGCGCTCAAGTTCAGCGTCGAGAACAAGACAGTGTCGTTCTCCTCCCCTGCCATTGTCGGAAATCTTGTCTACTTCGGATCGTCGGATGGGTGGATGCACGCGGTGGACCGAGCCACCGGAAAGACCCGGGCAGAATTTCAAAGTGATGGTTCAAAGACGAACTCTGCGAAGTACGTCGACGCCAAGGGCCACTTCATTCCAGCGAAGCTCTATCCCGACCGCACACTCGACGGAATGATCATGGGTGTCCACAACATGTTCACGATGGGCTCATTCCTCTCTTCACCGGTTGTTGCAAACGGCGTGTTGTATGTCGGCAGCACCGATGGACATCTGTATGCTCTTCGCTAGTGGTCTGTCGTGGTCTGGCCTGACTCACTTCGGCGTCTCGGTCGCGCTGTTCATTGGCACGGAGGCGACGGACAGCACGGCGACGAAACGCACCTTTCTCGAGATGGAGGCGGCGCAGCGGGCAGCGGTGCGGGCACATGGCGCGGCCGCACGCGCGGTGGTTACTGCAGGCATATGCGCAAAATGGCGGCGCGCTCGACACCGCCGAACCGGAGGCGGTGCTCGACCGTCCACCGCATTCGGCGACCGTTGCAGGTGATGTCCGAGATGCAACGGCGGCGATGGCGGCCGACAATGCGTTTGCGAGCGCAGCGGGCGTCGATGGTGCCGGTGCGGCCTTCGGCCGATATGCCGCCGATGATGCCATGTTGTTGACTGGCCGACCGCATCCGCGTCGCGGTCCCGCAGAGATTGCCGAGGCGTTCGGCACGTCGCGGGACGATCCACTTTTTACGTGGAAGTCGTGGGGTGATGCCGCGCACGGATCCGGCGGCCTCGCGTTTACGGTGGGCGAGGCAACGATCCGGAGCGACAGCACCGTCTCCAGCACCAAGTATCTAACCATCTGGCGGCGCGAGCCCGATGGCGCCTGGCGTTACGTCATTGATCTCGGAAGTGATCGTCCAGCGGCGGTCGACGTGCCGCTCGAGTATGACGACGGACGCGTGTATGTGCCGGTGACGTACGCATCGGCGACGGGACCGGTGTCGCTCGGCTGGTTCATTCTCGACACCGGCGCGAATCCAACCGTCATTGATATCGGCATCGCACGTCGCCTCGGACTACCGGTGGAGGACGCAGGCACGCAGCGAGGTGCGGGTCGCGGCGCAGTGGCCATTGGCGCAACGCCCGGCATCAGGTTGCTCGTTGGGGATGTTCCACTCAGCCCCGAACGACTTGTTGTAATGCCGCTCGATGCGGCGCTTGCACCGTCGAGCGGTCGCGCGGTATCAGGCATCATCGGATCCCAGTTCTTTCGCGAGCACGCGGTGGAACTCGATGTCGCGCATAAACGCCTCCGCATTGATCCGCCGGACGCGCTGCGTGGTGCCGACCTGCCCTCGGCAAC
>JBBQHJ010000077.1:0-16141 GCA_038323865.1 Gemmatimonadales bacterium
GACGAGGTACTCACTGGCGAGTGGTCGCGATGCCTTCGCGGATCTGCCATGGCACTGGTGATGGCCGACATCGATCACTTTAAGGGCTACAACGACCATTATGGACATCCCGCAGGCGATGCGTGTCTAACCAAGGTCGCATCGCTCCTGTCGAGTGTCGTCACGCGCTCTTCCGATTGTGTTGCGCGTGTTGGCGGAGAGGAGTTCGCTATCATCCTGCCGCAGACACCACGTGACGGCGCTCGCGCCGTCGTTCACCGTGTACTCTCTGCGGTCTCTCAGGCGGCAATGCCGCATGTTTCATCGCCCACGGGTTCGACCGTATCGCTCAGCATTGGAGTCGCCGTCTTCGATCCGGAAAGTCCAGGATGGCCTCAGGTCGAGGGAGCTGGAAGACTTCACGACTCCGGATTGACCTCCGGAAATCTCGTGTGCGCGGCCGACAACGCCCTGTACCTCGCAAAAAAAGGAGGTCGCGCCGGCGCCCGTCTCTTCGATCTACTCGACGCCGAGCATCCCGAACGCGCGATTCAGTTTGATCCGCCAGAGCAAGACGCGAGTGCGTCTGGAATTCATCGAGCGGCGCAATGAGTCGCGGCTCTGAAGACACTCACGACATCGAGCATCGCCTTCGCGCCAGCGAGGCCTTTCTCGATCGTGTTGGCCGTATCGCCGGTATCGCCGGTATCGCCGGTATCGGCGGATGGCAATACGATTTGCGCACGGCCGAGATTCTGTGGTCCGACTACACATATCGCATTCACGAGGTTGAGCCGACCTATACTCCGACACTCGACACCGCACTCACGTTCTATCCGCCGGAAGCACGCACACAAGTTGAGCACGCCGTGAAGGAAAGCATCGCAACCGGTGCAACTTGGGATATCGAGGTACCGTTCATCACGGCGAAACAGAACCGACGCTGGGTGCGCTCGCTAGGCGCGGCCGAATTTGAGAACGGCGTCGCGGTACGACTGATCGGCGCATTCCAGGACATCACGCCGCAGAAGACGCTGGAAGAACAACTGCGGCAGTCGAATGCTGAACTCGCTGAGCTTTCGTCACTGTTGCACACGGTGCTCGCATCAGCATCCGCTGTATCGATCATTGCCACGGACTGCGATCAGCGCATCACCATTTTCAACAGCGGCGCCGAAGCGCTATTGGGTTACGCCGCAGGCGAGGTGATTGGCCAAGTCGCTCCGCAACTTGTTCACCGCGCCGATGAGCTGCGGAAACACGCCGCCGAGCTCTCTGCGAAGACGGCGCGCGACGTCGGCTTGTATGACGTGCTCGTCGCACCCGAGACGCTCACGCGGCCGAGAGAGTTCACGTATGTGCGGAAGGACGGCACACCGGTTCCCGTCTCGGTCGTCGTCACGGCGATGCAATCCGGGGCCGGAAATGCCACGGGCTACTTGTTCGTCGCGCATGACGAAACGCAACACAGGCAGGCCGAGCGCTCGTTGCGCAACGCCATGCGCAAGGAGCAGGACGCGAACTACGCGAAGAGCCGTTTTGTGGCGAACTTGAGTCATGAAATTCGGACGCCGTTGAACGCCATCCTTGGTCTGTCGTATCTCCTTGGCCAAACGGATCTGGAAGCGTCACAACGCGATACCATCGCCAAGATCAGCGTGGCGGGTCGTTCGCTGTTAACGGTGATCAACGACGTACTCGATCTCTCGAAGATTGAAGCCGGCGAACGCGTGGTGGAGGACACGCCGTTCGACCTGCCCGCTGCAGTCGAGGCAATCGTCGATGTGTTGCGGGCCACCGCCGAAGCCAAGTCGATCGGACTTCACATCACGTTCGACGGCGACGTGCCACGCGATGTGTCGGGCGATCCGGCGCGATTGCGCCAGATTCTCACGAACGTGATTGCCAACGCGATCAAGTTTACGAGTGAAGGCGAGGTCCGCGTGTCCGTGCACTGCGTTGCACAGAGCGAAGCGCAGTTCACGCTGCAGTTTCGGGTGCAGGACACCGGCATTGGCATCGACCTATCAGGACATACGCGCCTGTTCGAGCCGTTCGCGCAAGCCGATGCATCGACGACTCGGCGCTTTGGCGGCACGGGCTTAGGTTTGTCGATCGTGAAAAACCTGACCCGGCTCATGAATGGCGAGGTATCGGTCGCCTCGGAGCTCGGCGTGGGAACAGAGTTCGCCGTGCAGCTCCCATTTCGGAGGGTGAATCCGCTCGTGTCGCCGCGCCCGATGGTCGCGCGCGCGCCCGCGCCCGATGATCTCGCCGGCCTCCGCATCCTCGTCGCCGCCGACAGCGAGGTGAATCGAGAAGTCGCGAAGCGCATCCTGGAGTTGAGCGGTGCTTCAGTCTCGGTCTTGAACGACGGCAGCCAAGCCCTCGAGCAACTGCGTGCGACGCCGCAGGGTTTCGATCTCGTGCTGATGGACGTGCAGATGCCGCACATGGATGGCAACGCGGCCGCCCGTGCGATCCGGAACGAGCTGGGTTTGCGCGATCTACCGATCGTCGCGCTCACGGCGGGTGCCACGCTCAGCGAGCGCGCAGAGTCGAACGCGGCGGGAATGAGCGCTTTTGTCAGCAAGCCGTTCGATCCCGCCGACTTGCTGGCGGTGATTCGTCGTCTGGTTGGTCGCACTCCAACGACACCGCTGCCGCTGGTGCCGAGTCGCCCGCCGGTGCCGCCGTGGGCACAGCTTCCCGGCATCAATCCTGATGGACTCGGCGCCACGCTCCGCAAGGACGAGAAACTCTTCACCAAGCTCCTCTCGCACATGCTCGAAGAATTCGAGGATGTGGCGAGCGCCCCGGAACCAGTTGCACTTGATGCGTTACCGGAGCTGGGGCGCCGCATGCACAAACTCAAGGGAAGCTCGGGAGCGCTGGGGGCCACGAAGCTGTACGACGCCGCCGGATTGGCGGAGCGTGCATGCGTCGACGGAGACGCGGAACGTGCATCACGCTGTGTTGCGACCGTCGCGAGCGCATTGAACCAACTCCGCGAGGGATTTGCGCGGCATGGCGCATCGGACGCAGTAGCCGCTCCAGCCCAGCAGCGCGACAGCGTCGACTTGGCCCGCGAGATTCCTTTGCTGCATACACAGCTTCGCACAAACGATCTTGAGGCGCTCGAGAACGTCACACGGCTCACGCCTGCGCTGCGCGAGCACATGGGTGACGAGCCGTTTGCGCGCTTTCACAAGCTCGTGGACGCGCTGCAATTCGAGACAGCGGCGTCGGCGCTTGCCGACGCCGTGCGTACGTAGTCGCGCGAAGACTTACGGCGCGAGCGGTGCGCGGTGCAGCAACTCCGGCATCTCGGCGATGACGTACGCATACACCGCCATTACAGCAACACAGCGTGCGACGTCGGCTGGATCGAGCTTGTCCGGCGTGTCGGCATTGGTGTGATGGAACCAGAAATACTTGCTGCCGTCGACGTGCAGCCCGCCACCAGGTACTCCTGCGCGCAGCAGTGGGCCGATGTCCGCTTCACCATCGCCCTTCACCACTGAGTCCGCGCCGATGCGCGCAAGAAGCGGTGCAATGCGGCGGAGCATCGCCATCGCTGAATCCGTTCCGACAATCTCCAGTCCAGTTGGATGGAAGACGCCGTTGTCCGATTCGAGCGCGAACACCTGCTTTTCGGTTTTCAGGTGTGCCGCCGCATATGCCTGTCCGCCGCGTCCACCGTTCTCTTCGTTGGTCCATCCAACAACGCGAATGGTGCGGCGCGGCTTGAGGCCGAGCGCCTTCATGATACGCACGGCTTCCCACGCAGCGACAACACCGCCTGCATCGTCCATCGCGCCCTGTCCAACGTCCCACGAGTCGATGTGCCCGCCAATGACGACAACTTCATTCGGCAGTTCACGACCGCGAATCTCGGCGACGACATTCCGCGACGGCGCATCGGGCAACATCTGCGCGTTCATTTTCAGCGTGACGCTGATGGCCTGACCGCGATCCTGCATGCGATGCATGAGCATGGCGTCTTCGACAGCGATGGCCGCGGCAGGAATGCGTGTGACCGTGGTGTCGTAGCGGAGCGCCCCAGTGTGCGGTGAGTTGATCGAGTATGACGCGACTGAGCGGAGCAACATGGCAACCGCTCCAACGCGAGCCGCAGCCGTTGCGCCAAGGGCGCGGTACTGCACTGTTTCGCCATAGCTGACGAAAGGCGCATCGAACAATACGATCTTTCCCTTCGCGTCAGCCGCACGCCGCGTGAGCTCATCGAATGTGCTGACAACGAGCACCGGCGCCGTGATGTCCTGCGCCGGCGTACCAACCGAACCACCGAGGCCGAGCATGGTGAGCGGCTTGCGGCGTGGCGACACGAGCTCCGCCGATTCCGCACCACGCACCCAGTGCGGCACCATCGCGGGCTCACCGCGCACGTTCTCGAGCCCTTCCGACTTCATGCGCGCGAGCGTCCAGTCGATTGCGCGCTCCAGCGCATCAGAACCGCTGATGCGATGCCCGAATGTGTCCGTGAGCTCGGCAATCTTTTTCCATGCTGCGCTGTCCTTTAGGGCAGCATCGAGAATGCGATCGGTCGTCTGACGATAGGCGCTCGCATTCTGTGCCAGCACTGGCTGCGCAATTGCGGCGGCCAGCGCGACACTCAAAAGCAGTTTGTTCATGACTTACATGTCGAAGGATTGCGCGAACGCGACCTGGAACTGGAAGGTCTTTGCCTTGGTGCGCGATTCCATCGCGTCGGCAACACGTTCGAGCCGCTTGGGGATACCGAGAATTTTTTCCTGCGCTGCCTTGCCGATGTCATCAAGGCTGTCCATCGCCTCGATTGCCCAGAACTTGATCTGCTCTTCGACAATCGCGAGGTAATCGCGCGGTCCGTAAATGCCGGCGCGGCGGATCACGTCGGCCATCTCACGGAAATGCGGCATGTTCACGCCCGGCATGTCGATGGACGGCATGATTTCGGCGGCCGAGGCAAGCCCACGATTCGGATCCCGCTCGAGGACTTCCTTGAAGATGCGCCGATAGAACGTGTAATGCCGAGCTTCTTCCTTGGCGACGTTCTGTAGCACTGTGCCGATGGTCGGCTCGTACTTCCCGGCCAGCTTGCCGGTGTTCGCGTGGCTCACCTGCGTCGCGCGCTCCTGGAGCGTGGTGTATACGAAGACGCGATAGGGATCCTTGTCCCACGTTGGCTCGAAGCCGGCCTTGAGATACTCGAACTGCATGCGCTCGAGAATGGGATTGTCGAGAATCTTGCTGTCGTGCATGTAGTCGTGCAGCACGGCGCCGTGACGATCTTCCTCGGCGGTCCAGAGATTTGTCCACTTCGCCCAGAACGTGTCGCCGCCGAGGTACGTGGCGAGCAGGCGGTGGAAGTGTGGCAAGCCCTCTTCCGTCAGGAGGTTGAGTGCGAGGGCGACGCGTGCGGGCAAACTGATGCCATCGGCATGCGCACGCAGTTGCCGGATGTGCGCGTCGGGATCGGTATCGGGCGCCGGAGCCAGCAGCTCGCTGGGAAACCAGAGTATCCGCTTCGCTTCGTGCGCTTCCATGAGCTCGTGAACCACTGGTTCGAGGTCCGAGAGGACTTCGACCCTGGCCATCGTTTCAGCAGAGGGGGTGTGCATGTAGCGAAATGTGGTCTATGGGATGTGATGGGTCCAGCACTTCGGGTGCCAATCGAGCGGGAGTGGAACGACCCATGCTTGGGACGACCGTCAGAAATACGTCGTTCAACCCGCTTTGGAGCCCTTTTGTGCCAAGACTCATCGTCCTGTACCCCACGCCAAGTGATGCGCAGGATTTCGAGAAGATGTATCGCGAGGAGCACGCACCCCTTGTGCATGCGCAGCTCGGCGGGGCGGTGCGACTGACCGCGTCGCGCGTCGCCGGGATCGGTTCCGACTCAGCGCCGTACCACTGGATGGCCGAACTGCACTTCGGGTCGATGGACGACCTGGCTGCGGCCATTGCGAGTGACGGCGGCCTGCGTACCGGCGCCCACGCACGGCAGATCTCCACTGGCGGGCCGCCCCTCATGTTCATCGTTGACGACGAGCACTCGGCGGCTGGTCAGCCGTCGGCGTAGCTCCGCAGGAGATCGAGCATCCGCGTGTCCGTCGCGATTGGGTCGTCGAGCTTTGGCGTTTCAATCACCTTGGGCACCGTTGTGAGACGTGCGTCCGTCATGATGCGACGAAACGGCGTTTCACCGAGCGAGCCCTCACCGATCAACTCATGTCGGTCGCGGTGCGAGTTGAATGGCGTTTTTGAATCGTTGAGGTGCATTACCCGTAAACGATCGCGACCCAGGGTGTCCTCAAGCCGCGCCATCACGCCGTCGTAGTCATTCACAAGGTCATAGCCCGCCGAGTAGATGTGGCAAGTGTCGATGCAGATGCCCACTCTGTCGCGGACTCGCGCATCGACGCGTGCGATGATCGCGGCCAGTTCTTCGAATGTCGCGCCGAGTGCTGTTCCAGATCCCGCCGTCGCCTCTAGGCAGAGGACAGTACTGCCAGGCACAATCAACAGACTCTCGCTGATCGCGTCGGCATTGCGCGCAATACCGGCCTCGCGCTCATCCATGTAGTTGCCCGGATGCGAGACGAGATAGTCGAGGCCAAGCGCGACACATCGACGCAGTTCCTGCGTAAACGAGTCGATCGATCGCGCGCGCAGCACTGGATCGGGACTCGCAAGGTTGATGAGATACGAGTCGTGCGCCATGGTGGCGCGCACCGACGTCTCGGAAAGTCGCTCGCGGAACACGGCACACTCCTCGGCCTCACACGTTCGCTCAGCCCACCGGTTGCCCATCTTCGTGAAGAGCTGAAGCGCCGTGGCGCTGAGCGCGGCCGCGCGCGGAGGCGCTTCCGGCACGCCGCCCGCTGCACTCACATGCGCGCCGAGCAGTAATGGTTCATTCCGAGCGGATTCTGCGCGTAGTGAAGCGGGCGTCGAAGAATCTGCCTTCCGTCTCTTCTTCGCGGCTGTCACTCGCCAATCACCGGATTGCCGCGGAGCACGCGTCCGCAGCGCGGACAGTGAATGTCACCGGTCTCAGGCAACGCGTACTCGAACGTGCGACCGCACGCGCAAACGCTTTCGAGGGCGTCATTGCCGCAGACGATGCAATGCACATCATCGGGATTGTAGGCGCGGAAGCGACCACATACCGAGCAGCGCTTGGTGACGCCTGGTGTCATTCCGAGCGCAGGAGAGGAATCAGCACTTAATGCCCGCGCAACCACGACTCGGGATCGACGGCGCGTCCGTCTGGCGGCGTGCGGATCTCGAAGTGCAGGTGGGGCGCGAGGTCGGGATCTGACACGCCGACCGTTCCAAGGACATCGCCCTTTCGAACCGTGGCGCCCTTCCGTACGGCCGCCGAATTGAGCGACGCGTAGATCGAGAAATATCCGCCGCCATGATCGAGAATGACCGTCAGACCATACGTGCCCAACGGCGCCGCACTCACCACGGTGCCGGGCGCAACGGACTTCACGCTGGTGCCGGCCGGCGCGGCGATTCCTACTCCGTTCCAGCGCGTCGTGGTGTTGTTGGGATTGATCACGCGCCCAAAGCGGAACAGGAACGTTCCGTCAACTGGCCAGTCGAGACGTCCGAGATCACTGGTGCGCAGCGTGGATGCCGCCTTCGGCGCGTTCGGACGCGAAGTCTCGGTCTTCCTGCGCTCGGCGTCTGCCGATGCAATCACGCCTGAGATTCGCGACTCCGACTCACGAATGCGCGAAAGTCGGTCCTGGATCGTCTTCGTGGTCCGCTGCGCATCCTGAATGTTCGACGCACGCTGCTTGGAAAGCAGGGAAAGACGATCCTCCTCATGCTGTTTCTCGCTGCGATTCTCCTCTACGGCGTCTTTTAGCTTCACCAGCTCGCCTCGCTGCCGGGCGATGTCATCGCGCAGCACTTCGACGCGCTTCACAATCCCCCGGTCGTATGCCGCGATTTCGTGCAGGTACTTGTAGCGTGCGATCAGCTCGCCGAACGAGTGCGCCGTCAGGAGCGCTTGCGCCGAGTACTGCGGTCCGCGTTTGTAGATGTCGACCAATCGCTTCTGGAGCGCTCCACGCCGGTACACCAGATCACCCTCGGCGAGCGCCATGCGATTCGTCATGGTGCCGATGTCGTTCGTGATTGCCACGAGCTGGCGATCGAGGACCTTGAGCATCTCCTCGGTGGTCTTTCGCTGATTGTCGAGGTTCGCCTTTTCCTCGCGCATGTCGTGCACGGTGTTCTGGAGCGTGGTCATGCGCTGTTCGAGCCCCTCGCGCTCACGACGGATGCGTTCGAGCTCGTCGCGCTGGGCGCGGATGCGGGCGTCGGCGCTCTGTGCGTGCAGCGACGTCGCAATGCACAGCAACAGTGCTGTCGTCCTGAGCCACATGCGAAGGACCTGCTTCATACGCAGTCCAACGAGCAGGTCCCTCACTTCGTTCAGGACGACAACCACCCTCATACCCGGTTCAGGTGCCTGCCTACCGAGAACGCACTGCCGACAAAGCCCAGCATCGCGCCGAACAACAACCCAAGCAGCGTGATCCGTGTATCAAAGAACATCGTCTGGATGAAATACTTGTCGATCAGGCCACGCGTGATGTACGTGAGTAGCAGCGCGAGCAGGCCGCCCATGATGCCCTTGATGGTTCCCTCGATCAGGAACGGCTTCCGGATGTAGCCATCTGTCGCGCCGACAAGCTTCATGATCGAGATCTCTTCGGCGCGCGCCAGCACCGCCATGCGAATGGTCGCGCCAATGATGATCATCGACACAAGGGCGAACGTGCCTCCGAGCACGATGCCCGCCACGCTAGCCACGTTGCGCAACGCGTAGAGCTTTTCAATCCAGTCTTCGCCGTAGCGAACATCATCGATGAAGGAGAACGCACGCACGCGCGCAGATACGCGCTTCACCGTGGCGGGATCACGCGCGCCAGGCTTGAGTCGTACGTCGATGGACGCGGGAAGCACGGCGCCCTCGAATACGTCGCGGAACTCACCGAGTTCCCGCTGCGCACGAGCCAGCGCCTGCTGCTGCGTCACGATCACGGCCTTCTGCACTTCCGGATATTTGACGATATCGCCGTAGGCGATGCCCATTTGCTCCGGCGTGGTGCCCTCGGCCACGAAGGCGCGGATTTCCACGCGATCCTCGAGCTTGTCGAGCGCCTGCCGAATGTTCAGCGCCACGAGTCCGAACAGACCAAATGCGAACAACGAAAACGCGATCGTCGTCACGCTCAGCATGCTGAGCAACGGCGCGCGCCGGAATCCGATGAGGACGTCGCGAACGGAGCGCTGCATCACCCCTCCGCCGGTTTTGCTGCGTGCTGCTCGGCGGAGTCAAACACGACGGCGCCCCGATTCATCTCGATCGTGCGGAATTCCTGGCGGCGAATGAGGTCGAGATTGTGCGTTGCCATGAGCACCGCCGTGCCACCGCTGTTGATCTCGCGCAGCAACTGGAACACGCCGCGTGTGGCGCGGTCGTCGAGATTTCCCGTTGGTTCATCGGCGATGAGCACGAAGGGGTCATTCACGAGTGCGCGCGCGATGGCCACGCGCTGCTGTTCTCCGCCGGACAGCTCCCGCGGATACGCGGTGCCCTTGCCGCCGAGTCCAACTTGTGTGAGCACGCGTGACACTCGGGTGCCGATGTACGATTGCGGCGCCCCCGTCACCTCGAGCGCAAACGCGATGTTCTGCTCGGCGGTTCGATTCTCGAGGAGCCGGAAATCCTGGAAGACAATGCCGAGCTTTCGGCGGAGCTTGGCCACATCGCGCGACGTCGCCGTCACGGAGCTGGTACCGCTCACGCGGACTTCACCGTTGGTGGGACGTTCGTCCATGTAGACCATGCGCAGCAACGTGGACTTGCCGGCGCCACTTGGGCCAGTGAAGAACACAAATTCTCCCTTCGCAATATTGAGGGAGATGTCATCGACCGCGGTACCGGTACGAGGATAGACCTTGGAGACGTGCGTTATGCGAATCATTCGGACGACGAATCCGTCACGGCTCCGGCTCTGCGCCGTCGATGAGCTTCCAGGTGGAACCGGATGTCACGGTGTCGATAATGGCCTTGAGAAGACCGATGAGGATGGGACCGAGCAGGATACCGGCGAGGCCGAACGTGTAGACACCCGTGATGAGCGCCACGAACATCCAATAGAAGTTCAGCACACCGGAACGATCTGCCGCGATCTTTGGGCGGAGGTAGGTGGAAATGAAAACCGTGTTCACGAGCGTGCCAATCACCAACATGGCTATCGCGGAGCCCATGGCGTCACGGAATATGACGAGCCAGATGGCCACCGGGACATACACACTCCACGATCCAACAATTGGAAAGAACCCGATGATGAACGAGACCACGGCCAGCGCACCGGCCAATGGCACTCGAAACGCGAGGTTCATTCCGAGAATGATCAGCGACTTGAGCGTTTGCGTGAGCAGGGTGGAGTAGATCGCTCCGTACAGCACACCGCGCACGTTCCCCTCGAGCGCCACACGAAGGTGCTCGTAGCGCGGCGCAATCTTGCTCATGAAATACGCGCCAATATTCTCCGCCTCGATCAGGATGTAGAAGGCGGTGAACATGAAGATCGTGGCCGAGATGCTGAAGTCCTTTACCGCCGACCTGAGCAGCAGGGGCAAGCGCGTCCCGTAGGCCGTGGCTTCCACCACGAATCGGCTCAGCGTGTCGGACGTTTTGGCGTTCGTCAGGAACGGGATCTTCGCCACGGCAGTATCGATCTTCGCCACGATGAAATCCTGATGCGTGCTCGCATAGCCAATGACGTCCGCGAGCTCGGAATAGCTGTAGGCCAGCACCGCCAGCACGGGGACGACCACGGCCAGCAGCGTGAGAATCGCCGACAGGGTGGGCCGGTTGACCCGGCTGTTGATGATCAGGTGCAACGGCCGCAGATAGAAACCAATGATCAGCCCCAGCACGGCCGCGATGACGACCGCCTTCACCATCCAGATAAACAACGCCAGCACCACGGCGGCGAGCAGCGTGGTGATGAGAATGCGCCTGACTTCCGGTAGCGTCAGTTCACCAATGCTCGCGTTGTGTCGCCGCTCGATACGCCGGCGCTCAGCCTCGGGCGCGTCGCCGTCAAGTATGATTTGAGACATCAGTGCAGGGCCTGTTCGATATCGCCGATGAGATCGTCCGCATCCTCTAGTCCGACACTCAAACGCAAGAAACCGTCCGAGATGCCGAGCTTGCTACGCTCTTCGCTCTTGAGGTGCGCGTGAGACGAGAAGCGCGGCTCGCTCACCAGCGAGTCGACTCCACCAAGGCTCACCGCGTGCCGGAACAGGCGCAGCTTTCGAACAAAACGATCGGCCGCGCGACCACCACCCACCAATTCCAGGCCAAGCATTCCGCCAAAGCCATCGAGGTGCGCCACGGCGATCTCATGATCGCCGTGCGTGCGCAGTCCGGGATAGTGCACCACGCGCACTTCCTTCCGGCCGTCACACCACTGGGCAATGCGCATGGCATTTTCATTCTGGCGACGTACGCGCACGTCGAGCGTCTTGAGGCCGCGCTCCAGCAGCCAGCAGGCGAACGGATCGGGCGCTTGGCCCCACACGATCATCTTCTGTCGCACTTCCTCGATGTATGGCGCTGTGCCAAGTACCGCACCGCCCAGGACGTCGTGATGGCCGTTCAGATATTTCGTTGTTGAATGCACAACAACATCGGCGCCGTGCTCGAGCGGACGGAAGTTGATCGGGCTCGCGAATGTCGAATCGACGACCAGTGCGATGCCGTTTTCCTTGGTGAGATAGCTGACTGGCCGCAGGTCGAGCACGCGGCACGTTGGATTGACAGGCGACTCGAGAAAGACGGCGCGCGTTTCCTTGCGCATCCGCTTCCGCCACGCGCGTGGTTCATCCGGGTCGACGAGCGTGACATCGATACCGAGCGACGCAAACTCTTCGACGAGTAACTTCCGCGTACCGCCGTAGATCCACCGGCATGCGAGGAGATGATCGCCGGGGCGCAGCAGTGCGAGCAGTGCGCACGCCGTTGCACCCATGCCGCTCGAGAGCAGAATTGCCGCCTCCGCTTTCTCCAGCGCCGCGAGACGCCGCTGCACCACTTCGGCGTTGGGTGTATTGCCATAGCGGGGATAGCGGACTTCTTCTGCCGATCCGACTTCACCGATGAAGTTGACACTCTGATAGAGCGGCGTGACAACCGGTGTATCGCTATCGTGTGCTTCTTCGCCCGCATGCAACACCAGCGTCGAGAGTGCGTGCGGGCGTGGACGTCGGGAAGCTGGCACAGTGTCCTGGTGTGGCGGCGCTCAGGCGAAGAAGCCGCGACGCGTATGTGAGTCGAGATCTGGTTTAATCACACGCACCACCTCCGACAGCGTCGTGCCGGTAATGTCGCGCAATGCAACATCGCCACGGCGCACGGTGTCGTCCACTACAACCGTCGCCAGCTCCTGGCGGCGCGGGCCGGCCACCCACGCCAGCTCGCCATCCACGAGGAGGCGGTCCTTTGCGTCTTCGGAGTTGATCCTGACTTGCGGCCCGCGATCGGCATCACTCACGCGCGTGCCGTGAAAACCGGCAACGCGCAGTGGACGATTGCGTGCGTCAGGCATCGTCGTCGCCCATGCCGCCCACCGCGACATAAGCGTCGTCATGCCGCATCAACAGCCGCCGGCGGTGCAGGGACATGCAGACGTTCTCCGTATCTCCCTGTTCCGAACCGAGTGCGCTCGCGAGGTCCGCCGGCAGCACGCGCCCAAGCTCATAGACCTTTTCCCAGACGCGCCGCTCGCCGTCGTTGACTTGCCCTTCGACGCGCGCACCGCCCACCGTCTCGAGCACGAGCGCGAGACCATGTCGCTCGAGCACCGTTTCGATGGCATCCCAATGATCTTCGGTGACACCGCGGAACAGGAAGTACGCCTCGCGGTCCCCGCGCTCCTCACGAACGTAGCGCAGCAAGAGCTTCGCGACGACTTCATCCGCGCAGGAGAAATCGATCATTCCCACATGGGAAAAATCAATCACGGTAAGCGATCGCTCACGCGAATCTGCAACGAGTGCCTCGATTTGCGTACGCACGGCCGCGCCCGTTGGGCGCGTGACGAGATTGGAATAGAGTTCGCACGACAGCGTTTGCCGCAGCACGGTGCTCACGTCGATGTGGTTCATGAAGGCGAGCCCCCGGAGACCCGCTCGGGTATAATGACCTGAACCTGTGCTCCAGGAAACGGAGCAAGCTTTCGCGTTAGCGCTTCGTCCTTGTCCCAAACGGGCACGAGTGCAACGATGCGCGCCGTGCCGCTGCGGACACTCAGCTTGCCATCCCAACGTCCGATGTATTTACGCACACCGGCGAGCCCCTGACCGCGACCTGGGTCACGAAAACGGCTCACGCCACGGATAACTGCTTCTTCGAGTGCGGTACCATCGTCCCACCGATCATCGCGAACGCGACCGGGGAGACTCTCTAACGATTGGCGGAATCCAAGACCAGCATCGCACACGGCCATGGCGACCACGCGGCGAAACGGTGGCTTCCGCTTGTACGTGTACGCCTGCACGGCCACGAAACCGCCGCGGCCCGCGTGCTCGATGATGTTCTGGCAGATCTCCGACAGCGTCATGGCAAAGCCGACCGTGGCCCGCGCATCGATGTGCAGCTCTGTCGAGAGAATCTGCTGCGATTTCTGTTGAATGCGACCCACCACCGTGTGGACATCATCACTGTTCGTCACAGGTGTGATCTCGAGCAGCGTCGCTCCCTCACCGGTACGCGCGCGAGGCACCGAACCCGACAACTCGAAAATGTCCTCGGCGTAACGGAAGAAATTCGCCCGCGCCCAATACGAGGCGGTGTCTTCCGCTTCCGGCACCGCGAGCGTGGCGCGCTCATGGCGCGACTGGCCGAGCGTCAGCAGTGCCGTGAGTCCGTACGGTGAGGCCCATCGCGTGTGGCGAGCGTCAACGAGTAGCCCGGCATCTGCAGGAACTTGCGCGAGCTGATCCACCACCTGCTCGAACGTCTGATCGTCGAGCGAGGGAGGAACTGTAATGACGCTGGTCACGTGAGGCTGATTTCTCCGCGAAGGTGGGAGGCGAGTCCGGTTGCACCACGATGGGTGACATTGCGGGCCGCTGCATGTGCGGCTGCCGTCATCGCGTCAATCAACTTATCACCGGCGAGCATCCGAGAGAAATAGGTGGCGCCGTAAACATCGCCACAGCCGGTTGGATCGGCAGGGGTATTGACAATTTCCGCGGGCACCAACGCGGAACGCACCGCGCCGAGTCCACCGGTGCCGCCGCGGGGTGATGTGGACAGTCCCTGTCGAGGGGGAAGGTCACATATCGTATCAAAACCCGGTGCTGCCACATACACAGCGCCGCGCTTGCCTAAAGTGACGAGAAGACACGACACACCCGACGCAATCGCGGTCGCGGCAAGACTCATTGCGTCCGGAGCGATCGTCGCCATCTCCTCTTCGTTCATCTGAAGGACATCGAAGCACCCGCACCACTCCGCCACATTCGGAATGGCGGCCGGTGTGCGACGTCCGTCGGGTTGCACCGCCATCACCTTCATATGAAGGTCGCAGTGGATGGGCCCCGGAAAGTGAACGCGGAGCATTTGCGCTGTCGGGAGGTCGAGTTCCCAGCCGCTCAGAAAGTTGACGTACAGCGCATCGAGCTTTGCCTCGTCGATCAACGGCTTGAGGCCGACCCACGTCCACGCCGGAATATTGCCGGTCAGGAATTCCGTGCGGCGCTCGTCGTCGATGTAGTGCAGCTCCACGCGATGTCCGGGATACGGCACTTCCACGAGCGCTGCATCCGGCGCGATGTGCTTGAGCGTCTGGAGGAAATCGCGCGCGCGCTGCGCGAGATCGAATCCCACTTTGAGGATCGGGACAATTTCCCAATCGTCGGGCAGCGCAGCATCGAGTCCGGCAAGCGTGTACGTGATGCCGCCCCACTCTTCAATGGGCACCGCGCGCGCATCACGCCCGTGAATGACATCCCAGACGAAGGTGCCGATGACGCCGATTCGTTTTTTGGGCTGTCGCCCTGAGCGCAGCGAGGGGCCTGCTTGTTCCGTGGCGTGCGAAGCAGGTCCCTCGCGTTGCTCAGGACGACAGATATTAGACGCCGCCAAGGTGCTGCTGCTTGAAGCTCGCCACGGCACCAACGACGCCCGCTGTCCCGGGTAGTTCACCCGGCACAATCCGACACGCCTTCACCGCAGGACTGAACGCACGACGCCGCACCTCAGCGCGCAGCGGCACGAAGAGCGAATCGCCGGCAGCCGTGACACCACCGGCGAGAACGACGGTGTCGGGATTGAAGATGTTGAGCAGGTTCGCCACACCGGCACCGAGATACTTCGCCGTGTCGCGAACGATTTCACTGGCGACACGATCACCCTGCTTGGCCGCGTCGTACACGACCTGCGCGGTGATGTCTTCGAACTTCCCATTCACCAATCCGGGAATAGTCGACTCACCTTCCTCGCGCACCAGCACCTCACGCGCGCGCGTGGCAATCGCTGGCGCCGAAGCGTACGCCTCGAGACAACCGTAGTTGCCGCATTTGCAGTGACGACCATTCAAGTCGATGGTCGTGTGCCCGATCTCGCCGGCCATGTCCGATGCACCATGATAGAGCGCGCCGCCGAGTATCAGGCCGCCACCAATGCCGGTGCCGATGGTGAGACCGACGACATCCGTGCCACCGCGCGCTGCGCCCTGCCACCATTCGCCGAATGTCGCGCAATTCGCATCGTTGTCGAGCGTGGTTGGGAGATTGAGCCGCGACGACACGCGATCACGCAGCGGAAAATCCTTCCAGCCGAGATTGGGGGCCACGAGCACGATGCCGCGTTCGCGATCCAATGGTCCCGGTGCGCCGATGCCGATGCCGATGAAGTCGCCGCGCCTGGCGTCGCCCTGCTCGATGGTATCGAGAATGACGCTCTGCACGAGGTTCACGATGCGCTCCGCAACGCCTTCGTCACCCACCGACGAGTTCGTGGGGATGCTGCGCATGGCGTGATGCTTGGTGCCGTCCACGGTCATTGCGCCGGCCACGATGTTCGTGCCGCCGAGGTCTACGCCGACGATGT
>JBBQHJ010000078.1:0-16122 GCA_038323865.1 Gemmatimonadales bacterium
CACTCCCTGATTCCTGGATCGACAGTCACATCACGCTCGAGCGAAAGATCCTCGCACGCGAGCGCTCGCTCGGGATGTCGCCGGTGTTGCAGTCATTCACGGGCCACGTTCCCGAGTCAACGAAGGACGTGTTCCCCAGCGCGAAGCTGCACAAGACCGGCGATTGGTCCGCCGGCTTCACTGGCACATGGTTCGTGGATCCGCTCGATCCATTGTTCCAGCGTTTCGGATCACAGTTCATCAAGCGCCAGACTGAACTCTTCGGCAGCGACCATCTCTACGCGGCCGATCCATTCAACGAGATCGATCCACCCTCGAACGATTCGACATTCCTCGCCGGAATGGGGCGCGCGATTTATTCGTCCATGAGTTCTGCCGACACGAGCGCCACGTGGATTCTCCAGGCATGGTTCCTCTACTACCAGGCAAAGTTCTGGCAGGAACCGCAAGCACGCGCACTACTCGGCGCCGTTCCCGACGATCACATGATCGTGCTCGACCTCTGGGGCGACCGATATCCGGTCTGGCAGAAACGGCAGGCGTTCTACGGCAAGCCGTGGATCTGGAACGTGCTGTACAACTTCGGCGGCAAGGTAACGGTGAACGGCGATCTCCCGCGCATCGCCGCGAATCTCGACAGCGTGCGTCGCAGCGCCGCCAAAGGCCGGCTCACCGGGCTCGGCATGATGATGGAGGGACTCGGCACCAATCCCATCGTGCCTGATTTCGTGATGGACCAGACGTGGCGAGAGAGTGTGCCTTCTATAGAAGGGTGGACCGAGGGCTATGTGACTCGACGCTATGGCGTTCGCAGCGTCTCGGCGTTGAGTGCCTGGCGACAATTGCTGGCCACGGCATATCGCTCGGCACCACAGACGGGAAACTTCCTCGCCGAACGCCCACAGTTCTACAAGAAGGGCGCTGCCTATCGGTCAGAGCCAATCGCTCCGTACGACAACAAGCTCCTCATCGCCGCACTCGACACGCTGTTGAATACTTCCGCGGCGCTGAAGCACAGCGATGCATATCGATACGACGTCGTGAATCTCACTCGCCATGTCCTCGGCCAACTCGGACTCCCGCTTGTGAATGACGTCGAGACAGCCTTCACGCAGAAGGACACGCTCGCACTGAAACGCTCGGAGCAACGCGTCCTGCAATTGCTCACCGACATCGACGAACTCGTCGGCACGCGCGAGGAGTTTCTACTCGGCCGCTGGATTGCCGATGCGAAACGATGGGGCTCGACTCCCGCCGAGCGACGTCTCTACGAATGGAATGCGCGCAATCTTGTCACGCTCTGGGGCACCAAGTGTACCGAAGGCCAGAACGACGACCTCAATCTCTACGCCTACAAAGAATGGCAAGGGATGTTCTCGTCGTACTTCAGACCGAGGTGGCAAGCATTCTTCGCACAGCTGAATCATTCGCTGGAGAGGAACACCACCTTTGATCGCGCACCGTTCGCGGCCGAGATGTGCGAGTGGGAAAAGAACTGGTCGCATGCGACGGCTGCGTTTCCAACCACGCCGCGCGGCGATGCGATCGGCGTGGCGCGCACACTGCGCCGGAAATACGCTGACCTGTTATCGAGAAGCCATGACGCGACTGCTGAAGAAGGCACGCTCGTGTTGCACATGGAGATGAACCCCATCGGCACTGAGCACTACACCATCGTCGATTCCGGTGGCACGCGCACGCTGACCACAACCTTTGGATTCATCGACCGTGGTTCGCCCGATACCATGCGCGTCACGATGCGAATGCGCTCCGGTGGGTTACTCGACACCTTCGACTATCGCCGCATCAGGGCACCGCGAGCCGATATTCGCGTCGGAGTCGGCGCGATTGCGAGTGGTCGTGCGTTTCCCATCTATGGATACGCACCGTTCGCGGTGCAACAGGAACTCGTGCGTTACTGGAAGTCGCACGGAGAGCCAGACTCGTTGCCTCTCCTGCCGAAAGGCACGGCGACCATCACGTATGGCGGCGCCGAGACGATCCGCGCCGGCAGTCGCAGCGTCGTCGCGTCGCGCTACACCGTCGGCGGTGTGGTCTGGGGCTATGAGACACTCTGGTTCGACAGCGAGATGCGACTCATCGCCGCAGTCACCAACGAGGCCGACGGAAATCACTTCGAAGTCATGCGCGAAGGATATGAAGCGGCGCTTCCCACGCTCATTGCTAAGGCCGCGACGTCCAGCATGGCGCGTCTCGCGACGTTGGCCGCGTCGCAGAAGACGCGCGCAACAGCCGATCGCGTGCTGGCGCTCACCGGTGGCACCATCATCGACGGGAGCGGTGCACCATCGGTATCAGACGGCGTCGTGATCATTCGCGACGGACGAATCACTGCGACAGGTCCACGTGCAACCACCGTGATTCCCTCCGGCGCAACACGCGTTGACGTCACCGGCAAGTACATCTTGCCCGGACTCTGGGACATGCATGCCCACTTCTCGCAGGTCGAGTGGGGCCCGGCGTATCTCGCCGCAGGTGTAACGACAGCACGCGACGTCGGCAACGAACTCGAATTCATTCGGCAGGTGCGCGACGTCATCAGCTCGAGTCGCGGTGTCGGACCGCGCATCCTCGTTGCTGGATTCATCGATGGTGAATCACCGAATGCCATCGGCGCGCGGAGAGCCGGCACTCCTGAACGTGCGATCGCGCTGGTGCGCGAGTACAAGGCCGCCCGCTTTCAGCAGATCAAGATCTATTCGAGTGTGCTGCCCGCACTCGTGCCGGTCATCACCGCCGAGGCGCATCGGTTGGGCATGACGGTGACGGGGCACGTTCCGAGAGGCATGACGACGTACGAAGCCATCAACGCCGGCTACGATCAAATCAATCACGCGTCGTTCCTCACGAGCATGTTCGGCATGCACACTCCCGCCGACATCGAAGGCGACTCGGCGAAACGCGCAATTCAATTCCTTGTCGAGCATCACACCGTCATCGATCCGACGCTTGCCATCGGGGAGCTCGTCTCCCATCCAGCTTCGGTGCCGATCTCCAGCTTCGAACCTGGTTTCGCAACACTTCCTCCGCAGCTCGCAGCAGGCATCGAGGCGACGGGTGTAAGAGCCGCCGATACGGCGCACGTCCTCAATGCGTTCAGGATGCAGAAGGCTATTGTCACTGCATTGCACCGCGCCGGTGTGCCGGTCGTCGCCGGCACGGATCAAATCGTGCCCGATCATTCACTGCACCGCGAGCTCGAACTCTACGTGCAGGCCGGCTTCACTCCGCTCGAGGCAATCCAGAGCGCGACGCTCGTACCCGCGCGCGCGATGGGCTTGGAGAAGGAGATCGGAACTATCGCCGTTGGAAAGCGCGCAGATCTCATTGTGCTCGATGCCGATCCATTGCAGAACATCAGCAACGTGCGACGCGTCCGGATGGTGATCGCCAACGGACATCGCTATGACCCGTCAACACTCGCAAAGAGCGTTGGCTTCACACCCCTTCAATAGAAGAAACTCTTCAACAAGAGAACAGCCTCGGCCACATCGCCGAGGCTGTTTCGCGTTGCTGAAGTTCACGGGAAAGACAGCTGTCCATTTTGCAGATCGAACGCTGGCATCGCCGCGGGACGATCGACGCAAACATTTCCCGTTGGATACCAGATCTCGAGCGGTCCGCCACCACCCTGCGGCTTTCCACTCGTCAGGCTCAGTCGAACAATGCTGCGGCTCCCCACGGAGGCGAACTGCGGATTCGATGTCGTGACGACTTCGTTTTCCGCCCACGCATCCTTGCCGACGATCCCGACGCAACGTGTCTTCATCGTCATGGTCGACGTTCCCTGCACGCCGTACACCTTTGCGTCCAGGATCGTGACAGTGTCCGTCCCCGTGATCAGCGATCCGTCTGCGGCGAGCGTCCAGACGCCTGAAATCTTGTAAACCAGGAAGCCGCCCGCCGCCGGCTGATTCACTGTCCCCGAATAGCGCACCATGTTGGGCACAGGCGCCGTGGTCGACGAACTACCGCACGCCGACACGAGCGTGATGCCTGCGGCCAACGTGCAGATGATATTGAAGGGCTGCATGTCCGTATCCTCCGAATGATGTGATAGTGTTGGGCTCTGTTGCCCGCGCCTATCTTCGTGATGCCACCACATCCGCCCGTCATCGCCGCGTCATCGGCCGTATGTCCTTGCACCTCAAGCTGTTCGGGGGTCTGTCACTGATCGAAAACGAGACCGGCGCCGTCCGAGTGACGCGGCGCCACCGTCTCGCAACACTTGCAGTGCTCGCCAGCGCGGACCGCCCGGTACCGAGGGAACGGCTGCTGGCGTTGTTGTGGCCTGACAGCTCCGATGAGGGCGGACGTCATTCCCTGGGACAGGTCCTCTATGGCTTGAAACAGGACCTCGGCGTCGACGCAATCAGCGGCGCCACGGATCTGGTCCTCCAACGCAACTCGTTCGACTGCGATCTCTGGATTTTCCGCGACGCCATCGCCGCGCGGGATTATGAACGGGCGCTGGGCGTGTACGCCGGACCATTCCTCGACGGCGTTCACTTTCCGGCCGCGGATCAGTTCGAGCGCTGGTGCGAAGAAGAACGCGGCGCCCTCGCACGACAGGCGCGCGAAGCCATCGAGTCACTCGCCACCGCCGCCGATGCACGCGCAGACTCGGCCGAAGCCGTACGACGCTGGCGACAACTCGCCGCCGCCGATCCGATCAGCTCGCGCGTTGCATTGTCACTGATGCGAGCGCTTGTCGCTTCCGGTGATCGCGCAGCCGCCGTGCAACATGCGCGCACACACGCTGCAATCGTCAAGGCGGAACTCGAAGTGGATGCTGATCCGGCGGTGCTCGCGTTCGCAGAAGAGTTGAAGGTTGCACAGCCAGCGATTCTGCCTGCACCGAAGCCAGTTGTGTCAGCTCCGCCGATCGCCGTGGAAGAACCAGCTCTGAGCACTGAAGCGCCACGCCATACGCACCCGTGGCGAGGATGGGTCCCTGCCGCCGCAGTCATCGTGTTGGCCATTGTTGCGGCGCGCTCTGTGCTTTCGCGTCGCAGCGACTCGGAGCGAACACCAGGAATTCCCGTCCTCGCCGTTCTACCCTTCGACATCCGCGGCGACACCGCGCGCGCCTTCCTCGGCGAAGCACTGTCAGCGCTGCTATCGACACGACTCGATGCGCCCGGCGTGTTGCGAACACTCGAATCAAACGCGGTGCTCAACGCCATCGGTCGTCACGGCGGTTCCACCGGCGCCGAGGCGGATTCGCGGGTGATCGGCATTGGCGCGAATGTGCTCGTTCACGGCACCGTCGTCGTGCTTGGCGATCATCTCGAAATCGACGCCGAGCTTCGCGAGCCGAACGGTTCCGACCACCGCGTTCTTCGTGCGACCGTGAGCGGTTCGGTGGATTCCCTGTTCTCACTCGCTGATCAGCTCGGCGTCGCTTTGTTAGTCGCGCGCGAGGGACGCACGCTCGGAAACTCCATCGTCGGCGGAACGGTGTCCGTGCCGGCGCTGAAGGCGTTTCTTTCCGGCGAGCGCGCGCTCCGTGAATGGCGATTGGGCACGGCGATGACGTGGTATCGTGACGCCGTTCGCATCGACTCCTCATATGCGATGGCGTGGTATCGGCTGGCGTTCTCGCAGGCATGGGCGAAGGAAGGCGACGGCGGCGCAGCCGCGCGCGCGAAAACACGAGAACTCGCCGCGCAACTGCCGCCGCGCCAGGCGCTTCTGCTGGACGCCATGCACGCGCGCGATATCGGAGACTACGCCGGCGCCGAACGTGGCCTTCTTACACTCGTACAGCGTTATGCCGACGACGCCGATCCGTGGGCGGAGCTTGGCGAGTTTCGCATGCATGTCGGTCCGCTGCTCGGTCATCCGACGTCTGATGCCGAAGCGCCACTCGTGCGTGCGTTGTCCCTGGACTCTGCGTCGCATCCCGAGGTACGCCATCATCTCATCCAGCTTGCGCTCGAGCGCGGGGACATCGCGCGCGGGCACGCGCTGCTTGCACCTTTGCTCGCGAAAGGCGATCCGTCAGATCGGACGGTGCAGTTTCTACGAGTCATGATGTCGTTGGCAGACAACTCCATCGCCGATACCGCGGGACTGGTGCGCTCGCTGCGCGAGATGCCGCCGGGCGAGGCCAACTTCCTGATACGAACTGCGATTTATTCCACTGGTGTTACACCGTTCGCCCGCGCAATCGTCGATTCGCTTGCGGCAACGACCGACTCGCGCGGGATCCGCACCGCGGGACTTACGATCGTTCAGGAAATCGCGGTTGCCCGAGCGCAGTGGACGGACGTCGTTGCTGCGGGCGCGGCGCTGGCTGCGCTTGATTCAATTGGCGCGGCAGAAAGTTGGAGCGACATCGCGTCGTCGCTTGATGCAAAGATTCCAGTGGACGAATGGCGTCGCGCGGGTGATGTACTTGAGCGTGCCGCGCGCGCTGACACGTCGCCTGTTGGATGGCTACGTCGGCTAGCGTCCGCGCGGCTTGCTGTGCGCGCCAGTGACGAGCCCGCGTTCGCGCGACGAATGCAGCTTCTCACGGCGCGCGGTCATTCATCACCGCGATTTGTTGAAGCCGTCCATGTCGTGCAAGCCATGCATGCTGACGCCATGCACGACAGTCTCGGCGTGGTCCGCGAGCTCGACGCCATCGGCGATGCCATCGATTCGCCAACCGGTCGTTGGCTTCGCGCGCGTTCACTCGAGCGCGCGAATCAATTGGAGGTCGCCAGCCGATGGTACCTCTCGACGCCATGGGGACCGGATGGCATCGTGCTCACCCGCTCGGCGTACGAACACGCATCGACGTTGGCCGCCGCGCGCGGCAATCGCGCGGAAGCAAATCGCTTCACTACTGCGGCGACGCGATTTGGTGGTGGCTCGCGCTAGTCGCGAGCACCGTCCGCAGGTAGGCTCCCCGCGCGCGCAACGTCACGCACTGCCTCCACGAGCCGATCCAATTCCGCGAACGTCGAGTGCGCGCCAGGTGAAACACGAATCGCGTTAGTGAATGGCGAGTGTCGGCCTGATTTGTCCTGCACTAAGACTCGTCGCTTGCGACGGAGATAGGGCATCAGTTGCGACGACGGCACTGCCTCAACAGCAAACGCAGCCGGCCCGCACCAACGTCCCGGCCGTCGTGACGTCAGCAATCGCACACCACTCACACCGGCCAGCGCATCCTGCCAATACGCGCCGAGCTTCTGAAGACGCGCGCGCTTCCGCTCGGCGCCAATGTCGAGCTGGAATTGAAGCGCTTCGCGAACGGTGGACAGTGCAGCAACGTTGAAGGTGCCCGACCATTCGTACAGATCCATCGGGTGCTTCGCAGTGTCCCACGAGGGCGGATGAAGAGGCGCAACCTTCCCCACATGCTCGGCGCGCATGACCAGTACGCCCGTTGGCAGTGGCGCGCCGAGTCCCTTGTGCAGCGATGCGGCGAGGAAGTCACATCCGATCGCATCGAAGTGGACGTCGAGTATGCCGACACTCTGAGCCGCATCAACAAGCACCGCCACGTTTCGCGAGCGCGCCGTCTTTGACACTTCTGCCACTGGCAGTACCGCACCCGACCACGCGCTGACATGCGAGATGAGAAGGAGCTTCGTACGAGGGTTGATTGCTTGATCCACACGCGACACCAACAAAAGCGCAACCTCATTCGCGCTCTGCACCGTCACAGTGCGGAGTACTATCCCGTCGCGCCGCGCGCGCAGGAGTAGTGTCTCGACCATGTCCGGATATTCATGGTCAGTGACTATTACTTCGTCGCCACGCTCGAGTGGAAAGCCATGCAGCACCGTGTTGAGTGCCGTCGTTGCGTTCGCAGTGAACGCAAGGCGCGCAGGCGCAGTGCCGAGGTATTTTGCGAGTGCCGGGCGAGTGAGCGTGTCGAGATCCTTGTCCCACATGTCGCCAAAGCGTTCAGCCGGCGCGTGACTCAGTTCTCGCGCACGCCTGACGTAAGCATCGAACACGGAGCGCGGCGTCGGCCCCGTGTTGGCCTGGTCGAGATCGGCGTAGTCCGTGGGCGGGTCGTAGTTGCGGCGGAGTCGCGCCCAATACACGTCATCGTCGGACACGGCATCGAGTTCTGCAGCTTCACCGAATCCAGCGACTGCGTTGGCCGAGACCGCTGCGGTTGCGGTGAGGCGAATGAATTCACGTCGCTCCATCGTTGCGCTCCCTGTCTATTGCATGTGCCCGCGAATTGCTTGCCCCGGAAAAACTCCCCCGCGCAGCGCACCAGCGCGTACCACCGGCACGCCATTCACGATCACATCACGAATGCCCTTTGGCGGCAAGGTCGGTTCTCGGTAGGTGGCTCCGTCAATCACTGAAGACGCGTCGAACACCACCACGTCTGCCGATGCACCCGTTTGAAGCCGGCCTCTCTGCGCCATACTCGGTACACGATGCTCGAGACGTCGGGCGGGTTCGATGGTCATCTTGCGAAGCGCTTCCATTAATGAAAGCGTCTTGAGATCGCGAGCGTAGCGACCGAGCACACGGGCGAACGTTCCAGCCACGCGTGGATGTCCCACGTTGCCGTGGAGAATGCCGTCACTCGCAATCATCGGGAGTGAATCGGCGATCGCCTCAGTGACCACGCTTTCGGGATTGTTGTACTCGATGACGAAGCCACCAATGGCGCGGTACTTGGCGAAAGTCGCCCTCGTCAACCGCTCGCCGGTAGCGGCCCACTCGAAGCGCTGAAATTTCTTGTCCGACCAACTCTTCCAGTCGTCGGTGTCAGCTCCTTCGATCTCCGACATGGATGCCGTATACGGATACATCTCAGTCGTGATATCGAGACCACGAGCACGTGCGCCGCGGACGAGCTGAAGTCCGCGTGGTGTGTCTTCGCCGAGGGAGCTCTGGATGTGCACAATGTGCGTCGGCGCTCCCGTGATCGCCGTGGCTGCAATGACCTCCTCGGTTTCGAGGAAATACTGCGCTTCGGGAGTCGCGCGCATGTGGACGTGAACAGCAGCGCCGTACTGTGCCGCCACGCGATACACCTCGAGGATCTCCCACGGCGTCGCCGCCGGTGTCAGCTCGATAATCATCCCAGCCGCCACCGCGCCCTGCCGAAAGCCCTTATCGAACAACGACACCATTTCGCGCAACTCGGCGGTCGTCATCGCGCGCGACTTCGCCGCGCCAAGAGGCGAGTCCGTTCCCGAGTCGTGCATCACCCGGATGCGAACGTCGGTATGCGAGATACTCACACCGTGATTGATGATCGACTTGCCGGCGCGAGCGGCATACCAGGAGTCCACATCATCAGTACCACCTTCCAGCTCGAGCGCCGTGGTCGTGCCGTCCAGCACTTCGACGCGATATGCCGCGGAATCCTGCGCATGCTGGTGTAGGTCGATGAATCCCGGAGCCACCACCATGCCGCGCGCATCAATTGTGTCGCGCCCTTGCAGTGGTTGCGATGACACGGCGCGAATGACACCGTGTGTTATGCCGACGTGTCGCGACGAATCCATTCCCGATGCCGGATCCATCACCCGCCCGTTCGCGATGACGAGGTCGTATGTCTCCGTTGACGCAGCGCTGGTGCAAGCCGCTGCCAGTCCGAAGGCGAGCAAGATGGACAGAGCAGAACGCGTCATGTGACCGGTGGTGTCATTCCGAGCGTGGCCGTTGGTGTCATTCCGAGCGCAGTCGAGGAATCTGCACCTCACGAAGGTATCGTCGCCGCAGCCCAAAGCTCGCAATACGGATTCATCGGAGACCCTTCGCCCACACGCACCCATGAATCGCATCAGCGAGTACACCACAGCCGACGTCGCACCATGGATCGAGATCCTCGTGCGCGTGCACCGGTGATGATGGCACTCGCCCCGTCTCATCGGTAGTTTCGCGTCGTGTGCAACATTCGTTGAGCCGACGGTAGACCATGCATTCCATTTCTGACCTCAATACGGCACTGGCCGGACGGTACGTCGTCGAGCGGGAGATCGGCGCCGGCGGAATGGCGACCGTCTACCTCGCGCGCGACGTGCGGCACGATCGCCAGGTGGCAATCAAGGTGCTGCATGCAGAGCTCGTATCGGCGGTGGGCGCAGATCGCTTTCTCCGCGAGATCACGTTTGGTGCGCAGCTCCAGCACCCGCACATCCTCACGCTGATCGATTCCGGCACGACAAACGGCTTGTCGTATTACGTGATGCCGTTCGTCGAGGGCAAGTCGCTCCGCGATCGGCTCGTCCAGTCGGCGGGCGGTTTGCCGATCGCCGAGGTGACGAGGATTCTTCGCGATACGGTGGATGCGCTGGCGCATGCGCACCGCCACGGCATCGTGCATCGCGACATCAAGCCCGACAACATCATGCTCGCCGACCGCCACGCGTTGGTGGTGGACTTCGGCGTGGCAAAGGCGATGTCGCACGCGCGCGGCGATACGCGTGCGCAGTCCACCGAGACGCTGACGAGCCTCGGCACATCGCTCGGAACGCCGGCATACATGTCCCCGGAGCAGGCAGCCGGCGATCCAGACATCGACCATCGAACCGACCTCTATGCGGTGGGCATTGTCGCTTACGAGATGGTCTCGGGCCGGCCGCCATTCAGCGGAACGACGCAGGCGCTCCTCGCCGCACAGATCACGCAGCCTCCTCCACCGTTGACAGGTGCTCCGCCGGCGCTCAAGGCAATCATCGCGCGCTGTCTCGAGAAGCAACCGGAGGCACGGTATCAGAGTGCGGATGACCTGCTCGCCGACGTCGAGCAGCTGACGACCCCGACGAATGGCGTGCCGTCATCGACCAGCCGGCGCCCGTCACGGCGCACGGCTGCCGCGGGTCTGATCACCGTGCTCGTGCTCGGCCTGATTGGAAACACGTACATGCAACGAGTGCAGCGCGAGCGATGGGCCCGAGAGACGGGGATCCCCGCCGTGCAGCGACTCGCCGGCGATGCCCTGTACGACAGCGCGTTCGCGGTGCAGAAGCAGGTCGCTGACATCCTGCCGCGCGATTCCGCCGTTCAGTCACTGTGGACACGCATCGCGCGCCGAGGGGTGGTGCGAACGACGCCGGCGGGTGCGACCGTGGAGCGCGCGACGTTCACGGACACGACCAGGTGGGAAACGATAGGAACGACACCGACCGACACCATGCTGCTTCCGCGGGGAAGTCCGACGCGGCTGCGTCTCTCACTGCCCGGTTATCGCACCGCAAACGTGCTAGTCTCGTCGGGCTCCCAGTCGCTGGAGTTCGTCCTCGATTCTGCCGCGTCGTCGAACGCGGAGATGGTGCACGTGAGCGCAGGCCAAATCTCGGCGGACCTGCCGGGAGTGGACCAGCACGCGGACATCGCGCTGTCGGATTTCCTGATCGATCGCTACGAAGTGTCGAACAAGGAGTACCGGCAAGGCGCTCCCGACAGTCTACCATTGGACGCGCGCGGCCGACCCACACAGCAGTACGTGGATCGTCCCCGGAAGCACGCTCGGCACGTCGGCGCCGACGCGGCGGGGCGCCACGACGACGATGTCCCCGTTCGGCGTCTACGACGTGGCCGGCAATGTTCGCGAGTGGTGCTCGAACGACGACGGCGAGGGGAATCACTACATCCTCGGTGGCGGTTACAGCGATCTTCCCTACTCGTTCAATGACGCATATGCACAGGCACCGCTCGACCGCTCGGCCATCAACGGCGTCAGGCTCGCGAAGTTTCTCCGCCCTGAACCAGCACTCGCCCTCGCGCAGCAACCACTAACCCGCGCCTTTCGCGACTTCTCGAAGGAACAGCCCGTGTCACCAGTGGTGTTCGAGACCCTGCGACAGCAGTACGACTACGATCATACGCCACTCAATGCGAAGGTCGACCGTCGCGACACCACGCCGTCGTCATGGGTCCTCGAGCACGTGAGCTTCGACGCGGCCTACGGCCATGAACGCGTGCCGGCGCTCCTTTTCATCCCGAAAGGGAGTCACCCGCCGTACCAGACCATCGTCTACTTCCCCGGTGACAATGGATTCGATATCGCGTCGAGCGCGTCCCTCGCGAGCGGTCCACTGATCGACTTCTTCGTCAAGAGCGGGCGCGCGGTGATGCTACCCATCTTCAAGGGCACGTATGAGCGCCGTGACAGCATGACGCGCTCGATTCCCAACTCGAGTGTGCAATATCGCGATCACGTGGTGATGTGGGCGAAGGACGTGCGGAGGTCGATGGACTACCTCGCCACGCGCGCCGACATCGACACCGCACGGTTCGCGTACTTCGGCGTGAGCTGGGGCGGGCGCATCGGTGGACTGGTTCCGGCAGTCGAGCCACGCTTCAAGGCAGTGATCCTGTTCATTGCCGGGCTTCGCATGCAGCCCGCACGCCCCGAGGCGGATCCGTTCAACTTTCTCCAGCACATCACCGTTCCCGTGCTGATGCTCAACGGGAAGTACGACTACTACTTCCCCACGGAAACCGCGCAGAAGCCCTTCTTCCGGATGCTCGCAACCCCCGCCGATCGCAAACGCTACGTGGTGTACGAGAGCGGGCACACACTACCAAGGGCGCAACTAATTCAGGAGTCGCTCGAATGGCTGGACAAGTATCTCGGCCGCACTCAATAGGCCATCACTACTGCCGCGTGATCAACACCTGCTGAATCTTCCCATCTGGCGTTCGGTACATCGTACCGCTCGTCGGAACGTTGCCCACGAGTAAGCGAAGGACCGCCACTTCCATCCCGCCGCGCTCGCGCCGCGAGACAACCTGCACGTTCGAAATACCACCGAGCGCAGTCAGTGATGCCGCCGCAGCCGCCTCGAGCGCCGGAGTAAGGTGCGCATTGAAATCGGCGCTGAGCGTGGATCGGTCAACCTTCCCCGCCGCGAGCTGGGAGAGATACGTCTTCGCTGCCTCGAGTGCCGGCAGCCCGGCAATCGCCGGTAGATCTGCTTGCGGCAACAGCGCCGCCACGAGCGCGTTGCTGAGTTCACCGAGACCCGTTTCGCTGTTTGCCAGCAGCACTACCGCTGAACGCGTGGCTGGCAGCACCGTGTTCGCCGTGACGCTGCCGCTCACCGCGCCGCCATGGCTCAACGTGATGGCCGGACCTGCATCCGTGATGCGCTCGCCGCAGCCGTACCCCGTTGAGCGCCCGTCCACGAGACGCTGCGGCGTGGTGAGCGTGCGGTACGCATTGGGACCAAGCACCTTGCCCGTCACGAGCGCGAGATCCCACGCGAGCAGGTCGGTTGGCGTACTCCAGATCGCACCCGCCGCCCCGGTCCATCCCTTTCCCTCGGGCTGCGCCGGCGTTGGATCCGCAAGCGCCCAGCTGCGATAGCCCGTTGCCATCGGCGCGCCGGTGGTTGGCGGATCGAATGTGGTGTGCGTCATGCCCACCGGCCCGAAGATGCGCTGCTGCATCAGCGCGCCCAACGACTTTCCACTCACACGCTCGGCCACGGCACCGAGAATCGCGAAATTCGTATTGCTGTAACTCCAGCGCGTCCGCGGATCAAAGTCGAGCGGCCGCATGGCGTAGCGAGAAAGAATTTCGCTCGCCGTCACATCGGCGCGCATCTCCGTGTCCACGTAGTCCAGCGGATAGTAGTCGCGATAGCCCGCCGTCATTCCTCCGAGATCGCGCAATGCAATCTCTCGTGCGCGCGTGAGTGCCGGAAAATATTTCGCTACTCTGTCCGACATCGACAGCTTGCCATCCTGCTCGAGCAACAACACCGTGCTGCACGTGAACTGCTTGGTCACGGACCCGATCGGAAACGTCGTGGCGTTCGTTACCGGCACTTTCCGCTCGAGCGAGGCCATACCGTAGCCCTTCGCAAGCACCACTGTGCCGTGCTGCATGACTCCGACAGAGAGGCCAACGATTCCCTTTCCGTCAAAATTCGCGTGCACAATGCTGTCGATCATCTCGGCGGAAACTCCGCGCGCGCGCTGTGCCTGCGCGCGCGAAGGGAGCGCGAACGCGATGAGCTCCGCGTCGTTTCCTGCACCCGCTGCGATCACCACGAGCTGACGACCGTCGCGAGTTCTATATGTCATCGGAACGGAATAGGCGCGCTTTCCGAGATCCGCCGACCAGAGCGTTGCGCCGGTCGTCTTGTCGATTCCGTACAGCACCGAGCCACCCCCACTCGCGAAGAGCAGTCCGCCCTTCGTCACGATCGCACCGGGTGCGCCGGCAACGCCAAGTAACGGAGGAAGCGCGACTCCGCGAAGTGACGGGTGACGACGGATTTCCGGAGCGTCGCCGAGCGTCACCTGCCACCGGCGTGCGCCCGTGTTCAGGTCGATCGCCGTGAGTGTTCCATAGGGCGGCTTCACAATGGGAACATCCATCACCGGCGCCTGATGCTCTGCTGCGGTATCCGACGGCGGATCGAGTGAGACGCTGAGCGACGAATGCGCCAGGTCCACCATGTAGCTCGCGTCGACGGTGTCGGAGGCCGAAGCAGTCTTGAAGATCCGATAGAGCGCCGGTGAATTGCTCGCCTTGATGTAGATCGTTCCAGACTCCGGATCAAACGCTCCACCTCCCCACCCTGCTCCACCGATCGCGCCAGGCATTACCACGGTTCCCGGCAACGAGGGCGGCGTATACAGTGGACCGATGCGATAGCGCCGAAGAATGTCGAGTGCGCGCGCCTTCAATGCGGGAGTGAAATCGACGACGTCACTCTCCGTGAATCCCTGCATCGCGAATGGGGCAGGAAGCGTCGGGACCGGTTGCGTTTGCGCCACGCGTTCGCCGGGAACGTCGCTTGTTGGAGCCGCCCGCTCGACGATGGGCCACACCGGCTTTCCCGTTACGCGATCAAAGACAAACAGGTAACCCATCTTCGTGGGGACGGCGACGGCATCGATCCGCTTGCCCTTCACCGTGATCGTCGCGAGCACCGGCGGCGCAGGTGGGTCGTAGTCCCAGAGCCCATGGTGCACCATCTGGTAGTGCCACTTCCGCTGCCCGGTCCTCGCATCGAGACACACGATCGACTCCGCGAAGAGATTGTCGCCGAGCCGGTTTCCGCCGTACCAGTCGTTGCTGGGCGTGCTCACCGGGAGGTACACCAATCCGCGCTTGTCGTCCACAGAGAACGGGGCCCAGACATTCGTGTGGCCGGTGGTGCGCCACGAATCGTTCTCCCATGTGTTGACTCCGAATTCTGCCGAGTCGGGAATGGTGTGGAAGATCCATACGCGCTTGCCGGTGCGGACGTCGAATGCCTGCACATCTCCCGGTGGATCGCGCTTGTACACGAGGCGGTCGCCCACGCCGTTGCCGACGATGACGAGGTTGCCCACGACGACGGGTGGTGACGTGTTCGTGTAGTGAACACGATTCACCGAACGGCGCAGCCCGTTCACGAGATCAACGACCCCGGTATCGCCGAAGGTGCGTATCGGCTTTCCCGTCGCGGCGTCCAGCGCGATCAGGTTCCACCGGCTGTTCATGAAGATGCGCCGCGAATGTCCGTCACTCCATGCGGCAACGCCACGGTGCACGAAACCCGTCCCGTTCGATGGCTGCCCCGCCTTGTAGGCCTCTGGATCATACGTCCAGATCACTTCACCAGAGGCAGCGTGCATCGCCACTACGCGATTGTATGGTGTGCTGAAGTAGAGCGTGTCGCGGATCATGAGCGGCGTCGCCTGAAAGTTTCCCGGCCGCGCGGCGAGCGTGCTGTCCGTTTTCCGTATCGTCGTCTCGTTGACCTTCCAGCTCCACGCACGAACGAGCGACGTAACGTTCGCGCGATTGATCACCGTGAGCGACGAGTACTTGGTCGCGCCGGGATCAGAACCGAAGCTCGGCCAGTCACTGCCCTGCCCCTGCACCGCGGCACAGGGCATCATCATCAGGCCGCCAGCGAGCGCGGACGCGAGAATCACGCGATGGTCCATGAGCTTATCTCTCCCGGTTCATGAAATAGTCATGGATGAACGTTCGCCGATCCCTGAGCGTGTTCTACTTCACGCGATCGAAGTAGCCGTCGCCGAGATGCAATCGCATCGGCTTGCCGGCATCCTCGGTGAAGTGCACTACCTCACCAACTTCTCCGCCGCCCGTCGGTGCCACGACCCGAAAGCGCCCGCCACCCAGCGGCTCGAGTCCTGCCGGCGTATCGACATTCG
>JBBQHJ010000079.1:0-15918 GCA_038323865.1 Gemmatimonadales bacterium
GAATGACGAAAACGCTCGCGAAGGAGTGGGGACGATACAAGGTGAATGTGAATTGCGTCGCGTTCGGATTCATCCGCACGCGCATGACGCAGCCGATCACAACGGAGCAGGTTGCGGGTGAGGTGCGGAAGGTCGGCGTGCAGCCGGCGCTCATTGAACAGCTGGAGCAAAGTGCGATTCCGCTGGGACGACTGGGCACGCCAGAAGAGGCGGCGGATGGCGTTTATCTCTTCTGCTCACCCGAGTCGAACTACATCTCGGGGCAGGTGATCACCGTGGGCGGAGGGATAACATTTTGACGCTGTCCGTCAGCCTGCGAGTCGGCCGGTCGGCCATTCTGCTTGCGAGCATGTTTTTGCTTGCGGGCGCGCCCCAGCTCGAAGCACAGAACAACGTTCGTGCGAGCTTCACCGATGCCGGTGGATCACGCGAGTTCGTGCTATATCGGCCGGCGAGCATAACGGCGGCGTCGCGCGCGCTTGTCGTCATGCTGCACGGGTGCACGCAGACCGCAGACGACTTCGCACGCGGAACACGCATGAACGAGGCGGCAGATCGTGGTGGCTTTCTCGTTCTTTATCCAGAGCAGACCGCCGGCGCTCATCCTCAGAAATGCTGGAATTGGTATTCGCCGGATCAGACGTCGCGCGATAGAGGGGAGGCGGGACTTCTCGCGGCGCTCATCGATTCAATCGCGCGAAAGGAAGGCGTCACGGCGAATCGGATTGCAGTTGTGGGGATGTCCGCAGGGGCGGCCATGGCCGCAAACCTCGTGGCCGATTATCCGGAGCGGTACGGCGCCCTCGCAATGCATTCAGGTCTTCCGGCATTCGCCGCGAATGACGTGATGACCGCACTCGCGGTCATGAAGGGCATGGCACCGGTCAGCGATTCGCTCGCCGGCCCAGTATTGAATGCAATGGGTTCGCACAAGCGCCGAGTGAATGTGCTTGCGTTGCAGGGTGGCGCGGATAAAGTGGTGTCGCCGACGAATCTCGAGCGCATCAAGGAGCAATGGACGGCGGTGAACGCGCGCACTGGGCCGAACGGTGGCTCGGTCGAGACGC
Source organism: Gemmatimonadales bacterium (assembly GCA_038323865.1). Taxonomy (GTDB): domain Bacteria; phylum Gemmatimonadota; class Gemmatimonadetes; order Gemmatimonadales; family Gemmatimonadaceae; genus AG11. The sequence continues at coordinate 1,068 of JBBQHJ010000079.1, forward strand.
AGTTGTTCGCACTGCTGGGTCATGCGTGGAGTGGCGGATCTGCAACGGGCAGTTACACGGCGCCGGAGGGCGCGGATGCGACGGGGCTGATTGTCGAGTTCCTCAAGCGGGTCGGTGTTTTAAGGGCGTAGTGAATTGTTTCTGCACCGGCGCCGCCCAGCGCGTAGATCGCAGAGCCGGTGCTAACTACGGCGTGTGCGGCGCGGGGGTGGAGCAATCACGGGGCCGTGCGCCACGAGCCAAGGTGCAGATTCCTCGACTCCGCGCTGCGCGCTCCGCTCGGAATGACACGCTTCAGACGCGCCACCAAAGCATCGAGCGCCTTGCGGAGCTCGGTGTATCGATCGATGGCGTCCTTGCCAACGGCTTGATCGGCGCCGTTCGTCATGGAGCCGAGGTAGGTGATGTGTGTTTGAAGACCGGGTTTGCTGTAGCGGGTGGGTGGGGTAAAAAACTCGGCCTCGAGTGCACGGACGTCGGCGCGTGCGCGTGCCGCGCGGAGTTGTTCGGCAAAGTGATTGGCGTCGCTCACGAGATCGCGAACGCGGATGTTGTGCGCGAACTGCGCGTTTATCACGGCAGGTGTGACACCATCGCGAACGACGCGCGGGTCGGCGCGCAGCGTGAGTGGTTGCGTCGTCGTCACGCCATTGGCGGAGAGACGGACGGAATAATTTCCCGGCGGCGCCATGGGGCCGCCGCCGCGCCCACCACGACCTGCGGCATTCGCAGTCCACGCACCTGGATAGGTCATGTCCCACACAAAGCGATTGAGCCCAGCGCGGGCTGGAATGCGTGCCGTTCCCGCGGCGACGTACGACGTATCGCGCACGCTGTCGCTCGAGAAGGCGCGAATGACCATGCCCTTCGCGTCGAGGACTTCGAGTCGCGTCGAGCCGGCTGACGCGAGCCAGTAGTTCAGTACCGCGCCGGCGGGGATGTATTGCGGTGTGTCGTCTGCGGCTTCACGCGTGGCTTCCTCGCCGCCAAAGCCACTGCGATAGCGGTAGCGAACTGCCTCGCGTGGCTTGATGAGTTTCGATCCAGCGTTTGCACTGGCGTCTGTCATCTGCTGGAGTGGCGCGAGGTCGTCGAGAATCCAGAACGCGCGACCCTGCGTGGCGATGACGAGATCCTGCCGATGCACTCGGAAGTCGGTGATCGGCGTGATCGGCATATTGAGTTGGAACGAGCGCCAGTGTGCGCCGTCGTCGAAGGAGATGTACATGCCGAATTCGGTGCCGGCGTAGAGCAGGCCGGGTCGCACGGGATCCTCGCGAACAACACGCGTGGGAGCGTCGTTCGGAATGCCGTTGTCGCCGGTGGTGAGGCGCGTCCACGTCTTGCCGTAATCTTCCGTCTTGTAGATGTACGGCTGGAAATCGTTGAGCAGGTAGCGGAGCACGGCGACGTACGCTGCGCCGGCGCGATGCGGCGACGGCTCGATGTTCTGCACGCGACCGCCGGGAGGTAGGTCTTTCGGCGTGACGTTCGTCCATGTCTTACCGCCATCGCGAGTGACGTGGATGGGACCATCGTTGGCGCCCGTCCAGATGACGCCCTTGGCGAGGGGCGACTCGCGAATTGCGTAAAGCGTCGCATACATCTCTTCCCCGGTGGCATCGACGGTGATGGGCTCGCCGGAGTAGGCGTTGCGATAGCGCGGATCGTTTGCTGTTAGATCGGGACTGATGCGTTCCCACGTGACGCCCTCGTCTCGCGAACGGTGCAAATACTGCGAGCCGTAATAGATGGTCATCGGCGCGTGCGGTGACACTTCCATGGGTGACACGCGCTGGAAGCGGTACTTGAGATCGGCGTTGGCATTTCCGTAAAGTGACTGCGCGCCGACCCAGTATTGTTTTTCCTGTCCCGTGCGGAGACTCATCCGGCTGAACTGCCCCTTGCACGATCCGTAAACGGTGTCGGGGTTCGTGCGATGCGGCATTGAGGGACCCGTCTCACAGCCGGGACCTTGCCGCCAGCTCTGAATGGGATCGTCGAGCGTGCCTGATTGCACGGGCAGGCTGGGCACGATGAGCGTGCCGCCTTCGTCCTGCTGCGCGCCATACAACCGATACGGAAACTGATTGTCGACGGCGACCTGATAGATCTCGGCGGTGGGCTGGTTTTCGAGCGAGCTCCATGTCGCGCCGCCGTTCATGGTGATGTTGGCGCCACCGTCGTTCGACTGGATGAAGATCTTTCCGTTGGTGGGATTGATCCACATGTCGTGGTTGTCGCCGTGCGGAGTGGAGATCGTGCGGACGGTCCGTCCCCCGTCGGTCGACTTGTAAAAGCCCTCGGTGCCGGCGTAGACGATGTCGGCGTTGGTGGGATCGGCGAAGACGTGATCGTAGTAGAAGGGACGCGTGGTGAGACCGGGCGTGGTGTTGACGAGTGTCCACGAGGCACCGGCGTCATCACTGCGATAGAGACCACCGCCCACCTTCGCTTCGATCAACGCGTAAATGCGCTGCGGTGCGGCGGCTGTGACGGCAAGATCGCTCTTGCCGACGATGCCTGTTGGGAGGCCGCCGCCGAGCTTCGTCCAATGGTCGCCGCCGTCGGTGCTCTTGTAGATGCCGTCTTCACCGCCGCCGCTGATGATGGTCCACGGCCGGCGCGCGCCGCGCCAACCCGATGCGTAGAGGACATTCGGATTGCCGGGCTGAAGCTCGACGTCGGATGCACCTGTGCTGTCGGAGAGGAACAGGATGTTCTCCCACGTTGTACCGCCGTTCTTCGTTCGATAGATGCCGCGTGTACGACTGTTGGCAAATGGATTCCCGAGCACGGCCGCGTAGGCGACATCGGGATTGGTGGGGTGAACGATCAGTCGCCCGATTTGGCCGGCGTCCTTGAGGCCTGAGAACTTCCAGGTGCGTCCGGCGTCGGTGGATTTGTAGATGCCTTTGCCGATGGAGACGTTGCTGCGAATGCCTGCCGAGCCGGTGCCGACGTAGATGATGTTGGGGTCGGAGTCGGCGACGTCGATCGAGCCGATGGACGCCGAGGCAAAGCCTTGGGGCGCGAGATCGTGCCAGGTTTGGCCGGCGTCGGTTGTCTTCCAGACGCCGCCGCCAGTGGAGCCGAAGTAGTACGTCATTGGATCCTGCGGCACGCCGGTAACCGCAGTGACTCGGCCTCCGCGTGCCGGTCCGACCATGCGGTACCGCATGGCGGCGAATCGAGCTGGATCCCACGACGTGAAGTCGGCGGGGCGTGGGGACTGGGCCGCGAGCGGTGCGGCGAGGGCTAGCGCGATTATTAGTCGTTTCATAGGGGCGGTAAGTGCAGATTCCTCGACTACGCTCGGAATGACAACAGGTGCAGATTCCTCGACTACGCTCGGAATGACACATGCGGTGATCGGTCCGAACAGAGTTTGTGTCAGATGTATGTGAGATGCTAGCGGAGGGGTGCTCCGGGGGTACAATCCCGAGACGAACCATTCGGGCGCTTGCGGCATCGAACCATTGACCGAAGCTCTGCGTAGAGAGGATAGTGATTTCGCCGTCGCTCGAATCCGTATTCACCGCGTTTTTCAAATATCCCCCCCGTGTGTTTCAGAGGGGGGATTTCGTCCTTGCCCCTGTGGTTCCCACGGTGTTGCTGGTGATCGCGGGCGTCGCGGCGCTGGTTCTGGTGGGCCTGACCTACTCACGCGTTCGGGCGGTAAAGGTTCGGGAGAAGATCGTGCTCGGCGCTCTTCGCGCCGCGTGCGTGTTGCTGGTGCTGGCCTGCCTGTTTCGGCCCACCATGGTGCTCTCGAGTGCGGTAGCACAGCGCAATGTGCTCGCCGTGGTGTTCGACGACTCGCGCAGCATGCGCCTGCACGACGTCGATGGCGCAACGCGCCTGGCGGCCATGCAGAAGGTGTTTGCCGATACGACGCCGCTCATGCGATCGCTCTCCGAAAAGTTCGCGTTGCGCCAGTTTCGCTTCTCGGCCGATGCGGCACCGGCGTCGGGTGCAAAATCGCTGACCGCGGGCGGCGCGCGGACGGATCTCGCGAGCGCGCTGGACATGACACGCGAGGACCTCTCGGGCATGCCGCTGGCTGGCGTGATCGTGGTAACAGACGGCGCCGACAATGGCGGCGGTGATCTGGGCAACGCGTTGCTCGCCTTGCGGGCGCGACGCGTGCCGGTGTACACGGTTGGCGTTGGGCAAGAGCGATTCGCACGTGACCTCGCCATCGAGCGGGTATCGGCGCCGCAAAGCGTGCTCGCGGGCTCGACGATGCTGCTCGACGCGTCGATTGGCGTTCGCGGTGCGGGTGGTGAAAAGGCGAGCATTGTCGTCGAGGCGAACGGGCGTGTCGTTGGCACCGAGGAAGTGGAGTTGCCCAAGAACGGTGACGTAGCGCGCGCGCGCATTCGTGTGCCTCCACTCGCGCCGGGCACGTATCGTCTCGCAGTTCGTGCGAAGCCGCTCTCGGGCGAGCTCGTAACCGAGAACAATGAATTCCATACGATGCTCCAGGTTCGTCCGGGCCCGGTGCGGATTCTCTATGTAGAAGGAGAGCCACGGCCAGAGTTTGCGTTCCTGCGCCGTGCGATTGCCGATGATAGCGCCCTGCAGGTGGTTGGCCTGATGCGCAGTGCGGATCGCAAGTACCTGCGGCTCGGTGTGAAGGACAGCCTGGAGTTGATCAGCGGGTTTCCGGTCAAGCGCGAGGAGTTGTTTCAGTATCGCGCGATCATCTTAGGCAGTATCGAGTCGGGATTCTTCACGGGCGATCAGCTGCGCATGCTCGCGGAATTCGTGAGCGAGCGCGGTGGCAGCCTGCTCGCGTTAGGCGGGCGTGATGCCCTGAGCGAGGGCGGATACGCAGACACACCGGTGGCGGAAGTATTGCCGGTGATGTTGAGCCGAGATGCCCGTGATTCGACCACGCCACCGCTGACGCTTGCTGTCCATCCGACTCCGGCGGGATTGTCGCATGCGGCGTTGCAGTTGCGGCCGTCGGATGCCGCGAATACGGCGCGCTGGGATTCGCTGCCGCCGCTGACGTCGGTGAACAACCTCGGACCACTGCGTGCTGGCGCGACGGTATTGCTCGGCGGTCGAGCGACGGAGAAGGGTGCGGGGCTCGACATTCCGGTGCTCGCATTCCAGCACTATGGGCGCGGCATTGGCGCCGTGTTTGCCGTGCAGGATTCGTGGCTGTGGCGCATGGACGATCGCATGGCGGCCGAAGACGCGACGCACGCGACGCTGTGGCGGCAATTGCTGCGATGGATGGTCGAGGGCACGCCTGATCGAGTTGATGTCGCGGCGGTGCCGACACGCGTGGGACCGGGTGAACCCGTGACGCTGCGTGCGCACGTGTCCGACTCGACCTTTCAGCCGATCAACGGCGCGACAGTGACGACGCGGGTGACGTCGCCGACGGGAACGGTCGTCGATGTGCCAATGGAGTGGTCGCTGCGCGAAGACGGCTCGTACACAGGACGCTTCATTGCGCAGGACAGCGGCGTGTATTCGCTCACGGCGAATGTGATTCACGGGCGCGACACGACTCGTTCAACGGTGTCGACGTTGCTGGCGGATGATCAGGGTGCGGATGTCGAGCAGGCAGAGTTGCGAACGTCGCTGCTCAAGCGCGTGTCGTCGGAAACCGGCGGCCGGTACTATCCGCTCGCGAATGCATCGAAGCTGGCGGATGACGTCGTGTTCACCGAGGCCGGAGTGACGGTGCGCGACTCAAAGGATCTGTGGGACATGCCGGTGATCTTTCTCGTGCTCGCGCTGCTGCTTGGCACCGAGTGGATGTATCGTCGGCGCAGGGGGTTGGCGTGATTCGCCGGCTGGTGTTGGCGGCGTCGCTGTGTGTGCCGTCGTTGGTGTCGGCGCAGCAGACGCATGTGCTGATCATTACCGGTCTCGCTGGCGCACCGCAGTATCAGAAGTCGTTCAACGAGACCGCGGCGATGCTCGCCGACACCGCGAAGAAGAAGTGGGGCATCGCGGACTCGAGTCTCATTGTGCTCGGCGAGGATCGGGCGTTCGATCCCGTGCACATCAAGGGCAAGTCGACGCGCGAGGAAGTTGCGGCCGCTTTTCTGCGCCTGTCGCGCCGAGCAAAGCCCGGTGATGTGGTGCTCGTGTTTCTGAATGGGCATGGCGGAGGCGAGGGCTCGACGTCGCGTGTGAACCTGCCCGGGCCTGATCCGACTGCGGCGGACTACGCCACGTGGATTGCTGGTTTCTCGAGGCAGTCGGTGGTGTTCGTGAATGCCGCGACGGGAAGTGGCGACTTCGTGGGTGTGCTGAAAGGTCCCGGACGTGTGATTGTTACGGCGACCAAGACGGCCGTTGAGAAGAACGAGTCTGTATTTGCGGCACCGTTCGTGCGCGGCCTCGTGAGTGGCGAGGCCGATGCGGACAAGGACGGCCGCATCTCGGTGCTGGAAGCGTTTACGTACGCGCAGAAGGAAGTCGCGCGATCGTATGAAGAAGGTCGCAAGCTGATGACGGAGCATGCGCAGCTCAGCGACAGTCTGCTCGCGCGGAGTGTGTCGTTTGGTGGTTCGCCGGCGAGCGGTGATCCGCGCGTGATGGCGTTAGTGGGCGAGCGTGCGGCGCTCGAGTCGCAGGTGGCTGATCTGCGGACGAAGAAGGCTTCAATGGACTCCACCGCCTACTCGCGTGAGCTGGAGAAGTTGTTGGTGGCGATTGCCGAGAAGTCGCAGGCGATTCGCGCGGCGGGGGGGAAGCCGTGAGCAGGTTCTGTCTCTTTGCGCTGCTCGTGCTGGCGGTCAACTGCAAGGCACAAGAGCCCAGCGCGCGGACAGCCGATGTTCTCCTGGCGGAACGCTCACTGCTGCACGGCGACAAGACCGACGCGCTGCGGCGTGCACAACTCATTGCCGGGGCTTACGAACAGAGTGGCACGCAATGGTCGGCGGCGGATCGCATTGCCGCGGGGCGAGCCTACGTGATTCTTGGATCACGTTCGAAGGAGGCCGTGCGACAGGCGCTGGCTGCATTCGATGCGGCGATTGCCGCCGACAAGTCAAATGTCGAAGCTCGGCTGCGTATCGGCGATCTTTTCCTCGACAAGTACAACGCGCCGGAAGCCAAGGCGTCGTTCGACGAGGTGATGAAGCTCGACCCGAAGAACGCACGCGGCGCGCTAGGGTTGGCTCGCGTCTCGGCGTTTCAGGGCAAGAAAGAGTTTGAGTCGTATGCGCGCGCGAGCGTGGCGAGTGATCCCAAGTTGGCGACGGCGCGTGTGTTTCTCGCGCAGACGCATCTCGTGGCGGAAGCGCGCGATTCCGCCGTGGCCGAAGCGAAGGCAGCGCTCGCACTCGACCCCGAATCGATTCCGGCGTGGGCCGTGCTCGGCGCTGTGGCGATGACGTCGGGCGATTCGGCGGAGCTCAAGCGCGTGCGCGAGGCGGTGCTCAAGATCAACCCGCGCCCGGCGGACTTCTATCTTGACCTCGCCGATGCCGCCACAAAGCAGCGACGCTACGACGATGGCGTTCGTCTCGCGCGAGAGGCGTTGCGCTTCGATTCGACGTCGGTACGGGCGTTGGGCATGCTCGGTACCAATGAGATGCGAGTCGGCAATCTCGACGCGGCGAGGCCGCTGCTCGAGAAAGCGTTCGCGATCGATCCGTTCAATCTCTGGCACAAGAATACGCTCGACCTGCTGGACCAGATGAAGACCTTCCGCACGATCGACGTCGGACACTTCAGGGTCGTGGCATCGGAGAAGGAAGCGCCTCAGCTCACGTCGTACATTTTGCCGTTGCTCGAGGAAGCGTATGACTCGCTCTCGCGGCGGTATCAGTACACGCCGCCGTCAGCAGTGCGATTCGAGATCTACTCGCACCACGCGGACTTTTCCGTGCGCACGGTCGGGCTCACGGGCCTTGGCGCGCTCGGTGTGAGTTTTGGTCCTGTGTTGGCCATCGATGCGCCGTCGGCGCGCAATCGTGGCGAATTCAATTGGGGTTCAACGTCCTGGCACGAGCTGGCGCACACATTCACGCTCGGGCTTTCGAACAATCACGCACCGCGCTGGTTCACTGAAGGATTGTCGGTGCTCGAGGAGCGTCGTGCTCGCCCGGAATGGGGCGCAAAGGTATCCGTCGAGTTTCTCTCCGCGTATCGCGGCGGCAAGATTCGGAAGGTGAGTGAGCTGAACGATGGATTCGTCAAGCCGAGGTATGGGGCGGAGACGATCTTCAGCTACTACGATGCGTCGCTGGTGTGCGAGATGATCGAGCAGGAGCACGGTTCGGCGGCAATCGTGGAGATGCTCAAGGCCTACCGCGACGGATTGAGCACGCCGCAGGTATTTCAGCGGGTGTTGAAAACGACACCCGAGCAGATCGACGCGCATTTCGATGCGTGGTTCACGAAGCGATTTGGCGAGCCGTTGAAGAATGTCGCAGCGAACGAAGGTGAGGAGTCAGTCTCGGGTCCCTTCGTGGATGCCGTGCGCAAAGGATTGGATCTCATGGGGCGCGCGCAGAATGATTCCGCGAAGGTCGAATTGCTGCGCGCACAGGCGATGTTTCCGGAGTATGCCGGGCAGAATGCGCCGGCGTTGATGCTCGCCAAGATAGCGCAGGACAAGCGCGATCAACGCGGCGCCCTCGCGCAGGTGCAGAGAGTGACGCAAAGCAACGAGACCGCGTGGGACGCGAATCTCGTCGAGGCAGATCTGCGATTGCAGCTGGGCGACACGATCGGCGCGTTGGTGCCGCTTCAGCGTCTCATCTGGATTTCACCCTACGAGCTGTCGATTCACGTGCGGTTGGCGGAGCTTGCGGCGCGCGTCGGCAATCGTGCGCTCGCGCTACGCGAACGTCGCGCGGTGCTCACGCTCGACCCAACGGACAAGCTGGAGGCGCGCTATCAACTTGCGCGTGCGCTGACGGATGCTGGTGATGTAGCAGCTGCGCGGCGTGAGCTGCTGGCGGTGCTGGAGAACGCCCCATCGTTCGAGAAGGCGCAGTCCCTGTTGCTGGAGCTCAGAACGCGAAGTGCTTCACCCCCTGACGACGAGGAATCCGCTTGACCGCGACCGTACCGACCAACGAGCTCGATCATCTCGACGATGCGGCTCTGGCTGATCGCCTCACGGCGTCAGCGTCCCGCATCAAGTCTGAAGTGCAGAAGATCATCGTCGGGAACGACGGGATCATCGAGCAGACACTCATCGCGCTCTTTGCCGGCGGCAATTGCCTGCTCATTGGCGTGCCCGGTTTGGCGAAGACGTTGTTGATCTCGACGCTCTCGCGGGCACTCGATCTCAAGTTCTCGCGTATTCAGTTCACGCCCGACCTGATGCCGTCTGACGTCACGGGCACTGACGTGATCCAGGACGATCCGACAACGGGACATCGCAAGCTCACGTTCATGCCGGGCCCGGTGTTCGCGAACGTGCTGCTCGCCGACGAAGTCAATCGTACGCCGCCGAAGACACAGGCCGCGTTGCTCGAGGCGATGCAGGAGAAACGCGTGACGGTGCAGGGCCGGACGTACGAGCTTGAACCGCCGTTCTTTGTATTTGCGACGCAGAATCCGATCGAGCTCGAAGGCACGTATCCACTGCCCGAAGCGCAGCTCGATCGTTTCATGCTCGAAGTGGTGATGCACTATCTGCCAGAAGACGACGAGGTCAACATCGTGCGCGCCACGACGACCACGCCGCCGGAAGCGGTGCAGCGTGTCGTCACGCGCGATGAAATTCTCGCATACCAGCGCGTTGTGCGTCGCGTGCCTGTTGCTGACGCGGTGACCCGATACGCTGTCCGTCTCGTGCGCATGACACGGCCGGATGACACCAATGCGCCGCCGTTCATGAAGCAGTGGGTGTCGTACGGTGCCAGCGTGCGCGCCGCGCAGTCGCTCGTGCTCGGTGCGAAGGCGCGTGCGCTGCTTCAAGGGCGTACGCATGTGAGCTTCGACGATGTCCGCGCGCTTGCTCAGCCAGTGCTGCGTCATCGCGTGTTGCTCAATTTCCAGGCGCAGTCGGAGAAAGTCACGACGGATCAGCTCATCGAGAAGCTGCTCGCTGCTGCGCCGGTTCCGAAGTCGTCGTTGTGATAAAAACAGATCCTTCGCTTTGCTCAGGATGACAACCGTTCGCTCGGAATGACACCTGCACCGCAGTCCTTCCTCGATCCGCAACTCCTCGGGCGCATCTCCGACCTCGCGCTGCTCGCGCGCACGGTCGTTGACGGCTTCATGCACGGTCAGCACCGGAGCATGCGGAAGGGATCGTCGATGGACTTCGCGCAGCACCGCTCGTATCAGCCCGGCGACGACCTGCGCCGGGTGGATTGGCGCGTGCTCGGCAGAACGGATCGCTACTTTGTGAAGGAGTTCGAGGCCGACACGAACGCGAGTGTCATTTTCGGACTCGATTCGTCGGCGTCGATGAACTTCGGCAGCGGCAAGGTGACGAAGTACGACTACGGCCGCTTCCTGATTGCCTCGCTGGCGTGGCTGACGCAGAAGCAGGGCGATCGCATCGGACTCGCCACCTTTACCGGCGATCTCGTGGACGTTGTGCCGCCGTCGGCGCGGCACCTTCAGCTCTTGCTGCACACGCTCGGCCGCTCAAAGGCGACGGGGCAAGGTCATCTCACGAGCGCGGTCGACCGACTTGCGGCGATGGTGGCGCGGCCGAGCATCATCGTGCTTGTCACGGACTGCTATGAGTCGCCCGATGATCTCGGCCGTGCTGCGACTGCGCTCCGCATGCGCGGGCACGATGTCATCCTGTTTCATCTGGTGGATCCCGCGGAACGTGACTTTCCGTACGCTGCGGCGACGACGTTTCAGGATCTCGAAACGGGTGCGCGACTGCCGCTGCGTCCGGAGGATCTCCGTGCGCGCTACAAGACACTGATTGCCGAGCACTATGCGGCGTTGACGAAGCGATTTGTGGCGGCCGGTGCGGACTATGTGCGCATTGAAACGGATCAGCCGCTCGATCGCGCCTTGCACGCGTATCTCGACAGCCGACTCGCCCGGAGCAGGGTGCGCTGATGGGATGGAGCCTGCTTGTTCCCGCGTTTCTTGCCGGCCTGGCGGCGATCGTCGTGCCGATCGTGCTGCACCTACGGCATCGCGAGAAGGACAAGCCGCAGGAATTTCCGTCGTTGATGTTCCTGCAACAGCTTCCGATTCGGACGGCAGAGCGCCGGCGTGTGACGGACATTCCGTTGTTGCTGCTGCGCGTGCTCGCGCTCGCACTGATCGCACTCGCCTTCACGCGGCCCGTGTTCTCAGATAGGGCTGCGACGGAAAAGTCCAAGCGATCGCGTGCCGTGATCGTGATGCTCGATCGTTCCATGAGCATGAGTCGCACGGGTTTGTGGACGGCCGCGACGGATTCAGCAAGGAAGCTCGTGTCGTCGTTGGGGCCGGATGATCGCGTTGCCCTGGTGCTGTTCGATGACGAGGCGGAGATCGTGCGTCCGTTCACCACAGACAAGGCGACTGTGCTGGCGGAGCTCGCGAAGGCGAAGCCGAGTTCGCGCGGAACAAAGTACGCGGCAGCGCTGCGCGTTGCACGTCAGCTGATCAATCGCGCGCCCGACGCAACGCCGGAGGTCGTGACGATTACCGATCTCCAGCGTACGGGTGTGTCCGGCGTGGCGGGCCTCGACCTGCCGGAGGGTTTGAAGTTCAGCACGATTGTCGTTGGCGACTCGGTGCACACGAATGCGTCGATTGCGTCGGTGGAAATTCATCGGTTGCCGAATGCGCAGCGCACCATGCTGAGCGTTCAGGCGCGTGTGCGTTCGCGCGACGCCAAGTCGCCGCGCACGGTGCACGTGCGTCTCGCGCTCAATGGACGTGAGAGCGGCGGAAAGGACGTCGCGCTGCCCGCGAGTGGTGATGTCGTGGTGCCGTTTGATCAGGTGTTGTTGCCGGGCGGCCAGGTGCGCGGAGTGGTCTCGATCGATCACGACGCGCTCGCCGCGGATGATTCGCTCAATTTTGCATTCGTAGCGGATGATGCGGTGCATCTGCTGCTCGTGCTGCCCGACGACGCGGCCGATGAGACGTTGTTCTTCGAGCGTGCGCTGGCGATTGGACGCGCTCCGCTCGTGCGTGTGGAGCGTGTGCGTGCCGCACAGTTGTCCGCGAAGATGCTGGAGAAGGCATCGATGGTGATGTTGTGGGACGTTGGCGTGCCCACCGGGAGCAGTGGCGCCGCGTTGACCGCTTGGGTCACTCGCGGTGGAGGGCTCGTGGTCGCGAGCGGGCGTCGTGCGCCGACACGTGCGCAGGAGTCGCCACTCTTTCCGGCCACCATCACCGGTTCGCATGATCGTCTCGCCGATCGGGGAGGCTCGCTCGGACAAGTACGGCTTGATCATCCGTTGTTCTCGCCGTTCCGCGATGCGCCGGCGGCACTAAGTGTCGCGCGTTTCATTCGCTATCCACAGCTGCAAGCGGCAACCGGCTCGGATGTTCTCGCGCGCTTCGATGACGGATCGCCGGCCATGATCGAACATCGCGTCGGCACCGGCCGCGTGTTGCTGCTAGCGTCCGCGCTGGAAACGCGGTCGGGCGACTTTCCGCTTCAGGCGGTGTATCTCCCCTTTCTTCAGCGGCTCGTGTTGTACTCATCGGGTCGCGATGCGACCACGCTATGGCACTCAACCGGCCAGAGCTGGCTGCTTCCGGCGGGATTGAAGGAACCAGCTGTTTCCACGCCGGAGGGCAACATTCTCCGGCCCCCGCGTGACTCAGTAGGAGCGACTGTGGCGCTCCGAGAGGCCGGGGTGTACTCGTTATATGAAGGGCGCGTGCAGGGCGAGCCCGTGGCACTTCTGGCGGTGAATTCGCCGGCGAGCGAGTCCGACCTCAGTACCGTGGATGCGCGCGAGTTGCTGCTCGGTGTTCGGCAGAGCGCACCAACCGTTGGCGACGTAAGTGATGCGCCGACGAACATTGAAGTCGAATCGCGACAGCGCTTATGGAAATATCTGCTGATCGCTGCTGGATTGTTGTTGCTTGCTGAAACGTTCATGGGGAACAGGGGCTGGCGCGGAACCGCGAGTCAGCTCATGCCAAGTCAGTCCGAGGGGACCGCATCATGACACCGGCCAACCAACTCCTCGACTCACTGAGTGCACTGCGACAGCAGTGGCGCCAGCGCGTCATCCTCGAAGCTGCGGTCTGGATTGCGGGGTCGATCATCGGCGCCGTCATACTGACGCTGTTGATCACGACTGCTGCCGGCATCACGCCGTCGACGGCGCTCGTGGCGCGAGTGATCGGGTACACGCTCATTGTTGCCGCCATTGGCTGGTCGCTCGCATATCCGCTGATGCGTCGCACGAGCAACGAGCGCTTCGCGCTCTACGTGGAAGAGCGCGCGCCGGAGCTTCGCCAAGCGCTGCTCTCGGCAGTTCATGAACTGAACGCTCCAGAGGCCGAGCGTGCGTCGCCGTCGTTGACCGCGCGGTTGGTAGACCGCACAGTGGCCGCGCTGCGTCCGATTCAGAAAGAACGTCGCATTGAGCGGCCGCGCATGACCCGCGCACTCCAGACACTTGGCGCAGTCGCACTGGTTGCTGTACTCGGATATTCGTTCGGTCCAGAGTCCGTCCGTCGCAGCGCGAAACTATTGTTCGCGCCGTGGGGTGAGGCAGAAGCTGCGACGCCAGTGATGGCAGTACGGGTGAAGCCCGGCAACATCGCGCTACCTCGTGGCGCAGCGGTCGACATTCACGGAACGCTCTCGGGATTTCTTGCCGATGGAGCGGAACTTGTTTTCCGCACCGATACGGCATCCGAGTGGACGCGTCTTCCGATGGGTCGCGACAGCGCGGCCGGCGGATTCACCGCGCGACTGTATGACATGACGCGCGCCACGGAGTACTACATCGACGCGAATGGCGTTCGTTCGCTGACGTTCAAGATCACCGTCACGGACATGCCGGCGATGCGGAAGCTCGCCGTCGATCTGCACTATCCGGCGTACACGGGGCTCGACGTCGAACACATCGACGAAGGTGGTGATGTCGCCGCGGTGGTTGGAACGGTCGTGACAGTACACGCAACGATTACCAAGCCGGTGCAGAGCGGGTCGCTGCGTTTCGACGACGGCACGACTGTGCCGCTCTTGGTGGACAAGGACGGTCGCCTGCGCGGCGCATTCAATGTGAAGCGCACGGGATACTATCGCGTCGACCTCGTGGCGCCTGATGGCTCAACAGTGCCGGGTTCCGTGCAATACTCGGTTGATGCGCTCGAAGATCACGCGCCGCGCGTCACCATTCAGGAGCCGGGTCGCGACACCAAGGTCAACACGATCGACGAGCAGACGATCGCGCTGTCGGCGTCAGATGACTACGGTGTCTCGAACATGGAGTTGCGCTATCGCGTGAACGGTGGAGCGGAACAGCGCGTCGCCGTAACCGACAGCACGGTGCACTCCCAGAAGGAAATGCGCGCGGCACACACGCTCTTCCTCGAAGAGATGAAGCTCAAGGTCGGCGACCTCATTGCGTATTACGGTGTGGCGAAGGACGGCGCCGGTCACGAAGGCAAGAGCGACGTCTACTTCCTCGAGGTTCGTCCGTTCAGCAAGAACTATCGTCAGGCGGAGCAGGGCGGCGGCGGCGGTGGTGGCGGCGGCGATTCGCCGGATGCACTCGCCGTGCGTCAGCGTGAAATTGTTGCCGGCACGTTCAACTGGTTGCGCGACAGCGTCAAGACGAACGAACGCCAGCGCAAGGAAGACATGGCGACGTTGAACATCGCCGAGGGTCGCCTGCGTGAAGACGTCGCGGCTCTCGTTCAGAAGATGCAGGCACGTGGCGTCACGAAGCTCGATACCACGTTCCGGGCAATCATT
>JBBQHJ010000080.1:0-15526 GCA_038323865.1 Gemmatimonadales bacterium
GGATGACGCTGCGATGGTGACATACAGCGCAAATACGCAAGTGGCGAAGCAAGGGATCACGACAAAGCTAGAGGTGTAAAGCAGCGCACACGTAAGCACGCTCCACATGCGCTCGGCTTCTCCTTTCGCATGTGCCCTTTCTCACCGACAACTCGTCAAACTGCTGATACACTTCAGACGCTGTGCCGGTTCACCGGTCACGTTTGAGACAAAACTGCGCGCTCGCCGCAGCCAGCGTCCGGTGGGGGCGCAGCGTACGTAGTTCGAAGTTGTAGCACGTGCGCATCACTTCCTGTCGCATGCGTGCCGTCCCGTCACTGTGGTGGCAGGTTAACTTTTCCTGCTCCGGTGCCGTAAACCCTGTATCGGCACGCGGTAATACGATCTGGAGTGATGCTTGAGTTATTGTAGCACGCAGGGTGCGGACGACAAAGTGCGCCGCACCTCCTTCCATATTCTTCAGCGGGCGCCGTACTCCCTGCTTCACGCTCGCGTAAATTCGCTCTGAGATTCGCATGACGAAGGTGAACCAAAAGTGGCGCACTGTCGTTGCCCTCGCCGTGATCGGCGTGTGCGCTACGTCACACGCGGCACATGCTCAGGGACCCGGCGGCACACTCGGCACCGAGCTCGAGACGCGCGCGTCACTTGAGGCCGAAGCGGCCCGAGCCGAAGCGCAGCATCGCACGCAGGAAGCCTGGCTGCTCCGCACGCGCCTCCAGAAGGGAGACTTTCAGGACGGCGATCGCATCATTGTGAAGCTGTTGGGTGCCGTGGCACTGACGGGCGGCGACACTATTGTCGTGCGTGCCGGCAAGATGCTGCCTCTGCCGCAGCTAGCCGATCTTCCGCTCGAGGGCGTCTTGCGCTCGGAGTTGGAATCCAGGCTGTCCAGCCATATCGGCAAATACCTTCATGATTCGAGCGTTCGGGCGACACCCTTGGTGCGCCTCACGGTGGGAGGTCAGGTCCGCAATCCCGGCTTCTACTATGTACAGGCCGATGTGCTGCTCAACGACGTGATCATGCGTGCTGGTGGGCCGAATATCGGTGCCGACATGAGTAACATCTCGATTCGTCGCGGTACCGATGTCATCTGGAGTCCGCAGGACACTCGCACGGCGCTGGCCGACGGCTTGTCGCTGGATCGCCTGCATCTCCGCGCCGGTGACGAGGTCTATCTCGACGATGTGCGAGGAAATGTCGACTGGCGGACGTATGCGCAGTTGGCCGGTCCAATCGTCGCACTCGTTACGCTTGCCCTTCGGTTCCTGCATTGATCGTGTAAAGAAGTACGGCGTCCGCATGCGCGGCGCCGCACGTACGTGTTATTCAATTGGGGTCGTTCCATATGGCAGATGAATCAACGTCGATGCAGCTGGTGCCTGAGGGTCAGTTTGGTCCACCACCCGTGGCTGAAGGGTGGGGGAACGTTCCGACAATCATGCCGCCGCGCTCGGCGCTCGAACGGCCCATCTCAGCAATCCGGCGCTACAAGTGGCTGATCTTTGCCGTGCTCGTGCTGTCCACGGCTGGTGGTGTGCTGTCCGTCAAGCTCGTCAAGCCGGAGTATGAGACGACCGCGCGTCTGTGGGTCGAGTCGCAAACGCCGCAGGATAACGGTGGCCCCATTCGCCAGCGCGAGCTGCTCAATCCGTCGGCATGGGTCGAACTCTTCAAGACGTTCAAGGTCTTCGACGGTGTCGTGCGCAAGCTCGGCCTGTATGTGCATCCGGTAAAGGAAGGCGATGCGGCACTCGTTTCTACACTCACCGTTGGCGAGCGCTTCCTCCCCGGCAACTACACCTTTCGCGTTGATCGTCGCACGAAACGATGGAAGCTGAATGTCGAAGATTCGCAGGCTGCCGATTCCGGCAGCGTTGGCGATTCTGTCGGCCGGGCCATGGGTCTTCGCTGGCAGCCGGATCCTAAGACGCTGTCTGGTGTTGCCGATCGTGACGTGAAATTCGTGGTGGAAAAGCCGCGTGAAACGTCTATGGAATTGCTCACGCGCTTCAACGCGATGATGTCGCTCAAGAGCAACTTCTTGACGGTGACGCTGACGGATAAGGATCCGAAGCAGGCGTCGCGCATCCTGAACGCACTGGCAGTGGAATATGTCGCACAAGCGGGCGACCTGAAGAAGGCGAATCTCTCGCAGTTTTCGCAGATCCTGAGCCGCCAGCTCGACTTTGCTGAAACGTCGCTGCGTGAATCGGAATCAGCGCTCGAAAATTTCAAGGTGCAGACCATCACGCTTCCGCAGGAAGCGAGTCCAGTCGCACCTGGCATCGACGAAACACGCCTGACCGTTATGAATACGTACTTCGGGCGAAAGATCGAATACGACAACTTGAAGAACGATCGCCTCGCGCTCGAGAAGGCCATTGCTGCATCTGAGGGTGGTGAGCCCTCCGAGGCAATCCTGATGATCAACAGCGTGATGACAGGTGCCGGCGGTGCGCAGCTGCGCGATCAGTTCGCGCAGATGTATACCAAGGAAAAGGACCTGCGCGAGAAGCGCCTGACCTACACCGACAGCTTCCCCGCGGTGCGCGATCTCATGACCGAGATCTCCACGCTCAAGCGAAAGACGATTCCCGCGACGGCGAACGCATTGCTGGCACAGATGCAGGGGAAGGAAGCGGACATGCAGTCGCGCATCGGCTCGCAGTCGGCCGACCTGCAGACGATTCCGGTGCGCACCATCGAGGAAATGCGTCTCAAGCGAAACGTCGAAGTGGCGTCTGGTCTCTATCAGCAGCTGAAGATGCGGTACGCTGAGGCCACGCTCTCCGAGGCCAGCTCGCTCGCGGACGTTCGAATCCTCGACTCGGCGGTGACACCAAGAACGCCCAGCAAGAACACGGCACCGCGCCTGCTGGCGGGTGCGGTGATCGGCGGTATCGCGCTCGCGATTGGTTTGGCTATTCTGCTCGATACGCTCGACAAGCGCATTCGCTATCCCGATCAGGCGGCCAAGGAACTCGGCCTCAACATCGCGGGTACAGTTCCGGAATTGCTCAAGAGCGGTCAGCCGCAGACGCCGGAGCAGATCTCCCAGCTCATTGAGTCATTCCGAACTTTGCGCATGAACGTCAAACACTCGAGCGGACCACAGGTCGCGCTCGCGGTGTCCAGCCCGTCGCCAGGCGACGGCAAGTCGTTCATTGCGTCGAACCTGGCAATGTCATTCGCCGATGCGGGCTATCGCACGTTGCTCGTGGATGGCGACACACGTCGCGGCGCGTTGCACGAGATGTTCAATCTCGGGCGGACGCCGGGGCTCACGGACTTCCTCTCGGGAGACGCCGACGAGCGTTCGATTATCCACCAGACGGGACACGAAAACCTGTTCCTCGTGCCCACCGGTACGATGCGTCGCCGCAGTCCGGAGCTCCTGACCTCGCCGGCACTGCAGACGCTCGTGAATGATCTTCGGCGAAAGTACGACGTTCTGATCTTTGATACGCCCCCCTTCGCCGCCGGCGTCGACGGTTACGCCATCGCTGCGGCGACTGGCAGCCTGCTGGTGGTACTGCGAATCGGTCAGACGGAGCGTCGTATGGCCGCGGCCAAACTGCTGCTGGTAGACCGTCTTCCGATCAACGTGGTGGGCACGGTGTTGAATGCTGCGCCGAGCAAGGGCGAGTATGAGTACTACGGCTACGTGAGCGGGTACGACGTGGAAGAACTGGAGCCAACCCGCCAGATTGCCGAAGTGTCATCCTGACGCAACTGGGCGATGCGATTGAATAGAAAGCGGGGCGGATCGATGTGGAGATCCGCCCCGTTTTTCACACTTGTGCGGTCGCGCAAACATCCGGTGTGTTGCAGATCCGCAAAAGATGTGTGGCACGAAAGCAACAACTGCCTCAGATCGCTTGTTGCTTCAAGTATTCCTACGACCGTTTAAATCATTTACTAGCAACGAGTTACACGATATTCTCCGGACCCGAGAAACGAGCACGGGGGGTGCAATGGAGCCCGCCAACAACGCGGCGAGGGACAGCGCCCTCAACCGCATTATCAAGACGGGTTCGACGGAGAGCTTTCGATGCAGGTTGCGGTTTCGGCAGCCCAAGACCTTCCCACTCAGCGCCGGCGCACTCGTGCCGAGCGTGTGCCGACGCCGGCGAGCTCCGCGGCGATTGCACTGCCGCGTGAGATCCAGCCACTGTCGTTTGTGGATGTGGATGCCGCTCGGGTGGTGGTGGAGGATGTGGTTCCGCGCGATCGGTCCGAGTTACTCAGCCGCGCGCTGAATGTTGTCGTAGCTGGTATTGCGTTGGTGCTTCTGGCCCCGGCATTCCTGCTCATCGCCATCGCGGTGAAGCTGTCGTCGCGAGGTCCGGTGTTCTACTCGCAGGTTCGCGTTGGAGTGGATCGTCGTTTCCGACAGAAGTCCACGTACGATCGTCGCGGCTACGATCACGGCGGCAAGCCGTTCCTGATGATCAAGTTCCGCACGATGCAGGTGAACGCCGAGGTCAACGGCCGCGCAGTGTGGGCGGTCAAGAACGACCCCCGCGTGACCCGCATCGGCAACATCATGCGCCGCACACGACTCGATGAGCTGCCGCAGCTGTGGAACGTGATCCGCGGCGACATGAACGTCGTCGGCCCGCGTCCTGAGCGTCCGACCATCTTCGCCGACCTGCGTCGCACCATTCCCGAGTATGCCATGCGCCAGCGCGTCAAGCCGGGCATCACGGGTTGGGCGCAGATCAACAACGCCTACGATGCCTGCATCGATGACGTGCGCCGCAAGGTGGAGTTTGATCTCCAGTACATGAAGCGTCAGAGCCTGCTCCACGACCTCCGCATCATGACCATGACACTTCCCGTCATGATGTTCCGCCGCGGAAGCGTGTAAATACGATTCCATCGCGCGTTCGCGATCCAACAAGGGAGGCTCGTCAAAAGACGGCCTCCCTTGATCATTTTCGCTACATTACCACACTCCTCCAGCACCACCATCGATGGCCTCGCACCTCGTTGTCCGACGCGAGACAATTGCGCGCCTGAATCGTCCCCATACGTGACTACCTCAGCCCCACGCCCCCCATTCGCCGGTAGCGCACCGCCCACACAAAGGCGCGCAGTGCCCGGGGCGGGAATGCGGCACCCACGACGTATGGATGTCGTACGCTCCGCGTTGGGTGGCGCATTCGACAGCAATCCCCTCGAAGGGATCGACTGGTCACCCGCGTTTTTCGCGTTTCTCGTCTACACGTGGACGATCATCACCTACAAGTTCCAGCTCGGAACGGCATCGATGGCGGTCGCGCTTCTCGCGCTTCCGCTCGAGCAGAAGGGGATGAAGATGCCGCCGCTGGCCTTCATGATGTTTGGCTTGGTGATATGGGCGCTGATCGGCATGATGGTCACGGACTATCCAGATCTCGTGGTGGATGCCACCACGGACTTCGCGAAGGTTGGCGCCGTGGTGTTCGTCGGCCTCAACGTGCTCACGTCGCGCGCGCGTATCCGCGCCTACGTCGTCCTCATGATCATCGAATGGGGACTGTTCCCCATGCGAGGAACGTTGATCAGCTTTTTCGTCTTGCACGGCGCAGTACAGGGGCGCGCCGCGTGGAACTTTATTTATTCAAACCCCAACGATCTCGCTGGCCTCTGCATTCTCGCGTTGTCAGTTGCGCTGGGGATGATTGCGGTCGAGAAGCGAAAGTGGGTACAGCTGGGCGGGCGCATTGCCGTGGGTACGCTCGTGCTGATCATCATCCTTACGCAGTCGCGAGGCGGGTTCATCGCGATGGGGGCGTTCGCCCTGGTCGGCGGGCGCAAGTTCTTCACGAACATCAAGACGATCCTCAGTATCGCATTGCTGTGCGTGGCTGTTGTCGCGATCGCACCAAACAGCGTGTGGCGCCGGTTCTCCACGATCAAGGATGCGACTAATACAGACATGAGCTATCTGGATGCTGACGAAACCGATCTTGCGACTCGTCAGGACCAGAGCTCGTCGGTGCAGCGACTCGCCATCTGGGACGTGGCGCTTACGATCATACAGCAAAACCCACTCACAGGTGTTGGCCTCGGCGCATATCCCGAGGCTCACTTCCAAACGTGGCGCCGAGGACACTTTCCGAGCATCTCCTTCGGACGACGTGATACCCACTCCACGTACCTGAACCTCGGCGCCGAGATGGGCATTCCGGGATTACTGCTGTTTCTCGGGATGATGGGCTACACCGCCGTGAATTCGCGAAAAGTTCGCCTGGAGAACGCCGCGCGCGCACCTGCGCTGGCAACGCAGATGTACTACCTCGAAATAGGACTATTCGGGTATCTCGTGGCGGCGATCTGGGGCACGTACGGGAACATGATTCCTACGTATACGTACCTGATCATCATGACCGCCATCACCCAGGCAATGAAGGAGAGTGCGGGCCCGCAAGTCATGCGCGGGGCGCAGCCGAAGGCGAGCGCGCGACAGCGGCAGATGAGCGGGGCACGGGCCTAACGTGTGTGGAATTGCAGGTTATGCTGGATGGAATCGTGGGGCGTCAGAGATTGATGCCGACCTGACGCGCATGTGTGCCGCGATTCGACATCGCGGACCGGATGACGAAGGCCATCACGTCGGCGCACGCGTGGGCTTGAGCATGCGCCGACTCGCCATCATCGACGTGGCGCGTGGCAAGCAGCCGATGTCGAACGAAGACCAGACGATTCACGTGGTCTTCAACGGTGAGATCTACAATCACCATGCGCTGCGCACGCACCTTCTGCCGCGCCACCAGCTGCACACGCACTCGGACACCGAGACGCTGGTCCATCTCTATGAGGACGAAGGACCGGCGATGGTGCAGCGGCTGCGCGGCATGTTCGCGTTCGCCATCTGGGACGAAAAGAACGAGCGGCTGTTTGTCGCACGCGATCGGCTTGGCATCAAGCCTCTGTACTACTGGCAGACAAAAGATGGAATCGCGTTCGCATCCGAACTGAAGTCGTTTCTCGCGCTCGAGGATTTCCCGCGCGAGATCGATATTCGCGCGATGCATGAGTATCTGGCGCTCGGTTACGTGCCGGATCCCGCGTGCATCTACGAGGGGGTCAAGAAGCTTCCACCGGGCCATTGGTTCACGTGGAGCGCGCAGGAGGGGCTCACCGTCGAGCAATACTGGACGGCCGTCCGTCCCGAAGCGCCGGTGACAGATGAGCGCGAAGCGATCGAGGAGTTGCGGCGCCTCATTGCCGATGCGGTGGGTTCGCATCTGGAGTCGGAAGTACCCCTCGGTGCGTTTCTGTCGGGCGGCATCGACTCTACGACTGTCGTTGCGCAGATGGCACGACTGAGCAAGTCACAGGTGCAGACGTTCTCCATCGGATTCGAAGAGCGTGAGTTCAACGAGGCACCGCATGCGGCCAAGGTGGCAAAGGATCTTGGGACCAAGCATACGGAGCTGATCGTTCGTCCTGACGCGGACGCACTCGTCGAAGAGGTGGTGGATACTTACGACGAACCGTTCGGCGATTCTTCTGCGCTCCCGACGCTGCTCGTGTCGCGGCTCGCGCGAGAACACGTAACGGTGGCTCTCTCCGGGGATGGCGGCGACGAGCTGTTCGGCGGCTACACGCGCTACGCGCATCTCGAGCAGGCTCGCGAGCTGCCAACGCGTGCGGCGCGCAAACTGGCGCGCGCCGCGGCGTTGCGCATGAATCACTCGGCGTATGGCCGCAACAAGCTGCTCGATCTCTCGCGTGGGCGTCGCGGTCGCTATGCGGCAACGGTAGCGCAGGCGCTCCCAATTGCTGAAGGGGGAGCGCTGCGTGAAGTCGCGCGTGATCATTCGCTGGACATTCTGCTGGACCGCTGGTTCGATCCCGCCAAGGGACGTGATTTTCTGACGCAGATGACGCTGGTGGATCTCGCCAGCTACCTGCCGGGTGACATCTTGACGAAGGTTGATCGCGCGAGCATGCGTGTGTCGCTCGAGGCGCGCGTGCCGTTGCTGGATCATCCGCTCGTGGAATTTGCCGTTGCGCTGCCGGGCCGACTCAAGCGTCGCGATGGAACGGGAAAGTGGATTCTCCGCAAGGCGATTGAAGGGTTGGTGCCGGACTCCGTGTTCACGCAACCCAAGCGTGGTTTCGCTGTCCCGCTCGTGCGCTGGATGCGCGAGGAACTTCGTCATCGCCTTGAGACGTTGCTCGAAGACAGCCGGCCGGTGTACGATTACGTCGATCACGAGAGTGTAGAACGTCTCGTTCGTGAGCATGCCAGCGGGCGCCGCGATCACAGTCATTTCCTGTGGCGCATCCTCGTATTGGACTTGTGGCTGGTCGCCAATCGCCAGACTCCTCGCTTGGCCGCGCACTAGTCGTGACGTCACTCCCATCGTACGCAATACTGCTGCAGCCGAGCCAATGGCGGGCGAAGTTGCGGCAGACGGATCCAACGCTGCTCAAGGGTGCCATTCGCGCGCTCCTGCTGAATGGTATTGGCCTCGTACTCGGTCTTGTGACGCAGACGGTACTCGCGCGCACGCTGGGAACGCGCGGATACGGCCTGTACATCTATGTGCTCGGGTGGTCGAACGTCGCCGGACTACTGTGTGCGCTCGAGTTTGCGAACGCCGGTGTCCGGTTTGTGAGTTCGTATGCGGCAACAAATGACTGGTTGAGTCTTCGTGGATTCATCCGGCGCAGCCATCAGATCGTGGGTACGGCAACGTTCTCGACGGCGATTGTCGGTGCCTTGGTCATTCTGGCGTGGCGCGGACTCGATCGCATTACAGAATTCGCGTTCCTCGCCGTATGCGCGTTGTTCCCGCTGACATCGCTGGTGCAGCTCCAGGGTGGCATCCTGCTGGGCCTCAAGCGCGTCACGCAGTCGCAGGCGCCGTTTCAAGTGCTGCGCCCCGCGCTGTTCGCGCTGATGGTCATCATCGTGGCGCAGGTCATCGGCACCGAGAATTTTAATCCGCCACATGCGGTGGCCCTTCAGTTTGTCGCAACTGGTGCGGCGCTTTTCGCAACGACGCTCGCACTGCGCAAGGAAATGCCGGGCCGTTCGTTCACGGGTGACGTCACGTATCACACGGGTGAATGGGTTCGCTCCAGTGTGCAGTTCGTGGCCATCTCCATTGCGCAGCTCGTGCTTTCCACGCAGGCGGACCTGCTCATCATCGGCGCGCTGCTCACGAAGACGGACGTCGGTGTGTATGGGGCGGCCAGCCAGTTGGCGACACTCGTTGGCTTTGGCGCTACGGCCATCATGGTGATTGCGCAGCCGATGATTGCCGATTTGTTCGCGCGCGGTGAGCTGGCGAACCTGCGCAAGGTGTCATTCCAGATCGTGCGACTGACGCTTCTGGTTTCGTTGCCGGTGTTCATACTGGTCGTTGCGCTCGGACCGTTGCTGCTGCATGTCTACGGCCGCGAGTTCATGGTGGCGTATCCTGTGCTGGTGGTGCTGGCCATCTCGCAGCTGATTGCTGCCGTGCTCGGCATGTTGCTCGGGTATCTGTTCACAATGACGTCGCATCAACAGACGGCCACGCGCATTATCGGCTTCAGTGCAGCGTTGAACATTGCGCTTACGCTGTTTCTCACGCCGCGCTACGGAATCATCGGTACGGCAAGCGCAACGGCAATCTCCACGGTGGTGCGCAGCCTGGTGTTGCTCTCGGCGTCGAAGCAGGTCTTTGCGACGCTCCCTGCCGTCCCTCCGCCCAGCGCTGCATGAGCGAGAGGACGTCGCCTCTTCGCGTCGTCCTCGTTGGCCCGTCCATGGACATCCTGGGTGGGCAAGCGGTGCAGGTGACTCGATTGCTTCGCCGGTTGCGGGAACTGGAAGGATTCGAGGTGGAGTTCCTGCCGGTGAATCCGCGGCTACCCGGCCCGCTCCGTGCGCTCCAGCGCATCAAGTACGTGCGCACAATCGTGACGTCTATTGCGTATGTGTTCTCGTTGTTTCGCCGGCTACCGCGGTACGACGTTGTGCATGCGTTCTCCGCCTCGTACACATCGTATCTCCTCGCTCCACTGCCAGCGATGGCGGTTGCGCGACTGTACGGTAAGAAGGTTGTCCTGAATTACCGGAGTGGAGAGGCAGACGATCACCTCGCGCGGTCGCGATTTGCGCGGTGGAGCATGCAGCTCGCGCATGAGATCGTAGTGCCGTCAGGATATCTCGTCGATGTCTTCGGACGCTTCGGGCTGCATGCGCGTTCGATTCTCAATTTCGTCGAGCTCGACGGCATCCAGTATCGCGAGCGAACGGCGCTTGTTCCAAAGATTCTCTCCAACCGAAATCTTGAGACACTCTACAACGTTGGGTGTTCGCTGCGCGCGTTTGCGCTCGTGCAGCGCGACGTGCCCGAGGCGGAGTTGACGGTTGTGGGTGATGGTGCGCAGCGCCGCGAGCTCGAAGAATTGGCGGTGGAACTCGGTCTACGAAATGTGGAGTTCAAGGGCAAGATTCCGCCGGAGCGCATGCGCGAGTTTTACACTGCCGCGGACGTATACCTCAATTCACCGAACATCGACAACATGCCGAATTCGGTGATCGAGGCGTATGCGTCGGGCCTTCCTGTGGTCACGACCAATGCCGGTGGCATTCCGTATATCGTACGGCACGGCGACACCGGTTTCATGACCGAGCGCAATGACCACGAGTCTCTGGCGAAGCATGTGTTGACGCTGCTGCGCGATCCGGAGCTTGCCCGATCGGTGTCTCGACGTGCGCGCGATGAAGCGCTGTCTCGCTATGTGTGGCCGGCAGTCGCCGTGGAGTGGGAACGTCTCTATCGCGGACTCACATCGGGCCAGGCGCGCATGCAGGACTCGGCGTCGACCCGCAGTGTGGCGCCAACGCCGTGACGACTGGAGGTGGTTGGCGTCCCGGGTCTGTCGCACAGCGTCTTCGCAAGTTCAAGGGCCGCTCCTTCGACGAACTGCGAGAGCGAGCCGCGCAGGCGATCTCGGCGGAGCTCGAGCGAAGAGGGCTGCTCGGTGCATCAGGCCAGATGAGTGATGCCGCCTTGCAGTCGCGTCTCGACCACAGTGTGACGGGAGTCTACACCGATGCTAAGACGCTGCGAGCTCACTTCACAGCGCGGAGTACGCCCCGGTTTTTCGCTGGTGTGCGCAGCGGCGATGCGGCAGAGGTGCTTCGCAGCGAGGAGTGGACGACAGCGCGCGCGTTGCTGCTGGCGGCTGCCGACCGCGTGCTCGAGGGCAGATACGATTTGCTGGGACATGCGGGGCTGAACTATGGCTCACCCATCGACTGGCACCTGGATCCTGTGTCGGGCAAGCGCGGTCCCGACTCGCACTGGAGCCGCATTCCCTATCTCGACGCGGCGCGTGTCGGCGATCACAAGGTGATCTGGGAAATCAACCGGCATCAGCACTTCATGGTGTTGGGGCGGGCATGGCAGGTCACGCGCGCGCCACGGTATGCCGAGTGTTTCGCGGATCAGGCGATGTCGTGGATGGATGCCAATCCGCCAAAGCGTGGAATCAACTGGGCGAGTAGTCTCGAGGTCTCCTACCGGGCCATCGCATGGCTCTGGGCGATCGAGCTGTTTCGCGAAGCGCCGGAACTGACGCCCGGATTGCTCACGCGCATGCTCAAGTATCTCGAAGTGCATGGCCATCATCTCGAGCGCTATCTGTCGACATACTTCAGTCCAAACACGCACCTCACGGGAGAGGCACTCGGACTGTTCTATCTCGGCGCGATGCTGCCGGAGCTCAAGGCGGCATCATCATGGAGAGAGCATGGATGGAAAATTCTCGTCGAGCAGCTTCCGCGTCAGGTGCATGCGGACGGCGTCTACTTCGAACAGGCGACGTACTACCATCGATACACGGCGGACATCTATCTCCACGCCGTGATGCTCGCCCAGGCGAACGACCTTCCCGTCGCAGAGAGCACGCTGGATCGCTTGCGTCTCACGATTGATCACCTGGCTGACCTCACGCGTGCCGACGGGACCATTCCGATTATCGGAGACGATGACGGCGGGCGGCTCGTGGCGCTCGAGCAACGGCGGTTCATGGACGTTCGCGCGGTGCTGGCTACGGCGTCGGTGGTGCTCGATCGCGCCGAGTATGCCGCGGTTGCCGGTATGGTGACGGAAGAGGTCTACTGGCTACTGGGCCGTGCCGGCGCGGATGACGCCAATCGCTCGATTGCCGCGGCGCGATTTCCCGAGCATGAATCGAAACTCTTTGCCGCGGGTGGCTACGCCATCATGCGGGATGGATGGCATGCGAACGCGCTCCATGCCGTTATCGACAGCGGCCCGTTGGGGGCACTCAACTGCGGGCACGCGCACTCGGACGCGTTGTCGGTAGAGCTGGCTGCCGGCGGTTGCCCGCTGATCGTCGACCCGGGGACGTATAGCTACACGAGCTCACCGGAAGCGCGTGACAAATTCCGTCATTCATCAGCGCACAACACCGTCACGATCAATAATGAAGCGGCGTCGGTGCCTGCCGGTCCTTTTTCATGGCAGCACCGGGCCGATGCACGCGTGGATGCCTGGTGGGCCGGCACGCTGACGGACCGAATTGTGGGCTCGCACCCGGGCTTTGAACGGCTTGGTATAGGCGCGAGCCACCAGCGCGCGGTGTGGTTCGTTCGGGGTGCCTACTGGGTGATTGTCGACACGGTGACCTCGAGCGAATCCAGCCAGGCGGCGGCGCATTTCCACGCAGCCCTCGGGTCTGAGGTGGAGCAACAAACCGACCGGTCGGCGGTGCTGCGCGTGCCCTGCAGGGCGGGGTGGCGACGGCTATTTTTCGGGGCAGCGGGCGACATCGAGCCGATACTATGGGGGATGGACTGGGTTTCGCCTTCCTATGGTAGCCGCGATCGTGCGCCATACGCGCGCCTCGTGAGTACAGGGGCGGGCACCCGGCAGCTGATTTCGGTGCTCTGTCCGCAGGGTGAGTTCGTGAGCGTCTCCATGCACGAATTGCCGATGGAGAAGGGACGCATGGTCGTCGTAAATCGTCAGAACACGTACGACCAGCTGCTGTTGGCGGTGGACGGACGGGTTCGAGGAGGTGGCGTGGATCTCGAGGGCGATGGCGCCTTGGTACGGCGTTCCCGCGAGACCGGGCCTATCGATGCGATGGCGCTCTATGGTGCCGGGGCAAGGCTTCTGGTTGACGGACTAGTGATGACGGCGCGTGGTGCTGCGGAAGCCGAACGCGACGTTGACGGATGGAAGGTTACGGGCGATGGAGCGGTGCGAACCGTTTCATGACGAACATGAATCGTTCTCGAGGCTGAGCTCATGTGCGGCATCTGTGGGGTTGCGTTGTCGTCGCGTTCGGGCGCTGAGGTTCAGCGCACGACGATCGAGCGCATGCGCGATGTGATGTTTCATCGCGGGCCAGATGGCGCCGGCATGTTCGTGGACGGTCGCATTGGACTCGGACATCGCCGGCTCAGCATCGTGGATCCCGAGGCGGGCCAGCAGCCCATGACTGCGTACGACGGCGCCGTGCAGATCGTGTACAACGGCGAGGTCTACAACCATCCGGACATCATGCGCCGGATGGAAGCCGAAGGGCACCACTACCACACGCATTGCGACACGGAGTCGGTGTTGAAGCTCTATGAACAACATGGAGCACAGACACCAAACTTCCTGCGCGGCATGTTCGTGTTCGCGATCTGGGATGCGCGTAATCAGTCGTTGTTCATTGCTCGCGACCGGTTTGGCGTGAAGCCGCTGTACTACGCGCTCACGGACGACGGTTCGCTCTATTTCGGTTCGGAGATCAAGTCGATTTTCGCGAGCGGAGTTGTGAGCGCGAACTTCGATGAAACGTCGCTGCCGGAGTATCTGTCGAGTCATTCGACGTTCGGCGTGAAGACGATGTACAACGGCATTCGCCGCCTCGAACCCGGCCACACGCTCACGTGGCGTGACGGCAAGGTCACGATCGAGCGGTACTGGGATCTGAGCTTTGCCCATGAGGGTGAAGACACGCGGAGCGAAGACCAGATTGTCGCGGAATACGCTGAGCGGTTCCGTGAAGCCGTGCGCATGCGCTTGATGGCCGACGTTCCACTCGGCGCATTTCTCTCCGGCGGCATCGACTCCGCGGCAATCACCGCCGTGATGAGCCAGCTCATCGAAGAACCCGTGCGCACTTTTTCAGTGGCATTCGCCGAGCGCGAAGCGAATGAGCTGGAGTATGCGCGCATCGTGGCGAAGGCATTTGGAACGACGCACCGCGAGGTGGTAGTCTCGCCAAACGAATTCTGGGACGCGCTGCCGCAGATGATCTGGCACGAAGACGAGCCCATCGCGCATCCCTCGAGTATCGCGCTGAACTTTGTGTCGCGTCTTGCCGCTGAAGATGTGAAGGTCGTTCTCACGGGCGAAGGCAGTGACGAAGTGCTCGGCGGTTACAATCGCTATCGCGTGACGATGTACAACATGCGCTTCGGTTCTACGTTCGAGCGCATGGTGCCCGGTGCGGCCCGTTCGCTGGTGCGTGGCGCTATCGAGGCGTTGCCGGCGAGCTCGCGCGTACGTCAGAAATTGGGACGCTCGTTCCTCACGCTGCCTGCCGATATCACGTCGTTGTATTTCGACAACTTTGCCGTGTTCTCGCGACAGCGGCTCGAGTCCCTCTGGTCCAACTCGACCAAGCAGCGCCTCGGCGGAATGTCGCCGTACGTGACGGCCGAGCAATATTGGAATGCGGGCGACGCGCAGACGCTGTTGAACAAGCTGCTCTATGTCGATACCAAGACGTATCTGCACGAGCTGCTGATGAAGCAGGACCAGATGAGCATGGCCGCGTCGATCGAGAGCCGCGTGCCGTTCCTGGATCATGAGCTCGTGGGTTTCGCTGCGCGCATGCCGGAGCGGATGAAGGTGCGCGGCATGACCACGAAGTATGTGCTTCGGAAAGCGATGGAAAATGTCTTGCCGGGGGAGATTCTCACGCGCAAGAAGATGGGTTTCCCGGTACCGGTAGGTGCGTGGTTGCGCGGATCGCACCGGTTCCTGCTCGATGAGTTCGTGACGTCATCGCGAACGACTGCGCGTGGGTTGTTCGATGCCGGGGCCGTGCGTCGTATCGTGGCAAGTCATACGTCTGGTGAGGCAAATCATTCCGAGCGACTCTGGTCGCTGATCAATCTCGAGATCTGGCAGCGCATGCAATTCGACGGTGAGCCCATCGAGGATCTCCGTCAGGCGATGTCGCGTCCTGCTCCTGTTTCCGTCGCCGTGTCGGCGTAGCAATCCCCTCTACACTCGAAATGTCGAACTCCGTCAGCGTATTTGGCCTGGGTTACGTCGGTTGCGTTAGCGCCGCCTGTCTCGCACGAGAGGGTCACGCCGTGATTGGCGTGGACGTCAGCAAGAGCAAGGTGGACATGATCAACTCCGGCACCGCGACCATCGTGGAGCAGGGAATCGGCGAGCTCGTGTCCGAGATGGTGAGCTCAGGCAAGCTCACGGCCACCAACAACGTAGCCGACGCGGTGAGGCGCACGAACATTTCGCTCGTGTGCGTT
>JBBQHJ010000081.1:0-15323 GCA_038323865.1 Gemmatimonadales bacterium
GGCCAGCCACTTCGCTCCGTTGGCGTCGCCACCCTCTTCGTCTGCCGTCAGTGCGAGAATGATGTCGCGATCCGGTACGAACTTCTCCGCCTTCATGCGCAGCATGTTGGCAACGAACGCCGCGGCCATCGACTTGTCGTCTGATGTTCCGCGTCCAAGGAAGAAACCGTTCTCCTCAAACAGTGTGAACGGATCGCGCGGCCAGTCTTGCCGCTTCGCCGCCACAACGTCGAGATGCGCGAGCAGCAATACGGGCTTTCGCCCACTCGCGCCGTTGCCGTGATAACGCACGACGAGGTTTCCCTTTGTCGGCTTGCCGGGAGGAACAAGGAGTTGAATGTCCTTGTCGGGGAAACCGGCCGCGCGGAACCGAGCAGCCATTGCTTCGGCAGCCTTGGTCACGGAGCCGACCGAATCAACCGTGTTGATTTCGATCAGCTGTTGATACACCTCGCGCGCGAGGCGCTGGTGCGGCGTGAGCGACGGTGATTGTGCGGAGGCGCTCGCGGCGAAAGCGACGAGCGCAATGAGTGCGGAAGATGGGCGCATGCGCCAATCTATTCCACGCCGCGACGACCAGCTATGTGTGTTTGCCGCGCTTCCGCTTCTTGCGCTCCGAGAGTGGTTCTGCGAGCCACGCGAGCGCTTCTTCGGGGGTGTTGAACACTTCAACTTCGGCACCGAATCGCGTCGACAACCGTCCGATGAGCTGCACCATGCCGAATATGGACGCCGCAACGGCCACCGTCGCGATACGGCCAATTCCCGCAGCACTCAAGTTCTCGATCATGGATGACGCGAACCGTGCATCGTCCGTAGATGGCGGACTTGTGAGCTCGCGCATGTCGGACAGCACATCGAGCCCGTGCTCGAACTGCGGATCCTTCGCGACCGCAGCGGCGACATTCTGCATATCGGCCACACTCATCCGGCCCGATCCCTGTACATGGATCAGTCGCGCAGCCGAGTCGATGCGATACGTCAGAGGCATGTTGCGAAAGGCCTAGTGCGGGCCGGGCGATCCCCCAGCACGTTGTCGCCCGCGCAGGACGTCGAGACGCAATTCCGTCCATCCGTCCACCTGATAATGCACAACTCGGACATTGTGCGCACCACCCGAAATTGGCGCCACGTCGACCATTGACTCATGCGGCGTCCAGTTGTCGATCACCATCTTGCCGTCCACCCACACGCGGACCGCGTCGTCACTGATCGTTCGCAGCGTGTACGTACCGGGCGTGAGGACGATGCGCGATGTCGCCTCGAGCAGGAAGTTGTTCTGCGGCACGCCCTTCACCGTTGGCCGATACCACATGTAATCGAGTCGTGGTTCGTGCTGGGAGACAATCGGCGTCGACGTGAGGAGCGGCTCCCAAGCGACCGTTCGAGGGTCAGTGCTTTCAGACCAGGCGAAGAAGCGAACGTTCCAGTCCTGTTTCGGTTCGAAGTGTTCATACACGAAGCGCTTTCCATTCGCGACGAGCTCGAGCCGCCACGAGTACGGATCACTCGGCGTCACCACGATGGTGTCCCCTTCACTGCCTCTCGTGCGCGAGAGGGAGCCAACGCCAGTCTGGCTCAAAACACGCCATGGTCCGTTCACGCCGAGCACTCGGAGTGGAAGCGGATTGCGACGCGAACTGTCAGCGGGCCAGAGGAGCGGATAGCTCCAATCGTATGGCCCCCACTCTGTGATAATGATGGCCGAGCGATCGCGCTTTGCGAGTGCGTGACCGGTGACGCCGGGTGCGATCGGTGCCGGCGCAAGCCGATCGACATTCAGCGCTGAGCGCGCAGCGGACAAATCGATCGCCCCGGTGTCTTTGAACACGAGCGTGCTGTCGACGAGGATGAACTCATTGTTCGCGAATCGCGACTCGCGCGTGTCGGAGACACGAAATCCCATCCGCTCGCTCGTGGCCCTGTTGCCCTCCACCACGTATCCAACGCTGCGCGTGTCGCGCCGCTTGGGATACTGCCAATCACTCGGCTCGATCTTACTGGCCCAGAGCTGCATGGCCGTTCCGTCGCGCTCGAAGTGGTTGAGTGCGATGGTGTCGTTCTGCCCGTGCTCGATGGCGATGCCGATGCGATTGCCGATGAAATCGTTGTCGATCACCGCCGAGCCAAAGCTGTAGCCGCCCCACAATCCGTGATCGGACCCTTCGATGCGATTGCGCACGAAGACATTTCGGCTGAACGTGGCCTCCATGCCATTCGTCGGCGCAAAACTGAAATCATTGCCGTAAAACAGATTGTCGTTTGCGCCGCCTTCACCGGTGTCCATTGTGTGCTGGCCGGCCCAGAGAAAGAGGCCGTCGCCACCGTGGGTCATGGAGTTGTACGCGACGACGTTGTGACTGCTCTGTTCGTAGATGAGCAGGTCGGCAGAATCCTGTCCGCGCCGGTAGAACGCACTGTAGCCGCGCACATTGTAGTCGACGCGGTTGTGCATGATGGTGTTCACATTCGATCGGTAGAGCCCAATGCCGACGCCAGAATTGAACGAGATGTCGTTGCGCACAATACGAATGCTGTCAGAGCGCGTGAGCATCACGCCTTCCATGCCCTGCCGCATGGTGTTGCCGCGAATCTCTCCGCCTTTCACATCGACGAGATACGCGGCCGCACCAAATCGCAGCCACTCGTCCTTGTCGTTCTTGTGATGCGATAGCCAATCGGCGAGGCTCTCGTGCTCAATGAGGCTGTACAGTCGAGGCTTCCAGTTGTGACTGAGATCGTTGTCGATGAGACGGAGCTTTCGCGTGCCCCTCGCGAGAATGGCGACGTGATAGCCGCGGACGCGGGCATTGCGAATCGTGATGTTCGAACCGCCATCGACGAGAATCGCGACGCCACGTGCCTCGTCAGGCGCCACGTCGACCGCAGTTCCGACGAGCTCCGCCTTGGCAAAGTCGACGTCGATGTTGTTGCCACGAATCGTGATCACGGCAGAAGCCAGCGACGTATCACCCGAGATTCGGTAGCTGCCGCGCGCGACCTTGCCCGATTGCGTAATCACCAGGCCCTTCGCCAGCCGAATCGGTGTCTGTGCCCCGGCCGCATCGAGCGATACGACAAGGAAAAGCGCGAGATACAGGCGAACGATTCGCATGACGCGAGAAGCTAGCGTCATCGCGCAAAAGCAGTAACTGCTCGGCCCGCCATGTGACACACAACTCATCAAAGGTGCGTGATTCTCGACAGCAATGCGAAGGGCGGCTCGGACTCGACAGCGGAGTGATCGGCCCAAGTATCCTCACCTGCACCTAACAGCGAGCAGAGCTTTAACTCGTTACACAGCAACGCTTTAAATAATCGATGGAACCTCGTAGCTTCCTTGAAGTAGAAAGACAGTGCACGCCGACGGTCGCGCAGAGAATGATGGCGTGCGCTCGTCCTGTTGCGTCCTCCCCCTGACGCCAACACTGCCGCCTGAGGTTCCTCTACGTATGCCGCATCGCTTTCTCCCGCACGCACTGCTCGGTGTTAGCGCACTGTGTTCGCGGGTGCGCAATTCACGTCGACAGAGCAGCAGACCGGGCCGGTGCTCACGGCGGCGGTCAACTTCGTCGGTCCGAAAGCGTCGGCCGCCGAAAGCGCGAATGAGGGAGCCGTCTCCAGCGTCACCCGCACTGCACTCGGAGCATTCTCCGGCGCGGTGCGTCCGCTCAGTCGTCCCGAAGCACTCGAGAATGCGTTCAAGAGTTACTTCGCGTACAAGGCCGCGCATGCGAAGGAGGTTCAGAAGCCTTATCTCTATTTCGTCGACTACGGTCTCGCGAGCACGGAGCCACGTGGCTACGTGTTCGACATGGAATCGCTCACGATCGTAGACGGCCCGTTCACCGTTGCACACGGCCGAGGCTCGTCGGTGTCGCAGTACGGTGTGCCGACGCGATTCGAGAATGGCTCCGGTAGCAACTCCACGTCACTCGGCCTGTATCTCGCCAGCGCGCTGTACGACTTTCACGGGCACGCCGGCGGGGTTGGATACAGCTCGGTGGGCATGCGACTGATTGGCCTTTCCACTGGCTTCAATGACAAGGCGTTCGCGCGCGGAGTGGTTGCGCACGGCGCGCCGTATGTGACGTCGAACAAGGCCGGTCGCAGTCAGGGCTGTCCCGCCATGGAACCGACGCGCGCCGCGAAGTTGTTGCCGAAGCTCGCGAATGGCGGAATGGTGTTCCTGTTCGCACCGGACCAGAACTGGATGTCACACGATCCCTGGATCACCGCGAGCGCCGAGTAGGAGTGGATGTACGGATGATCTTTGCGCGTAGTTAGCGATTGCCCCGTTCCCGCTCCGTGGAATGTGCCGCATGTTTCGGCATCATTCGACGGAGCTATTTCATGTCAGTCAGCAAGGCGTCATTCGTTGTCGTTGCGGCGCTCCTCATTGCCGCGCCCGCCGCTCGTGCACAAGCCGCAGGCGACGTTCCGGAAAAGGCAACCGCTCAATGCACCGACGGATCATGGAGCGAAGCCGCGGCGCAGAAGGGAGCGTGTTCAGGGCACAAGGGCGTGAAGAAATGGATCGGCAAAAAGCCCAAGGGCGCAACGGCGCGCTGCAAGGACGGTGAGTATTGGACGGCGGCAGCTGCGCAGGGCGCGTGCAGCGGACATGGCGGTGTGCTCACGAAGTACGAGGCCGCCAAGCCGAAGGGGAAGTAATTCGTTGACGTGATCGCGGCGCACTCCTTGCTCAGTTCTTGCGGCAAGGAGGTGCGCCGATGTCATTTCGCCGAATTCGTTTTGCTGTCGCAATGTTGTTCGCGCTGTGCGTCATTCCCGCCGGCCGCGCACTCGCACAGCTTCCCATTCCCTCGCTCAGCATTGTGGGCGGTGTGTCGCAATGGGATCTCTCCGGCACCGGGTCATCACCCTTCGCTTCGCTGCGACTGGATATTCCCCTGCTCTTCGTGATCGGCGAAGGCAGCGTCGGAGTGTTCCGCGCGAAGGAGCAAACAGGAACGAGCACGTACGTCATTCCGGAAGCGCAAATCCAATGGCAGCTGCTGCCGCTGTTGGTGAAGCCCTACGTTGGTGTGGGCGGCGGATTCTTTCGCGCTATCTCCGGCCCATCGCAGAGCGGCAATCAATTTACCGGATCGGTTTCGGCGGGCGTGCGTGTTGGCGTCCCGCTCATTGGAGCGGGCCTGCGTGGCGAGGTCCGCGCGCGCGGGATTGGGACGAACTTCAGCGGTTCCGCTGTCGAGTACACGCTCGGACTGAGCTTCTAGCGGCACATGGCACAGCGCTCCGACATCAACCGCCAATGGCTCCTCGCCGAACGCCCGTCCGGCGAGCCGACGAACGCGACCCTTCGCCTCGCCGAGACATCCGTCAAGGCTGCGGGCGATGGGCAGATGCTGTTACGCACGGTGTTCCTGTCGCTCGACCCGTACATGCGCGGGCGCATGAGCGACGCCCCGTCGTACGCCGCCCCCGTTGCCGTTGGTGAGGTGATGGTCGGGGGCACGGTGTCGCGCGTCGTTCAGTCGCACATCCCCGCTTTCGCGAACGGCGACTGGGTGCTGTCCTACAACGGTTGGCAGGATTACGCGGTCTCCGATGGACGTGGCGTGGTGAACCTCGGTTCCTCGCCCGCGCACCCCTCGTGGGCTCTCGGCGTCCTCGGCATGCCCGGCTTCACTGCGTGGGCCGGCCTAACGATCATCGGGCGGCCGAAGGCGGGCGAGACCATCGTCGTGGCCGCGGCAACCGGACCGGTCGGCGCGACCGTCGGCCAGATCGGCAAGCTCCTCGGCTGCCGTGTCGTTGGTGTCGCGGGCGGCGCGGAGAAGTGCGCGTTCGCGGTGGACACCCTGGGCTTCGATGCGTGCCTGGACCATCGGGCGCCCGACCTGCATGGCCGGCTCGCCGCGGCCGCACCCAGCGGCATCGACGTCTACTTCGAGAACGTTGGCGGCGCCGTGTTCGACGCCGTGCTCCCGCTGCTCAATGCACGGGCGCGCATTCCGCTCTGCGGCCTCGTGTCGCAATACAACAGCACGAGTCTGCCCGCCGGGCCGGATCGCACAGGATGGCTCATGGGCGAGTTCCTGCGCAGGCGCATCACTGTGCAGGGCTTCATCGTCTTCGACGACTTCGGGCCGCGGTATCCCGAGTTCGCCGCTGCCATGCAGGGCTGGATCGCGGAAGGCAAGATTGTGTATCGCGAGGACGTCGTCGACGGACTCGAGAGCGCGCCGGAGGCATTCATCGGAATGCTGCGCGGCGACAATTTTGGCAAGCGCGTGATTCGCGTGGGAGGCAGCGACGTCCAATGACGAAGAAAGTCCTGATGGTGCTCACGTCGCACGACCAGCTCGGCAACACGGGAAAGAAGACCGGCTTCTGGCTCGAGGAGTTCGCCGCGCCGTACTATGTGTTCACGGATGGGGGCGCGGTCGTCACGCTCGCGTCGCCCAAAGGTGGCCAGCCGCCCCTCGACCCCAAGAGCGACGACGCCGACGCGCAGACCGACGACACGCGCCGCTTCAAGAGCGATGACGCCGCGCAGCGCGCGCTCGCGTCAACCGCGAAGCTGTCGGAGGTGAAGTCCGATGACTTCGACGCGATCTTCTTTCCCGGCGGCCACGGACCGCTGTGGGATCTCGCCGAGGACGCGGACAGTCGCCGGTTGATCGAGTCGTTCGCGCAGAAGGGGCAGCCCATCGGCGCCGTATGCCATGCGCCCGCGGTGTTCCGTCACACCGACGGTCCCGACGGAAAGAAGCTCGTGGCGGGCAGGCGCGTGACGGGCTTCACGAACAGCGAGGAAGAGGGCGTGGGGCTCACGGGCGTCGTGCCGTTCCTGGTGGAGGACATGCTGAAGCAGAACGGCGGGAAGTACGAGAAGGGCGCGGACTGGGGCAGTTATGTGGTGCGCGATGGCATGCTCGTGACCGGGCAGAATCCGGCGTCGTCGGCCGCGGCGGCGAAGGAGCTGCTCACGCTGCTCGGTTAGCGTCAGACACGCAGGCTGGACATGCCGCCGTCCACTCCCCAGACCTGTCCTGTAATCCAGCGCGACTGGTCGCCGAGGAGGAAAAGCGCTGTCTCAGCCACGTCGTCGGGCTCCCCGATCTGGCGGAGCGGGTGACGGTCACGGCTTCCTTGTACTCGGTCTTCGTTTGCGAGGAGGCGCGCGGTTAGCGGGGTGCGCGTCAGCGAGGGCGCCACCGCATTGACGCGGATTCGCGGCGCCCATTCCGCCGCGAGGGAGCGGGTGAGGCCTTCCACGGCGCCCTTGGCCATCGCGATCGAGGCGTGAAATGGCATGCCCTGACGTACCGCGACGGTGCTGAAGAGCACTACCCCGGGCTGTCGCCCAGCCTTGAGGGCGGTCGCAAGCGACTGAAGTACGCGTACCGCACCGAGCGCGCAGACCCGGAAGTCGTCGAGGAAGTCGGTCTCGCGAAGGGCGGTGAACGACTTGAGATTCAGGCTTCCCGGACAATATGCGACACCGTCGAGGGCGTCCGGCAGATCCAGCGACTCGAGATCCGCGGTGAGGACGTCGACCTGCCGTTCGCTCAGGCCGGGCATGTTGATGCCTGACGGGCGTCGCGAGAGCCCAACAACTGCGTGGCCGGCCTCCAGCGCCAACCGCGTAAGCGCGAACCCAATGCCGCTCGAATGCCCGACGACCAGATAGGTGCGCTTCATTACGTCTGGTTCGATGGCGTCGTTTCCAGCTCGCGCCGCGCCATACGCTTCTTCTCCGCTCGTTCATCGATGCCGGCGGCGAATATCAGAGCGCACACCACGGTCGCCGCTGGGACAGTGATGACGACTCCGACAACGAACAGTGCAAGGTTACTCAAGGCCGGTCACCGCTGATCAGGAGGGCAACGCAGCCGAACGAGAGGATGGATGGCACCCACAGTCCGACGAAAAGTCCCTGTTCGTGGCTACCCGTGAACCACAGGGTGACGGACAGGAAGAACGACGCGAGCGCGGCGGCGAGAATGGTGAGCCCGGCGCGGCGGCGCAGGTTGCTTGTAATCATCGGACGATTGGGTGGAGGGCGGCTGATGTCGTGCGCGGTCGCGCACGACGAATCAAGCAAAGACAGGCGAGGAATGTTTCAGCACCATTCCAGCGCGCTACGCGGCGGCCAGCAGGATGAACACGTTCAGCACGAGGAGAAGCACGGCCGGAAGCGTTGACACCAGCGGATCGCGCACGCGCAGGCGCACCACCAGCGCCGCGAGCATCAGGACCGCGAGACCGCCTGCGGAGACGAGCAACAAGGGACGATAGCGGAGACCGGCGAGCAATCCTGCACCCGCCGCCATCTCCAGCACGCCCGTGAAGGTCCGATACGGTGCGAGATGATAGCGCTCGAACTCAGCGGCCATTGCATGCGATCCGAGCAGGCTGGCGCCATACAGCAGGAAAGACACGCTCGACAGGGCCGCCGCGATCGTAATGCTGGCTTGCATTTTCACTCCATGTGAGGACATAAGTGTATCACTGGAACTGCACGCTCACCTGAAAAACGCGGCGGTAACTCGTATGGCTCTTCTCATAGTTTGCATCCAGATCGTGGCGGCGCTCGGCCTGCTCAACGTCTGGCTGCTACGCGCCAACCGAAGCACTGCCTATCGAGGTGCCGCCGCGCAGAACATGCACGAGGAGTTCGCCGCCTACGGCTTGCCCGCGTGGATGGTCGTCGTGGTCGGTGTGCTCAAGGTGGGCGCGGCGCTTGCGCTCATCGCCGGGATCTGGTACCGCGTGCTCGTTCTTCCCGCGGCGCTGCTCATCTGCGCGCTCATGCTCGGCGCGCTGGCCATGCACTTCAAGATTCACGACCCGCTGCGGAAGTCCGCGCCGGCCGCGGGCATGCTTGGCCTTGCGGTCCTCATCGTGTTGGGATCCCTGTACGGCTGACCGTTTGTTGGGGAGAGCAGATGGTTGCCGGAGCGGCGTGCATTGCGGCGAAATGGCAACCGGTATCGTGCCGAGCGCGTGGCATCGGATCGAACTTCGGCGGCTCAGCGGTGGAGTGGACGATTGGCGTGAGCTGGTAGTGCGCGCAGGTTATTTTTTGCCCGGTGGTAGTCCGTGCTCGCGGACAATCGCCTGGAGTGCGTGCCGCATGGCCTGACCGAGGAGCCGCGGGTGGTGTGAACTGAGAAACTCGTCGGGCGGATCGACGAGGAGCCAGAAGATCTCCATGCATTGCGAGTCGCTCAGCTCATCGATCCACGCGCTTCCGGAAATCTCTGGCGTTACATCAGCCATGGCCGTCGCCGTCTCAGTTCGTTGTTCGCCTGTCATTGCCATACTGCCTCGTGACGCTCCGCCCATGTCGCGAGGACGAGGCAGCGCCACACGAGATACGCACTCGCAACGCTGCTACGCTCGCGGACGGCGCGCCAGTGGCGATCGATGACACTCGAGTTGATCGCCGGACACGCGCGCACGAGGGGCATCCGTTGCTCGACCCACTGTGCGGACTCGTTGAGCCACCGCGCAACCGGTACGCCAAATCCAATCTTGTCGCGCCGATCGAGAATGGCGTCGGGCACCACACCACGCATCGCATCCCTGAGCACCGCCTTCTGCTCAGCATCGCGTGACACCAGATACGACTCCGGCAGCGACAGCGCGAAGGTCCCCATGAGGTGTGTCAGGAACGGAACCCTGCTCTCCATCGAGAGTGCCATCGAGCTGCGATCCTCGTAGCGCATCAACGGTTGGAGATGGACGTCCTCGATCACATGGAGAAGTTGATCCTTCATGAGCTCGCGTCCTCGAGGAAACCACGCAGACGGCGCTTCGACGTGCCGTTCTTCGAACCACGCTGCGGCGAGCCATGGGTGCACCGGTGTTTGGCCCCGCATGCCACGCACGAGTGCACGGACTGCCACCGGCGCACTCATCCCGAGCGCTCCGCGAACGAGCGCACGTGGCGAGAGCTTCCAACGATCCGCTGCGGCGCGAACGAAATGCGCGGCTTCAGCAAAACGCCCGCGACGCAGCAGCGACGCAACGCGCGCCGGAAAATACTCCGCATACCCGGCGAATAGTTCGTCCGAGCCC
Organism: Gemmatimonadales bacterium; assembly: GCA_038323865.1. Taxonomy (GTDB): domain Bacteria; phylum Gemmatimonadota; class Gemmatimonadetes; order Gemmatimonadales; family Gemmatimonadaceae; genus AG11. Next base: position 10,057 of record JBBQHJ010000081.1, read on the forward strand.
TGCCCGCCGAGTATGACGCGAACGCCCTGTTCGCGCGCGCGTGCAAAGACCGCGTACTGCGCACAGATGGCCGGGCTGGCGAACGGTTCGCCCTGAAGGTCGACGACCTTGTCGAAGTCGCGCACGAGTTGCGCCGCGTCAAAGCGCACAGCATGTCGCACCGCACCCGCAGCGGTTGCGGCAATCTCCTGATATTCGCTCTCGGCGAGCTCCGCGTCGTCGGTGACAAAGCTGAAGGCGTGCAGCTCGCCGTCTGGCGAGGCGCGACGCGCCGCCAGCAGAACGGACGACGAATCGAGCCCGCCGGAGAGCGAGAAACCGATGGGCACATCGCTGCGTAGATGGCGCGCAACACTTCCGAGTACGAGCGCACGCAACTGCTCGGTTGCGTCCGCATAGCTGATGTCGGATGTCGCTGTCGACAAGCGCCAGTAGCGCACGGCACTCGGCGCGCGCGACCGATCGATTGGGGCGACGAGATAGTGTGCGGGTGCCAACTGCTGGACGTCGACAAAGAGTGTCTCCACCGGATGCGCGACGTGAACCTGGCGGAGGAAATCGTGTACCTGCGCGGCGTGCACACCACGACCGACGCCGCCGAACGCGCGCAGCGCCCCGAGCTCTGACGCAAACACAAGACGACCGCGCGACTGGTGATAGAAGAGTGGCTTGATGCCGAAGACATCACGGACCAGCACGACTTGCTGCCTCGGCCGGTCGAGTATAGCGGCGGCGAACATGCCCTCCATACGCGCGAACGCCTCCACTCCCCATTCGGCGTATGCCTCGAGAAACACCTCGGTATCGGTGTCCGAATGAAACTGGTGACCCAGCGCCACGAGCTGCGACCGCAGCGCCACGGCGTTGTAGACCTCACCGTTGTAGGTGAGCGAATATCGGCCATCGGCCGTCGTCATCGGCTGGTGACCGGCTGGAGACAGGTCGATGATGCTCAGCCGCCGGTTGCCGAGGCCCACGACGGGACCACGGTCGACATTGGGGCGGTGCACAACAATGCCGCTATCGTCGGGCCCGCGATGCGCGAGCGCGAGCAGTGCGCGGTCGAGCGCTGGCACGAGTTGCTCGTCGCCACCTGCGTCGATGAAACCAGCGATGCCACACATGTGCGCGGCGGCTCAGTGCCCGCGTAGCGTAGCGCGGACCTGTAGCATCGCGCGTGCTACATGCACGACACCTTCGGCCAGCTGCACGTGCACGAGCAACAGCGAGCGAACTGCGATGAGGAGCAGCGCAGAGAGAGATTCCTTCGACGCGGGCCGAGGTGAGGCAGCGGGAACCGAAATCCAGTTGGCGCCATCGAACACCTGCGCGACAACGCCGAGAATCATTTCTCGCGGGACCGGGAGATCGCAGACGGTGAGGGCGTCGCCGCGGGCGATGACATAGCGCCGCCCAACGGCAACAGCGCGGTGCGTCAACACTACCGACCCACTCTCGAACGAGATCACGTCGCCAGGGGCGAGTGTGGCGCCGGGTGAACGTAACCGAAGCCTCGCGTCGGGTGCGATGGCGGGCGACATGCTGCCGCCGGTCGCGGCAATCTCGACGTCGCGTCCAGCGCGAAGCATGAGCTTGGCCACGGCGAGCGAGTCGAGCGCCGTGGGCGCATTGTGTGGCGAGGACACTCCGCGATCACAACGCGATGCGCGACGGCGGGAACAGATACGGCCCGACCGACTGCCGCACATGCGGCGTGCGGAACGCCCATACCAGGCCGTCTACATAGAAGTGCACCAACGTCATCGCGTTCCAGATGATGAGATACAACTCCGTGAGGCCGAGCGCGGTGGTCGTTCGCTGCATGACGTAGAACGCCAGGCCGGTGATGCCGATCGTCATGCCGATCGTGGTGGGACGAGAGCTCATCCACGCGAGCAGACGTTGCCGCGCGGACCCGCCGGCGTGCGCGTACTTCCTGCGGTTCAGCAACCACACGATGGAGAGATACTGAATGAAATGCCCCATCAGCATCGCAAACGTCGCCTGCTGTGAATCCTTCACCCAGAGATACGGATGAAACAGCAACAGGCTGGTGGCGAGGAAGGCGCTCTCCGGCAGTGACATGGGCTTCTCGCGCCGCGCAATTCGGTGCGCGAGCCGCACGAGTGCAACCACGGCCACGGCCGCGAGCACGACGCGCGTGACGAGCGGCAGTTGCGGATGAATGCGCACGACAAAGTCATACAGCGGCTTGAAGCGGTCGAGATACCAGAACGCCATCGTCGCGCTCACCGCGAGAATGGCGAGATGCGCCGCCGGTCGCTCGGCGGGAGGCCCGTCATTCAGCCGACGATAGATGGTGAGAATGCCCGCACTCTGGAGCGACACGTGCCACACGTTCCAGACGAACATGGCAATGAGCACGGGACTCGGATAACCGGCGAGCCGTAGTCCTGCCACGAGCGCAAAGATGATGGCGGGCCCGAGGAAGAACGCCATCCACCGTTGCCTGAAGTACGGCGCGTTGTCGTCGCCGAGGTAGAAGCTGAACGACGACATGTAGTGCGGAATGGCCACGAAGAACGTAGCGAGCAGGCCGAGGCGGTATCCGCCCGGCAAGCGTCCCGCGCCCACCACCAGTATGCCGGCGATGGGCGCCAGCACGAACAGCGCAAGATCGTACGGTGGCGATTGAATCCAGCCGCGATGTGTCTTCGCGCCGACATCGAGGGTTACGTCCGAGCCTGCGGTTGTCGACATATGTATCAGGCGAGTGCGCCAGCGCGCGCTGCGGCGCGCCGAGATTCCGCCTGCTCATGCGCGGTCTCGATTTCCTCTTCCGCGAAACCGGCAAGCCGACGCTGCTCACGCGCGACACCGTACTGCCACACGTTTCGCCCACCGCCGCCCGCGACTTCAAGAAACGCACGGGTGCCCTGCGTGAGCGCGCGCGCGATCACCATGAGCAAGCGCGGATTGCGATGTACCTCCTGTCGAATCCACGCGTTCGCATAGCCAACGTGCATCACTTCGTCTGCGGCCTGCGCGTCGTAGACATCGGCGAGCTCGTTGTCGCCAGCCTGACGCGCCTCACGCTCGGCGTGCACCGCCGCGTCGAGACCGTCGGCCTCGAAGGTGCGGTTCTGCACTGCGAGCCGGCCGATGACAGAATCGATCTTCTGAACGATTCGATATTGAAAATTCATGACCGGATATTGCCCGACATGTCCACCCCGCGACTCGAGCAGGCTTTTGTAGCGCAGCATGTGACGGGCTTCGTCAGCGCACTGGCGCGCGAGCCCCATGCGAAGCTTCCACTCGGTGTCGGGGAAATCGCGCAGGCTGCTCGCTGCGTTCTCGAGGACGTTGGCCTCCTCGTTCATCTGCCGATGCAGAAACTCGAGCTCCTTTTCCGGATGATCTTTGGGAAGATTCATGCACTCGACCCAGCGGTCGACGACGCGAACGTGCGCCTCGCGCGCCGGCGCATCGCCGTAGAGCGCCGACGTGAGTGGAGGAAGACCGGCGTCGCTCATGCCCGATCCTTCAACACCGTCGGGATGATCGAACGGAATCCCGCCTGTCGAAGTACCTCGAGTACTTCGTCTTCGGTGAATTCTGCTTCGAGACGCGCTTCGACATCCACCGGCGGCGGCGGACGATCCGGCGCAATCGGAATGCCCGCGGCATTCGTGGACGCGAGTGTCGCCGCGAGACGCCGATTGCATTCACCGAGAAAGCGCACGGCCATCGCGACCTTGAGCAACACACGCGGATCTTGCTCGGACAGTTTGCGAATCCACTGATTCGCAAAGCGCACGTGCGTGACTTCGTCGGCGAGAATGCCGTCGAGGAGATCGGCGGTGGTGTCATCGCCGGCATCGCGCCACGTCGTGCGCATGGAGCCAAGGATGTCGATCAGCCCCGCTTCAAAGGTACGATTCTCCACGGCGAGACGTGCCGGAAGATTGTCGAGCATTCCCGTGACGCCCCACTCGTAATTGTTCACGGGGAACTCGCCTTGAAAACCACCGAGTTCCTTCAGGCGGCGATAGAGTCCCATGGAGTGACGCGCTTCGTCAGCCGCCTGACGGGCAATGCGCATGCGCAGGTCCCATGGCGCGTCTGGAAAATCAACAAGGCACTGGCAGGCGATTTCCATCGCTCCCGCTTCGTTGTTCATGTGCCGGTGCAGTCGCTCCCTGCGCGAGATATCGGACATGTCGGGCCAGTCCTGCATCTCATCGTCCGTGCTCACGACGTTGTAATGCGACTCGCGCGCGGGATCGCTCGCGAGCATCACACCGCGCACGGACTTCGTCGATACTGGCTGCGCCGTGCCGGTCATGCAACCTCCGACGCGGGAGCCGGACGATAGTCGACGATATCGTCGATCGCGCGGAGCGCGTGCTGCAGTGCCTCAATCGCGGCATGGTCGAAAATCGTCAGGTCGTTCCGCTCGGCGAGCAAGCCATGGCGTTGCACGTACATGCGCTTGATGTCGCAGAGTGCGCGTTCAGCAATGCGACTCGTTGGATCATCGAGAATGGGATCGGCCGTGGCGAGAAATGCCGCGAGGCGCTGTGCGTAGTCCGGGAGCACGACGTCGTAGAATGCGGCAATGCGGTCGCCACTCTTGGCAAGTACAGCAACGGACGCGAGGCTGTCGGAGTACGAGCGCACCGGCGCCCGGTTCTGGTGCAGCGCGAGACGCAGCTCGGCGGTGCGACGACCAAACTGATCGGCGATCTGTGCGAGATCCCAGATGTGCCGGCCAAAGAGTGCTTTCGCCTCCAGCTCGGGGCTCGTGGGCACCCACTGTGCAAGCGTCTCCATGAGACGCACGGCGGTGTGGCGCCAGGTGGCCACCATGTCGGCTTTTTCGCGGACAGACGTTCGCATCACAGCTCTCTCATTGTTTGTTCGATCAGCAGCACGGTATCATCGATCGGCCCTGGGTCGAGAAAGATGCACTGTACACGCCCGAGGAGTCGAAGGAGCCGCAGGGCGACGAGTGCGCGCGGTTCGGACCACGTCTCACTTTCGAAGGGCGCCAGCAGTCCGAGATCTTCTGTCGTAGGCGCAAATGGTTCGACACGCGGGACGCCGCCGTGGCCACGCAGAAAGAAGATCGCCCTGAGCGGCACGGCGCCGGTTGGCGGCATGAACAGGTCGGCAGCGTGGGCGTGTGTGCGCCACGTGCCATCAGTGAGCTGCGCTTCCGGGTATGTCGTTTCCGACAGCGTATTCTGGACTCGCTGCGCGGCCGGACCACGACGAATCGAGAGGCGCTTGCGAAATGCGAG
>JBBQHJ010000082.1:0-14983 GCA_038323865.1 Gemmatimonadales bacterium
GAGCTCAACTACGCCCTGGCAGGGAAGGAGTGAGTCTGGCGGACTGGCGGACTCACACGGCTACCTGCGCGCCGGCTTCTGAGTCGTGCGCACCGGTAGCCTGCCACCTGAAGAACACCACGGAAATAATGGCGAAGAAGAACAGGCCGCCCGGAACCCACATGATGAGCGCACCGATCAACTGATCCTGCATCGGCGTGATGCCCCAGAGTCGCGGCGCGCTCGCGTATGCCGGATACAGGATCTGGTCGGAGTATCCGATGCTCACGGCGACGATGGACATCGGAATGCTCATGAGGAACAAATAGAGCATCTGGAGCGGATACGAGATGCGCGGCAACTCGGGCAACGGGCTCAGAACCGGCCACCACATCAGCGTCGCCGCAATCATGAAGCAGAGATGTTGCACGATGTGGATGTTGTGATGCGCCATCGCCATTTCGTACATCGGCGGCAGATGCCACACGATGAGCACGACGTTGAAGATCACGAAGGCTCGTTTGGCCGGTGTCACCGCTCTCGCGAGTGAGCCGATCACTGGCCACTGCAATGCAGGGCGGAGCATCCAGCCCGGCGTGCCCATGATGAGCAGCGGCGGCGCGACGAGTGTCAGCAGGAGATGCTGCACCATGTGCGCGCTGAACAGGTAGTAGTCGCTGAGGTCGTGCAGCCAGCCATTCAGCGAGAAGAAGATCAGCACGAGCGCGCCGTAGAAGGTGGCGCGCTGCGCTGTGGTTGGAGCATGAAAAGCAGGGACCTGCTTGTGTCCCGCTCTCCAGTGGTACAACCCGCCGAGAGCCGCCAACCCGATCACCGTGCTCGGATGCACGGTGAACTCCGTCAAGGCGATGCGCGCTGCGGGATGCAGCAGCGCCATCGAGAGCAGCATCAGGGAATTGCCCCAGCTCCCAGCTTGAGCTTCCCGAACAGGAACATCAAGCCGACGAGCGTCGTCATGGCGATAATGAGCGGTCCCGTGAAGAGCACCCGGAACAGCTTGTGATCGTAGCGGAGGTGCATGTAGAACATCACCACCACGGCAAACTTGAACGCCGACATGATGAGGAGCGACGGCACGAACAACTTCGAGGCGACGAAGCTCGGGATGTAATAGATCCAGACTTCGACAACGGTAACGAGCGTGAGCACCACGGCGACCTTCCAGTAGGTCGACCAGGTCGGATGCTCCTTCTCGATGCCCATCGCCGCATGATCGACGTGGGCGGCTTCGTGATGTGTATCGTGAGCCATGGTCGGTGGCCTACTTGATGAGGTAGACGAGCGTGAAGATCGCGATCCACACGACGTCGACGAAGTGCCAGTACAGCGCGCACAGGTCAACGTTGAGTGCGTCCTTCGGACCCAAGCCACGCCGCATGTCGATGGCAAGCAGCGTGAGGAGCCAGAGGACGCCGGCCGTCACGTGCGCGCCGTGGAATCCGGTGAGTGTGAAGAACGAGGAGCCAAAGAGATTGGTGCGGATCGTCAGCCCTTCGTGCACGAACGACGTGAACTCGAACGCCTGGAAGCCAAGGAACGTGGTGCCCAGCACCGCCGTCATGAACAACCACAGCTTCGAGTTGCCGAGCAGCCGTTCGCCAAACGTGTGCTTCGGCTGATCCTTCATTTCCACTGCGGCCAGCGCGAGCACCATCGCCAGCGACGACATGAGGAGCACGAACGTGGACGCCGACGTCACCGGAATGTTCAGGATCGGCTTGAGCGCCGTGGCGCACACCGGTGGCAAGCACGCCTCGTGCGGGAACGGGCCGACGCGGCTCCGTCCCTTGTAGATCAGGTACGTGGAAATGAGCGAGACGAACAGCATGCACTCCGAACCAATGAAGGCCCAGATCGCCACCTTCTTGTGGTCGAGCCCCGTGGACGTGGGGGGATGACCGCCGTGCGCATGCTCGTCGTGCGTGCTGGCAAGAGCGTGTGACATTTAGTGATGATCCTCGAGCGGGGTCAGCACCCACGCGTAGAGTGAAACGACCATGATCATCGCGCCGCTGAGGATCACGGCGAGTGCGAGAGCGGGTCGTGGTGTGGTGGTGTGATAGGCGAGCAGGCCCGTGAACATGATCACCATGCCGCCGGCGCAGAACATTGGCTTGATGGTGGGATTCGGCATGGGAATGCCGAGGTCCTTTGCCGACTTGCCGGTGGCGATTTCAATGTGCGGCGCTGCTTCTGCCGCCTGCTCCGGCTCGTGGCCTGCGCCCGGATGTCCGTCGGCCGTGTGCTTCGAGGCAACATCGACATCGATACGACCGTCGCCACGGTGCGAATGCGGCACCTCGGCGGTGAGGCCCGGCGACTTCACGTCCCACGCCGGATAGCGCGACGTCACGCGTGGAATCTGCGCAAAGTTGTACTCCGGTGGTGGCGACGGAATCAGCCACTCGAGCGTGCCGCCGCCCCATGGATCGTTGCCGGCAATCTTCCCGCTCTTGATGCTCTTGAAGAAGTTCCAGATGAAGACCGACGTGCCAAGCATCAGGATCGCCGTGCCCACGCTCGACATCATGTTGAACGTGTCCCACCCCTGGTTCGGCTCGTACTGGTAGATGCGGCGCGGCATGCCGTACAATCCGGAGAAGTGCATCGGGAAGAACGTGAGGTTCATGCCGACGAACGTGATCCAGAAATGCAGCTTGCCGAGGCCCTCATCGAGCATGCGGCCGATGATCTTCGGGAAGTAGAAGTAGATACCGCCGAAGATACCCATCATCGAGCCACCGAACAGCACGTAGTGGAAGTGCGCGACGATGAAGTAGGTGTCCGTCTGCTGCAGGTCGGCGGGTGGCGACGCATGCATGACGCCGGAGATACCGCCAATCGTGAACTCACCAACGAGCGCAATCGCGAACAGCATCGCCGTGGTGAACTTCAGCGAGCCGCCCCACATGGTGAAGATCCAGTTGAAGATCTTCACGCCGGTCGGAATGGCGATGAGCAGGGTGGTGACGCCGAACACGGTGTCGCCGATCGGGCCCATGCCGACGGCGAACATGTGGTGCGCCCACACGCCAAAGCCGAGGAAGGCGATGAGCATGGTGGCGTACACCATCACGGGGTAGCCGAAGATCGGCTTCCGTGAGAACACCGGAATGATTTCCGACGTGAGGCCGAACGCCGGCAGAATCAGGATGTACACCTCGGGATGACCGAACACCCAGAAGAGGTGCTGCCAGAGGAGCGGATCTGCGCCAGCGGCGATCTCGTAGAACTGCGTGCCGAAGAAGCGATCGAACTGCAGGAACACCAGCGCGATTGTGATGACAGGGAACGCCAGCACGAGCAGGAACTGCACGACGAATGCATTCCATGTGAACATCGGCATGCGCATCAGGCTCATGCCCGGTGCACGCATGTTGATGATCGTCGTGATGAAGTTGAACGCCGCGGCCAGCGAGCTGACACCGAGGATCTGGAGACCGATCACCCAGAAGTCGATGTTGAGGCCCGGCGAGAACTGATACGTGGTGAGCGGCGCGTAGCCGAACCAGCCGCCGTTGGGTGCTGCACCAACGAACCACGACGCGTTCATGAAGATCGCGCCGAACAGGTACACCCAGTACGAGAACGCATTCAGTCGCGGGAAGGCGACGTCGCGCGCGCCAATCTGCAGCGGAATGAGATAGTTGAAGAATGCGGCGGACAGCGGCATGATCGCGAGGAAGATCATGGTGGTGCCGTGCATCGTGAACATCTGGTTGTACGCCTCAGCCGAGAGGACGTGTCCGTTCGGCTGCGCGAGCTGCCAGCGAATCAGGCCCGCTTCAACTCCTCCAACGAGGAAGAAGAACAAGGCTGTAAAGAGGTAGAGCGCGCCGATCCGCTTGTGATCGACCGTGGTGAGCCAGCTCCAGAGGCCGCTCTCACCGACGTAGCTCTCGACCGGCGCGTATGCCGGGGCGGAAGCTGTAGTTGCCATTCGTGAAATTCTCCGGTGATGTCGGCGGTTACTTCAGCGCTTGCAGATACGCCACGATGTCGGCGATCTGCTCGTCGGTCAGTCCTGCGGGGAGGGTCATCTTCATGACGGGATCGAACTGTCCCTTGCCAAGCGTGGGCATGGTGACGCCGGGCTTCATCATGCGGGCGTTCTTGATCCACAGTGCCAGGTGCTTTGCGTCGTTCGGGTAGTAGCCACCCGCGATGGTCGTTCGTGAACCCACATGCGTGAGGTTCGGACCAACCTGCCCGGCCATCATCGGGTTGCCGCGAATGACGTGACAGCCCACGCACCCGCCCTGGCCGGCGCTGACAAAAGCGCGTCCACGCTCGGGGTCGCCCTTGAGCTGCTCGTTGAACGCGAGACCCTCTGGCAGTGGCGTTGCCGGTACGACGTGCTTCGGAATCTTGTCGAGCGGGAAGCCGATGAAGCCAACCGGAGTGACCGGTGCTGCGACGGGCGCCGGTGCCGCTGCGACCGGTACAGCGGCTGCGGGCTTGGTGCTGTCCGCCGGCGCGGCCGGAGCCGGAGCGGGTGTCATGGCAACGGCACCGAACGCAGCGGGCGACATCTGGTGCGTCGCCCACGATTCGAAGTTCTCCTTCGACACCGTGAATGCCTTGAAGTGCATGTTGCCGTGCGACGTGCCGCAGAACTCCGCGCAGAAACCGTTGAGGGCGGATTCCGGGAGCGAGTCCGGCGTGAACCACAGATGGTTCACATGGTTGGTGATGAGATCGCGCTTGCCACCCAGCTGCGGAATCCAGAACGAGTGCAACACATCGTTCGTGGTGAGCGCAAAGTTCACCTTTCGGCCGAGCGGCAGGTAGAGCTCGTTGGCCGTGGTGAGCGTGTCGGTCTTGCCGTTCATGCCGGGCATGGTGTACTGCGGGTAGCGGAACTCCCACCACCACTGGTGCCCGATCACCTGGACCTGAAGCGCATCTGCCGTCGCGACCGCCTGCGTCTTGAAGATGGTGCTCACAGTGGGTACGGCGATGAACGCGAGAATGACCGCAGGAATAGCGGTCCACAGAATCTCGAGCGTGGTGTTGCCGTGCACGTGTTCCGGCCGGTCGCTCTCACTCCGCCGGCGATAGCGGAAGATGGTGTAGAGCAGCAGGGTCTCGACGAAGATGAAGACGGCCGTCCCGAGATAAATCAGGATGTCGAAGAGATGGCCGACGTCTCGGTTGAACTCCGTGTGTCGATGGAAAATGGAGTTCGGATACTCTGCGTTGGAACACGCAGCGAGTGCGACCGCGAGGAACGGCAGTGCCACGGCAAGCAGCCGGCGCGGTCGGTGGGGAACGGGCATGAAATGTCCTTGTTCCGACAGGGTCGTGATGAGCGCGACGATGGATGTTCGGCGCGCCTGATTTGGTTGTACGGCAGTGCGGGAAAAGTACCGGGCGCCGAGGGGGATTGCAACGCGAAAACCCTGCCTTCCGGCGCGGTTTCTGTAGGAGAAACCCTCACAGAAAAGCAGTATGGGAGTAACGAAGACGCAGTACCGGGTACCGGGTACTTGGTATCAGTGAGTAGCGTGTATGGCGGTGCACCCATACCTGCGTCTCTCATACAAAGTGCCGAGTACGAAGTACGGCGTTTTTGCTACTTCCCTACTGCTTTTCGGTTTTTTCGTCGTCTACGCCGTGCATGTCCTTGATCTTCACGATGGCGATATCCAGATGCTGGCGGATGGAAGCCACGCCCTCGCGCAATGTGCGGAGTCGCACGTTCTCGTTGCTGCCGCGGCTCGCCTGCAGGTTGATATTGGCCACCTGATCAGCAATCAGGCCGAACTGCCCCTTGAGGAGGCCGGTGAGCATTGGCAGAGTGCGCTTGATCTGCTGCAAGTACATCGCGGTCGGCTTGTTCTGCTTGAGCGTCATGCCGAAGGTCTCGACCATTCCGTGGACGCGCGCGAGCTGGATATGCGCCTCCTCGATGGTTTTCATCTTCTGGATTCCCGCGCCGTCGAGCTTTGTTTTGCCTGCCATATGGGGAAGCTACTCTATTTCACCTTCTCCAGCCGATCGTTCGCCCGAAGCTCGCGGCCGTGCTTCGACTGCGCCTTCCCGTTCAGCTGCACTACGTCGCCGGTGAAGTCGTATCGCCCCTCATACACCGCCGAGCCCACACCGTACGCGTCCACGGGCACGCCGTCGTCCTCGAACTCCTCGATACGCTCGGCGTTGAATCCGCCGGAGACGACAATCTTCACGTCGCCGTACTCTTCACTGTCGAGCGCATTGCGGACGTTCCACACCAGCGCCGGATTCACCCCCGTCGGCCTGAACGTGCCCATCTGCGACATGACCGACTTGTCGACGATTGTCTCTGACGTGTCGAGTCGCACGCCCCACAGCCGTCCCTCCAGTGCGCGTGCGACCTCGAGGCACGTCCTCACCGAGTCGTTGTCGTAATCCACGAGCACAATCAGCGGCGCGTCGTGCGGGAGCACCTTGGCCACCGCGACCGCCGCGGCGACGGTGTCGCCCCGATGTGCTGCGATGATCGCATGCGGCATGGTGCCGACACCCTTCTTGCCCAGGAACGCGCCCTGCGCATCGGTCGACACACTGGATGCGCCACCGACCAGCGCACTGAAGCCATCACCCGGCTGCATGAGCGCGTGATCGCACCGCGCGCCAAAGAAATAGATCGGCTTGGGACGAGCGATGTCGACGAGCTCGCGAATGTTCGTACACACGCGCGTGCGCCGAGCGAGCGTACCGATGATCAGCGTCTCGAGATGCGCGAATGCCATGTAGTCGCCCTCAACGGTGAGCACGGTGTCCCACTCCTCGAGACTGTCGCCCTCGTACAGCGCGTGCACGTCGAGCTCCGAAAAATCATCGGCGCACAGCCTGAGTACGGCGACGGCCTCATCGATGCCGCCGAGCCAGCCGCCGCTCTTCGAGCTCACCTGCCAGGTGACGCGCGCATGCTTGCCCGATGCGCGCAAGGCGTCGCGCGCGACGTTGAAATACGCGTCGCTGAAATGGCCCGACTTGATACGCTCGACGGGCAGCTCAAAGTGCGCCGGATCGATACGCTTGCGTCTTCGTGGTGGCATTCGGGTGACTGAAAAGCAGCATGAAGTAGCTAGAGCGCAGTACTGGGTACTGGGTACTGGGTACCTGGTACGCTGTATCAGCGAGACTGAGGTATTGGCGCAGCTCCGTCTCTCATACGCGGTACAAGGTACCCTGTACTGCGTTTTCGTTACTCCCATACTGCTGTTGCGTGGAGGGCAATAAACGAGCTGTTCCCTCATTCGGCTATCAACGCGGCGCATCGTTTGCTGAGCGGGTGTACCCTTTTTCGGATGGACGGAATGAGCCTTCTCGACTTGGCGAAGCAACACCTGAGTTCTGACGATATACAGAACATCAGCCAGCAACTCGGCGTGGATCCGGCAACGGCACAACGTGCGATCGATGCTGCGCTTCCGATGATGGTGAATGGCGTATCGCATACGGCGCAGCAACCTGGCGGAGCAGACGCGCTTCAGGGTGCGATGGCCACCGCAGATGGGGCATCGGCGCTTGGTGGCATCGGCGGCGTGCTTGGCGGTGCACTCGGTGGTGTACTCGGTGGTGTACTCGGTGGTGCCGGTGGCGGTGGTGGCGGCTTGGGAGGAATTCTCGGAAGCATCCTCGGGCAACACCACGACGCCGTACACGACGACGTGCAGCAGGCGTCAGGTCTCGATGCCGGCAAAGTGGGCAAGCTGCTCATGCTGCTCGCGCCATTCGTCCTGAGAGCGCTCGCAAAACATCAGCAGCAGGGCGCCTAACTTCCTCAAGAGCAGTACGGGAGAAACGAAAACTGCGTTTTTACTACTCCCCTACTGATTTTCAGTTAAGGAGTTCTGCGGGAACTTTCCCGCCATTCTCTGCCATCTTGGCCATCACGGCCTTGTGCAGCCAGATATTCATTGCTGCGCTATCGCTCGTGTCGGCCGTGTAGCCGAGCTCTTTCGCCAGCGCCTTACGCGGCTCGAGCCCACTGTCCATACCGACCAGTTTCATCAGGTCGACGATGGAGTGCTTCCAGTCGAGCTTCTGTTTGTTGTTGGCGGCCATGTCCGACAACACCGCATCGATGTCTACCGGTTCTGACGAGGCCGCCGGTGCCGATGCATTCAGGCTGGGTGTCGCTGCTGCGGGCGCGTTGGCCGCTACGGCTGCGTTGACCTTTGCCTCGTTTTTCCGTGCTTCGTGGCCGCGAATGCGGTCCATTAAATCGCCGAATATGCTCATAACTGGCCTTTAGTGCATACATCGCGCCGAAAGACGAACAGTATGAAGTAACGAAAACGCAGTACTGGGTACCGCGTACCGTGTATGAGAGACTGAGGTGGCGCACCGCGGTTCCATACCTCAGTCTCGCTGATACCAAGTCCCAAGTACCAAGTACTGCGCTTTTACTACTTCCATACTGCTTTGCGGTTTACGCGGGACCGGTCATCGACTCTGGATTCAAAGCAGCATCGAGCTGTTCCCGTGTTAAGAGCCCACGCTCCATGACGAGCTCGTAGACGCCGCGCCCACTCGCGAGCGCATCGCGCGCGATGATCGTACTCTGGTCATAGCCGATCACCGGGACGAGCGCCGTTACGATGCCAATGGACTGCTCCACGAACTGCCGCATGCGATCAGGATTCGCCGTGATGCCGCTGATGCACTTCTCGCGCAACACCTTGCATGCATTCGTGAGCGTGTTGATGCCGCCGAGCAAGCGGTAGGCGATCACGGGCTCGAACACGTTCAGTTGCAGCTGTCCAGCTTCCGCCGCCATCGTGACGGTGACGTCGCCGCCGATCACGTCGAAGCACACCTGATTCACCACTTCTGGAATCACGGGATTCACCTTGCCCGGCATGATCGACGACCCGGGCTGCATCGGCGGCAAGTTGATCTCGCCGAATCCCGCACGTGGCCCCGATGACAGCAAGCGCAGATCATTGCAGATCTTCGAGAGCTTCACGGCCGTGCGCTTGAGCACGCCGCTCAACTGCACGAACGCACCGGTGTCGGCTGTCGCCTCGACGAGATCGGGCGCCGTGATCAGCGTCAGGCCAGTCACGCGCGAGAGATGCGCACGCACCGCCTCCGCATATCCCTGTGCGGCGTTGATCCCCGTACCGATCGCCGTCGCACCCATGTTGATCTCGCGAATCAGCGCCTGTGCTTCGCCGAGTCGGTCGACGTCTTCGAGCATGGTATGTCCAAACGCGGTGAACTCCTGCCCGAGTGTCATCGGCACGGCGTCCTGAAGCTGCGTGCGGCCCATTTTCAGGAAGGGCGAGAACTCCTTGCCCTTGTCGAGGAATGACTGCACGAGCAAGCGCATCTCGGCGCGCAGGCTCTCGATGGACGTGTGCAGTGCGATCTTCAGCGCCGTGGGATATACGTCGTTCGTGGACTGACTCAGATTCACGTGGCTGTTCGGGTGCACGAACGAGTAGTCGCCACGCTCGCGACCCGAGAGCTCGAGTGCGCGATTGGCGATGACCTCGTTGGCGTTCATGTTCGTCGACGTCCCCGCGCCGCCTTGAATCATGTCCACGAGGAAATGTTCGTGGTGCCGGCCGGCGCGAATCTCCTGCGACGCGCGCACGATGAAGTCGGCGACGTCGCGCGCCAGAAGGCCGAGATCGGCGTTCGCCTGTGCGGCCGCTTCCTTCACCGCTGCGAGTGCTTCGATCAGCGCTGGGAACTCGCGGAGCGGCACGCCGGTGATCGCAAAGTTCTCCAGTGCACGCAGCGTCTGCACACCATAGAGTGCGTCACCCGGTACGTCGCGATCGCCGAGAAGGTCGTGTTCCGAGCGCGTTGTGGAACCGCCAAAGCCGAGCGTGCGCCCGCGGCCGACCAACGTGGCGTCAACCTGCGAGAGTCGTTGCTTGATCGCCCGTGCCGCGCGTCCGACGAGTGCCGCGTAGAGAGACGGTGTCTCGCGCAGCATGTTCTGCACTTGATCGCGCGAGAGCACAAAGGCCTTTGTCTTCAGCAGCGCCCGCGCCGTGGTGCCATGCACCGAGTCGTCGAGCAGCAGCCCTTCGCCCACGGCCTCGCCGGGGCCAAGTGTCGCCAGTCGCACCGGGCGGCCCGTGCCTTTCTCGATGGCAACAGCGCCAGAGACAATGAAGGCCAAACGCTCGCGCGCGTGTCCTTCCTGAAAGAGCAGGTCGTCAGTCTCGAGATCGAGCTCTGTAACGATTTTCGCGAGCTGGTGGATGCTCGTATCGGTGACGCCTTCGAGGAAGCGAAGGGGTCGCAGGTGGTCGCGGACGGAGGTCATGGGCTTGAAGGTAAAGGCGCAATCGCACGCTGGTCAGGTGCGCGACAGCGCCGGGATGTGCACATTTCCCCGGCTCGCGAAAACCGTTCAAATAGAGAGGACAGGCCGTGTCACCAAGTCGTCGTGATTTTCTCAGTGCCAGCGCTGCAACGGCCGCAGGACTGATGCTCCCAGCGCGTCTTGATGCACTCTCCCTTGGCGAAGCAGCTGCCCCGATGCCCTCTCAGCGCGGAGCGGGCCGCCCGGCCGTGGTCTCGAGTGATAACGGGCTCCGCGGGGTGAAGGTCGCCTACGACAAGTTGGTTGCCGGTGGCGATCCACTCGATGCAGCGATTGCCGGCGTGAACATCCAGGAACTCGATCCGGAAGATCAGTCCGTTGGACTCGGCGGGCTGCCGAATTCCGAAGGCATTGTGCAGCTCGACGCCAGTTGCATGCATGGGCCAACGAAGCGTGCGGGCTCGGTCGCGTGTATTGAAGACATCGCGACACCATCGCTCGTCGCCAAGGCGGTGATGGACTACACCGACCACATCATGCTCGTGGGCGCTGGCGCGACAAAGTTTGCGAAGGACATGGGCTTCCCGACGCAGAATCTTCTCACCGAGAAGAGCCGCCTCATGTGGCTGCGCTGGCGCGCGAACCTCAATGCCGACGACGCGTTGCTCGACTATCACGGCGACCCTGTGATTGCAAAGCCCACGCGTCCGCCGCGCTCATCGATGCGTCGCGACGAGAATCCGAACAACACGCACGTCTACTACGACGATCGTGGGATCGCACACACCTACGGCACGATCAACATGTGCGCCGTCAACGCGAGCGGTGACATCGGCTCGGTGACGACAACGAGCGGTCTTTCATGGAAGGTTCCCGGCCGAATTGGCGACAGCCCGGTCATCGGCGCGGGCCAGTATTGCGACAACGAAGTGGGCGCAGCGGGATCCACCGGTCGAGGCGAAGCAACGATCAAGGTGTGCGGTTCATTCCTCGCCGTGGAGTTCATGCGCCAGGGCATGTCGCCGGAGCAGGCGCTGCTGAAGACGATGGAGCGCGTCATCGCGATGACCGAGAAGCGCCTGCTGAACGGCAGGGGGCGGCCGTACTTCGATCTTCAGTTCTACGCGATCAACAAGAAGGGCGAGTGGGCTGGTGCCACCGCGTACGAAGGCGGCAAGTACTCAGTGTGCGATGCGCAGGGCGCACGCCATCTCGATATGGCGTATCTCTTCAAGAAAGAGGAGAAGCCAACGGGTAAGCCGATGTCAGGCACCCTCGTCGTACCGAAATAGGACGCGGTGGCGGTGACATCATTCCTCAGGGCGAGGAATCGAAGCCTGCGACGAGGGCTCGCGAAACACTCGCCATTGTAAATCTCTCACCGGCTGAGACGCCCATGCCAGTGGCCCGCCCCCCTGTAGTTGCGCCCCTACAGGACGCCGCTCAGCCAATGCAGAATGTTGAGCGTGAACTGGCGGTTGTCGTTGCCGGGCAAGTTCATGCCGAATCGCGTGCCATCGCGGTTGCGCTGCGCCGTCAGCGCTGCCGCTTCGGCCATCACCACCACGCGTCCCCGGCCGAGCGTAAACGCTGTACCCTGCGTGTGCGAGCCAGCGGCAGACGGTCCGGCGTAGTCGACATGGACAAGACGATCCGATCCTCGCTGCTCGACACGCACGGAGGGCTCCACGTGAATCGCGTCTGCCGAAAGCTGGAGCAACGCCGTCGCACCGGCCGGCCCGCTGACCCACGATCCCGTAAACGTGACGACGCGATGAATGCGCTCGCCCGCATCGCGACCACGCAGGATGGGATGGACGCCGAGGAGTCCGTTCCGATCGGAGAAGACAAGTTGGCTTTCGTCCCGCATTGCGGCGCTAGAGTCGCAGTGGGCGCTGTCGAGCACCATGCCGCGGCCGATTGTCGCGCCGAGCGCGCCGGCGAGCTCGCTGGCAGCGCCGCCGTACGGAAAGTGATCAACCACGAGTAGAAGTGATCCCCCGCTGACGACCCACGCCCGCACCGACGCGACTTCGGAAGCGCTGAACGCGGACACGTCCTGACTCTCACTTGCCGACGACGCATTCACCACGACAAGAATGCGTGTGTGTGGATCGATGTGGTCGAAGGAATCAGCATTGCGGCGAACGACATAACCATCGTGTTCTGCGAGACTGGCGAACGGCGCATATCCGGTGCGCGAGGAGTGTCGATTGTGGTGCGCGTCGTCGACGCGTACCACAGGGTGCTGCATCCGATAGGCGGGCGCGGCGATGCGCGTGTCGTAGTCGGAGTCCGGCTGCTGACCGCCGCGTCCACACGCCAACGCTGCAAGCAGGGCGGGGAGTGCGTAGCACGCGCGCGGCAGCATGGAGCGATCGTATCGGCGGGACATGATTCGGGATCTGCGGGTGATCGGGCAACGGTCGGGGCGACCGCGACTATGTCTCCAGAGTCCGCATCACCTACGTGCGTTTACCCGTGGGCCGCGCGAGGGATTTCGAATCAGGGAGTTGCCGTTACCGGAGCTGTGCAGACGCGGCGCTCGTCTCCGTCGTAGCGCGCAAGGAGCGAACGCACGGCGGAGAGTTCTTCCCGCGTCGCTCGGACGGTGATCACGCGCAATGGGGGCTTCGCGAGATAGTACATGCTGCCATTGGAGCGCAGGTATGGAGAAACGAGATCGCCCGCCTGGGGCGACGAAAGGCAGTAGAGGGGGAGCGTTTCAGTAATGGCGGATCCACGCGCGATTGCCCGCGTAATCCGCGCAGCGGGAAGTAGCACGCGGATCCACGCCACCCATGCCGTCACGGCCATGACGGATGCCAACGCAACCATGATCAAGCGGCTGACGCGTCGTCTCCGTGCAACCTGAACGGCTTGGTGAGCGGTGTGACGCGCAGCCACGTCCGAGCGTTGCGAGAGCGCGCGCTCGAGTTGCTGCTCCGCCACCACGACGTGTTGCACGGCGCTCGCACAGACACGGCACCGATCGACGTGCAAGCGCAGGGTGCTGTTCTCGGCAAGCTCATCGAGGTCAGCGGTAGCGATGAAGTCGAGGCATTCGGCGCAGTTCATCCATCGTTCTCGCAAATGGATGGATGCGCAGCAAGCAGCGATCGACGCACGTTTCCGCGAGCCTTGAACAAGTGCGCCCGCACCGTGACGGGCTTCATGGCCAGCAACGCACCAGCCTCCGTGGGCGAATGCCCCTGAAGATCGCAAAGATCGAATACCGCTCGTTGTCGTTCCGCGAGCTGGCCGACCGCCGCGGCAATGGCGGTGAGCGCCCGCTCGCGATCCACGCGTGCTCCAGGATCGGTGAGATACACTTCGTCTGTCGCCTGTGCGGCGGGCAACGCCGCGAGTTTCGCCCTGTGTCTGTGCTTGCGTTGTCGCCGGACGGCGTGCCGCCGCGTAATGCGATAGAGCCACGCCTCCACACTGCCTTCGCCTCGGTAGGCTTCAGTATGCCGGTATGCGCTGACGAACACCTCCTGCGCCACGTCCTCTGCGTCGTCGACGTCGAGGACGAGGCCGAGCGCCCACCGGAAAACGAGCGGCTTGTAGCGCTCCACGAACTGCGTGAAGTCGACGTTCCTGAGCCGCGGAATGGTCACGACGTGGGTCATCCTCGTGTGTAAGACGTAGCGAGACGTGTCGAGTCGCAAGTACGAGGAGGCGTTGAGAAGCCGCCGCGTTTACCGGGAGACGCGCTCGTTCAGCCCGAAGTCGTCTTCAGTCCCGCCACGAGCTTCGACAAACGGTCAGCCGCGGCGCCCAGCGTGTTCGCCGCCGCGGCCATCTCCTCCGTACTTGCGCTCTGTTCCTGACTCGACGCGGCCACCTGCTGCATCGCGGCAGCAAAGGTCTCCGTGCCCGCGGCAATCGCAGCGAGTCGCGAATCGATCTCACTCACCAGTGAGTTCGTCGCCTCGGACGTTTGATGGATGCTCGACGTCCATTCTTCCGACTGCGCCACCGCGCTCTCAATGTGCGCGAACGACGCCGACGCCTTTGTCGCCGTAGCGCGCACCGCTGCGGCCGTCTCCGCAGCGCGCGCAGACGACTCACGCGAATGCTCAATCCCCGCCAGCACACTCTTCACGATCGCCTCGGTGCGCTCGGCAGCACCCGAACTCATCGACGCGAGACGGCGCACTTCGTTCGCCACAACGGCGAAACCCTTTCCGTGATCGCCGGCGCGCGCGGCTTCCATGGCGGCATTGAGTGCGAGCAACTTCGACTGCCGAGCGAGCATTCGAACGAGCGTAACGAACTCGCGAATCTCCTGGCTCGCACTGCCAAGTGCGGCAATTGCATCGGCGCTCGCCTGCACCTCTTCGGATAGTCCGCCGAGCGATTGCGCGCTCGCATCGAGTTCGGTGCGGTTGTCGCTCGCGAGCGCGCGCAAGGTGGCGTTGCGACTCACGCCTTCACGCGCACCACTGTCCAGTGACGACGCCAGTTCACGTAACGATGCCGACGCCTGCGACACAGCAACAATGCTTTGCGCCATGAACGTGGCCTGCGACGAAAGATCGCTCGCCGTATTCGCTATTTCGCCTGCCGACGCCGACATCTGCTCGGTACCCGCGGAAATCTCTGCCGACATTGCACGCGTTTCGCTCGCGGAGCTCGAGATAGTGGACGCCAACCGGCGTAACTCCACGATCATCGCCGACACGGCCCGGCTCAGGCGACCGA
>JBBQHJ010000083.1:0-14914 GCA_038323865.1 Gemmatimonadales bacterium
TACTGTCCCGCCGAGGCAAACTCGCGCGCCGATTCGAACAACAGCGCAATGCGACCGGCGACTGGTGCCGCATCATTCGCATAGTGCGTCGCGAGCGCGCGCGCCGTTCGGCCGCTCAGCGCTGTGCGTCGTGATGGCTGAAGCGACTCGAATAGCACGTTCTGATAGAGCACGTGCACGAAGCGGTATCGCAGCGTGATGGAACCGTCTGGATATTCGATTTCGTCACCGCGCTCAACCAGGCGATGCACCTGCTGAAGCGACGCGAGTCCGTCTTCCACATCCGCTGCGTCCAATTCCAGTGCTTCACCAACAGCACCAGCGTCGAACTCGCCGCCCTGGACGCTCGCGGCCAGCAACAGCTTCCGATGCGCCTCGTCAACGCGCTCGATTTTCGCCGTGATCATGCCTCGCACTGACTCCGGCAGCTCGCGAGTCAATTGTCCGCGCGCCGCCGCGAGCTTCCACGTGCCGTCAACCTCGACGATCGCGCCCGTGTCGTGCAGATAACGAACGAGGTCGGCCATGAACAACGGGCTTCCCTCCGTTCGCGAATAGATCTCGTCGACAAACGAATCCTCGAACTCGTTCGACGGCCAACGCAGCGACAGGTAGCGCGACACGTCGTCGCGCGAGAGGAACTTGAGGGCAATCTCTTCGTATACGCCGCTCGATCGCAGCGTCGAACGTGCCGCCAGGAATGGATGCTTTGCCAGCGTCATATCCGTTGGACGGAACGCGGCGAGTATCAGCACGCGCGCATCGTCGAGACGGGTCGCGACATAATTCAGGATGTCGATCGTGGAGATGTCTGCCCAGTGCAGATCTTCGATGATCCATACCACCGGTGCCCGACGCGCCGCATCCGCGAGGAACGCACGGAGCTCACGCTTCATCCGCTCCTGCGATGCTGCCGCTGCCGCACGCCGCTCCTCGTCACCAACCGTCGCCAGCATCGCGTGCCACGTCGGCGCAACGCTGTGCATAAGCGTGTCGAACGACGAACGACTTCGCGTTCGCATGTCATCCAGTGCTTCCAGCACCGGAGAATACGCTTCGCTTCCGGCAAGATTCTCCGAGCAGCGCGATCGCACGATCGTCGAACGCTCCGCGGCTCCCTGCAGCTCGGCAGTAAATGTCTCCAGGAACGTGCTCTTGCCGATGCCGGGTTCGCCGCTGATGCCAACGAGCAAACTCTTGCCAGCGCGAACGCGCGCGAATTGCGCATTGAGCAACAGGAGCTGTCTCTCGCGACCAACGGCCAACGCGCTCGCTTCCGAGCG
Source organism: Gemmatimonadales bacterium (assembly GCA_038323865.1). Lineage (GTDB taxonomy): Bacteria > Gemmatimonadota > Gemmatimonadetes > Gemmatimonadales > Gemmatimonadaceae > AG11. The sequence continues at coordinate 1,284 of JBBQHJ010000083.1, forward strand.
CTGCATGACGTCGAAATCTCCAGCCGCCACGAACGCCGGTAGCGCGCGCTCAATCTCTGCGGCCGTCGGACGGCGGCCCGGTATCTTGTTCAGCATGGACTGCACGAATGCCTCGAGGCCCGCCGGAATGGTGGGATCGAAACTCGTCAGCGGCGCCGGTTCGTCCGACACGATACGGGCAAGCACTCCAGCGATCGTTGGCGCGGCAAATGGCAACTCGCCGGTGAGCATTTCGTACAACACCACGCCGAGCGCAAAGACGTCTGCGGGCGGACCGATCTCGTCGCCGACCATGGCCTCCGGCGACATGTACGACGGGGTTCCGAGCAGGTTGTTCGACAGCGTCTCGAGCCCCACCGGAAACTCGGAGTTCAATTCGGGGAGATACGCGATCCCGAAATCGAGCACCTTCACGTAGCCATCCGTCCGGAGCATCACGTTCTCCGGCTTGATGTCACGATGGATCACACCAATCGCATGCGCCGTCGCGAGCGCGCGCGCGACTTGTACCGCAACATCAATCGCGTCGGCAAGAGGCATCGCGCCAATGATCCGGCTGCGCAGCGTATGGCCGTCGATGAATTCCTGGACGATGAACGCCTCGCCATTGGGCGTCTCGCCGAACTCGTGAATGATCACGATGTTCGGATGGTTCAGCGCAGACGCGGCGCGCGCCTCCTTCAGCATCCGGGCGGATGACGTCGGATCGGCATTGTCGCTATGCCACAGCTTGATCGCTACAGCGCGATTCAGACGCGTGTCGACCGCGCGATAGACGGCGCCCATGCCGCCGGCGCCAATATGTGATTCGAGCCGGTAGTGCCCGATGTATGGATCTGTCATGAACAACGAGGAAGGATACTGAAATCTATCCTACGACCTGCGTCCGCTGAGCGATACCTTCGGCCGTCTGGAACCGCTTGTCCGCCGCGAACCACTCGTCGAAACGCGCGCGAGTGACCTGCTCATCGGAGTCCTCCGCGACCCCGAACTCCGACTCGCACAGGCTATTCACGGCATGTAGCCCGAGCGCACGGTAGCTCTCGAACTGTGCCTCCCCGAAGAACTGATTTGCGGTGGATTCGTGGGGAAATTCAGGCGTGCTCATACCATAGTTGTAGACGTCGTACGCCTCCCGTCCGTAAAACGCCGGCTTTATATAGAGGAGCACCCCATCCAGCGCCTCGCTCTCGGCGTCGCTCATCGCCCCGCGCCCGTCGGCCTGAGAGAAGAGAATGCGTCCCACCGCCCAATACCGGGCATCGGCTGGCGCAGGCGAGCTGTCACGCGAGTAGATCGGAATACCCGAGTCGAACTCGATGGGAATTCCAAAGTCGATGCGGATCTTCCTGATGGCGCCGCCGAGGTCGTCGTAGGAGGCCTTGGGGTCACAGCCTGCATCACTGACGACAATGAACCGGCAACGCCTCCGCACCATCTCGTAGAGTCCCAGATTCTCGAAGTGACCGCCATCCGAGAGGTAGATGTACGGACTGGTATCAGTGGTGCGGCCGAACATTTCGTCGAGAATGGGTTGCAGCGCAAGCTTCGGTTCCTCGGAGCCGTAGGAGTCCTTGCCGGCGGATCCGGGATTGCCGAGCCACCAGCCGAGACGCGCGTTGAATAGCGTCATGAGGAACGTCACGGCAGGAGACGAGTGATATCCCGCATTCGGACTCGCCGCTGCGCCGGAAATCGCCATCGCGGTGCCAAGGCTGATGCCATCGTGGCCACCATACAATCGCTGCGTGGCCGACGTAACCGCACTCGTGCGACGATAGCCAACGTCAGCACTTCCCGCATGCAGCGACGTCACCGTGAATGCGGTCGCCTTCCGGCTCTGCGTGGCGAGCTTCGAACCGGCGACGAGATTCAGCGTCAGGTTCAGCACATGCAGCGGCGGATGCGAACCATCGTCGCCATGTTCCTGCTTGGTGGCAGGCCAGAGGTCGCGCATCGGCAAGTCGTCGGTCTCGTCGAATCCGGTAAATGGATTCGGCTCGCGCTCACCTGGTGGCTTCGAAGCCCCGAGGAACGTGCGCACGAGACGGACGCGATACATCGCATGGAGCGAGAAGCGATTCGTGTCAATCAGGCGGCCAAGAACATATGCCACGAGCAGCACGACGATGAAAGCAGCGAATACCAGATGCGGAGTTGCATAGTCTGCCGGCGAGAACGGCGTAACTCGGCCATGAAACAGATCTGCGACGCCAACGGGATCATCGGGTGGACACCAGCTTTCGAACTGCACACACGCGACGCCGAGCAACTTTCCGTCGAACATCGAGACCAGCACGATCACCGTAGCGGCAAAGACTGGCGTGATCAACGCGATCGCCGCACGCTGAAACGCCATCAAGACCTTGGAGGCTCCGAAGCTCGACTTCGCCGATCCTGTGGGGAGCTGTGACGTCGCCGCCGTGATCGACGCAATCAAGCCCGTGAGGCCACTCAATCCGACGACACCGCTCAAGCGCATCGTATCGCCGATGAGGTTATTGAGCAGCACCGGCCCATACAACGCGAGGCCGACAATCCCAATCCATCCAACAATCGTGATCAGCAACCACGCACTGAATCGCGCATTTGATTCTCGTTCCGCATCCGTCATCTGCCGGCTCGCAAACCCCACCACGAGCTGCTTGGCGATGAGCAGGCCACTGAGCGAGAGTGGAACCGAGAGCGTGGCGTAGAACTCAGGTGGATGCAGCCACTCCGTCAGGCCGAACAATCGCGCCGACAGATATCCGCCAATTGCGCCGGCAAACAATCCTGACAGCGCGGAGAGTAGCATCGACGTGACCCGATAGCGTCGGCCGCGTGCGCCAATCACCCCGCCAGCGAGATACACGAACACCCAGAACGCCACGCCGGCAGCAACTGCGACACTCTGCGCGTCCAATACACTTGGATCCGCATCGATGAGCACCTGCGTCCACGCCCGATGACTCAGTGGTTCCGCGAGCCGTCTCGCCTCCTCAGGCGAGAAACGCACGAAGGACCAGAGCATCTCCCAACTCTGCGCGAGCGCGACCATCGCAACAACCAGCGGTATGAGACACCGCAGGTGAAATTGCTTCAGCGTGACCGGACTATATCCGCCGTCGCCGTCTTCTCGACCGCTATACGTGTAGAGATGCCGATGCACGAACGAGAGCGCGCCAATGGCGAGCACCGTTCCAACCGCCATCAGCACAACCATGACGTCGGCCGGATCGAGGCCAATCTGATTCCAGTCGCGCAGCGTGGTCATCGGCCCGGCAACCAAAAAACGCGGGAGCATCAGCGCCGCGGCGAGCACCGGCAGCGTCACGAGCCAGATCAGCAACACATTGCGACCGATCGTCGCGATCAGCGTCCACGTATCCGCCGAGAACAGCCCGAACCTCGGCGTCAGATAGTAGCTGTAGCTCCTGATGTGATGCAGCGGCGCTGGCTCGGCGTCCGGTTTCCCCGTCTGAACGCCGCCGAGTTGCTCGTGAACGCGTTGTGAACCGGCGCGCGCCATCCAGGCACTCAACCAGCTGCCTGTGTATCCGCCGCCCGATACGGTCGACAGATAATGAAAGCGCGACAACAATCCTCGTCGCGCCAGCCCTTGAACAACACCCATCGCGAACGACGCACTGCGAATACCGCCGCCGGAGAGACACAGCGCAGCATGCCGCTGGCTATGCATTCGTTCCAACACGGTCGCGAGGCGACGATCTTCGCTCGTGAGCAGGAACGCGGAGAGCGCGCATTCGAGCAGAAAACGATTCCGCTCGGGTGCCGGCCGCTCCATGAGTTGTCCGTCATCCTGTGCGTGGAGCGCGGGAAGGAGCGGCGCAAATGCCGAGTCGTGCTCGAGATCAGTCGCGAGGAGTTCGGTAAGCCGTGCGGCAATGAGCTGTTTTACACGCGCCGCGTCGGTGCTCTCCCGAGGGCCTTCAACGAGTTCCCGGAGTAGTTCGACAAGGGCTGTTTGATCGTGCACCACCACCGCGGCAACGCGATCGAGCATCGTCGACGTCGGAGCAGGCGGGTGCAGGTACCAGCGCATTTCGTCCGTTGCTGCGACCTGCTGCACCCCGTCGAGCAACGCATGCGCGAGGCCGGGCAGGTCGGCGACGTCGCTCGCACTAAATGCGGACGGAGTTGAATCCTCGGGGAGCGTATCCTCGGGATGCAGCGCGGCGTATTCCTCGCCGAGCACCTGTGCGAGCGAGAGTGCGGGCTCCTCGTGCGATGACGTCACGACGCAAGCTTACGTCCGATATTTGCCGTTCGATAGAGACGAGTCGATCCACGCGCGACTCGTTGCGCCAACATTCGCCATCACCTGACTGTCGGTCTGTCCGGAGGACTTCAGCACGTGGAAGCTGTGGTCTGCTGTTTCGACCCAGTGCATGTCCCACGGGGCCTTCACTGTCTTCAACGCGTCCTCCATGATGGAGCGCGTGCACATCGGATCACGTGTCCCGCTAAAGGCGATCACCGGCATCGTGATGTTCGGCAGGTGCGCCGTGCGCAGCTTCTCCGGCCGCCCTGGTGGATGCAGCGGATACGCCAACAGAAGCAAACCGTCCGCATCAAACCCCTCGGCCGCCAACATCGATGCGGCACGGCCGCCCATTGATCGACCGCCAATGAGAATCCGCGCCGGCGAGTACTCAGCGCGCACCGCCGCGACAACGGAGGAAATCACCCCCATGCACCTTGGCATCGGATCCGGACGGCTCGATCCCTTCTCCTTGTAGAGAAAGTTGAAGCGCACCGCGCTGATGCCGGCCTCACGCATCGCCTTTGCGCTCGCGAGTGTACCGCGATCAGCAATGCTCCCGCCCGCACCATGCGCGCACACAAAGATCGTGTCCGAACCCGCCGCTTCATCGAATGCAGTGGTCACCGACTCGGCACCAACTTGCACTCTATTCATTGCTGTCGTCCTGAGCGAAGCGAGGGACCTGCTTTTCCGTCTTCATGATTTCCATTTCGTCGAGAAACCGATGTCCGCGCGTCGGCTTTCCATCGCGCACACCAACATTCGTCAGCACCAAGCGATCCTTCGTGCGCGTCATGCCGACATATAACAATCGGCGCGCTTCTTCGATCTCCTCCGGCGACACGGCCTTTGTGGGCGAACCACCAGGCAACTGCGCATCCTCCACTCCCACGATATACACTCGCGAGAACTCGAGTCCTTTCGTGGAGTGCAACGTCAGCAGGTTAACCCGTGCTTCGTCAGTCTCGTACCCGTCCCACCGCGACAACACCGCACGCTCGAGAAACAATGTCAATTGCGACATCAGCGGCGCATCGGGTATGTGCGTGATCAACCTCCGCAACCGCAACATCGCCACCGGATACCGCTCATCCGCACTCTTCTCGGCGCGAATCCTCATCATGCGCTCTATGCCACCCAATGCCGTGATGACTTCGTCAACGGAAGGGAGCGATTCATCGCCCGCTTGTTGTTGCTCGTAGTAATCAAGACAGCTCGTGTAACGCCCGAGTGCATAGACGCGCGAGATATCGCGAAACATCATCGCCTCTGATCCCAGATCGCCTTCGGGAGTGAGTGCGAGTGCAACACCGAGGTGGTCGAGGAGGTTGACGAGTGCGGTCTTTCGTGCGCGCGAAAGCTTCTGCTCATCCAACTTCACGAACACCTGCGCCAGCGTGCGCGTGTCATCGAGTGCGCGATGTGATGCGCCTGGATCAATGTCGAATTGCTGCGCGAGATGCACCAGCTTACGGCTCGTGGGATAGAGATCGCGTGCGAGCGGCAAGGTGTCGTACATCGTGATGTCGAACTTCAATCCCATCGCGCGCACGAGCCGTGAGAGCACGCGAAAGTCGAAGTCGTAGCCGTTGTGCGCCACAACAACATCATTGCCGCAGAACTCACGGACGCGCGGCCAGATCTCCGCGAAGCCCGGCGCATTTACCACGTCGGCATCGTGAATGCCATGCACGTCACTCGACGCCGGCGGAATCTTGACGCTCGGCTTCACGAGATACGACAACTCATCAACAATCTTTCCGCCACGCACACGCACGACGGCGATCTCGATGACCTCGGCCTGCGTATTTTCCTTGTGTGTGGTCTCGAGATCAATCGCCGTGAAATCGCTGAATCGCGCGCCGAGCTCTTCGATCTCTACGAGTTGTGCTGCCTTGAACAGCCCAAGTGGCAGACCGACTGTGCTAACGTCGGATGCCGCGAGATGCATCGCTCCGGCAAGCGGCTCGCCGCCCAACTCCACGCGATTGATGCCGAGTCCAGCGAGCATGCCCTTGAGCGCGATCTCCACACCGCCCATGCGCGGAATCCAGATCGTTGCCCCTTCGTCGCGCGCCTTACGAATGCGCTGGGCAAGAGCTACCACGTCGGGTAACCCTGCCGGATCTGTGATTTCGTCGTGCCGGTCATCGAGAATGGAGCGCAACGTCCCCACTCGTCGAGACAACAGTTCCTGCACCAGCGACGCAATGTTGTTGTTCGTCTTCGCGAGCGCGTGAAGATTGCGAAGATCAGTCAGCGCGCGACGGATATGCTTGCCACGCGCATCCGCATTCGGAAGCTTGCGCGAGCGCTGGTCGAGGTGGCGCATCAAGTCCACACTCGCGGATTGTGCTTGCGCCCGTTCCTCGTCGAACAACGCTTTCGGCAGGATCAAGCCGAGAAAGTCGTCGCGATATATGTCGTTCGTTGGATGCGCGATGACGCGTGTTGCCGCGAGCACAAACGCAATGACCGGATCTTCCGATAGCGCGCGCCCCTGTGCGAGCCGGCACGGAATGCCCGCATTGAGAAACGCAGCCTCGATCGCATTGCCCATTTCGTTCGTGCGATACAGCACGGCGACGTCGCCCCACTTGTGGCCAGATGCTTTCCGATCCGTGCGCACATCATCAACGAGCCACGGACGCTCGGTCTCATCATTCTCGAAATGCTCAACCGCAACCGGATAGCGCGACTCGCGATCCGCCAACGGCGTGACCCGATTCTCGAACAGCGGCGTGTTGAACAACACGAGCTTGCGCGCGAGCGCGAACACGTCGCGCGGACAGCGGCGATTCTCCTCGAGATGAACGGTCTGCGCAGCGCCAATGCCAAAGTCGTTCGCGAACGTCTTGAACACGGACGGATCCGCTCCGGCCCACGAATAGATGGACTGCTCATCATCGCCAACGGCGAATACATGACGATGATCCTTCGCCAGCGCATGGACTACTCGATACTGCACGGGATTGAGGTCCTGGAATTCGTCGACGAGCACGACGTCCCACCGCGCGCGCAACGCACTGGCCTCCGGCTTTTCGAGCAGCTCCGCAGCCTTGATGACGAGCGTGTCGTAGTCGAGCACGCGCTGGCGTTCGAGGAACTGCTCGTACTTGTTGAAGAGCGGAATGTCGTTCGGATGTAACGGGACTTTCCGAAAACGATTCGCCGAGAACCGCGTCAGCGTGTTCCGGCACCACTCGGCTTTCACCTTCAGGCGTCGTAGCACGTTGACCTGATACGCCTCGTCGGCGATGCCAAAACCCGCATCAACCCCGACCAGTGTGCCCGCCTCTCGCAGCAGCTCGGCGCAGAACGCGTGGATCGTCCCGCGCTTGATGCGCGAGGCGCCGTCACCCAGCCGCGACTCGAGCCGATGCGAGATCTCGCCGGCCGCCTTGTTCGTGAAGGTGAACGCGCAGATCCTGGCCGGCTCAACGTGGAGCTCTTCGACGAGATACCGGATGCGTTCGATCAGGCAGAACGTCTTGCCGGCGCCTGGCCCCGCCAGCACCAGCAGCGGGCCAACGGGCGCCTCAATTGCCTGCCGTTGGGAGGCGGAGGGAACTACTTCCGAAGCTGTGGGAGCCGCTGCCGACACTGTCATGAGAGGCCAATAATAGCGGCGTGCTCTTGCGATCGGGTTCAGGTCCCGGAGCCAATGGCCTGTATTGACAGTGGAACGTAGCACTGTTAACATGGGCCATGGACCCACAACTCGAGCTCACCGAGCTCGCCGATCGCGCCGGCGTCAGCGTCCGAACCATTCGCTACTACATCCAACAGGGACTTCTCCCCAAGCCGGAGGCCCGCGGACCTGGCGCGCATTACTCCGAGGAGCATCTCGAACGGCTGCTGTTCGTCAAACGCCTCCAAAAGGAACACCTCCCGCTTTCGGAGATCCGCCGCGCCATAGAACAGGGCGCAACCGCGCCGGCGCGCGGGGCCAGTGCCCGCGACTACATCAACTCAGTGCTCAAGGGGCCGGGCTACGTCGCCGAATTTGGCGCTCCAGCAACCAGCATCGCCCCTCCCGACGAGGCCAGTGGCGCCCGTTCGCAATGGGAGCGCGTCGCACTCGCTCCAGACATCGAGCTCCACATCCGCCGGCCCATGTCCCGCGCAGCCAATCGCAAAGTGGAACGACTCATCGACATCGCGCTCGACCTTTTCCAGGAAGACCAATGACAACCCTGTGTCTCCGCGCCGACCGCCCACTCATCCGCGCTCGCGGCTCGAGTATCCGCTACATCAAGGCGTCTATCACTGCGCCAACTGCCAAGCCACGCGACGGGCGACTCCCCGTGAACGTCGCCTTCGTGCTTGATCGCTCCGGCTCCATGCAGGGCGAAAACAAGTTTCCTCTCGCCGTCGAAGCGGTACGACAGTCCCTGCGTCTGCTCAATGAAAGGGACCACTTCAGCCTTGTCGTCTTCGACGAACACGTCGACATCATCACGCCTGCCACGCGCGCCACCTCTGCGGCCACAAAGAAGGCGCTGCGCGACCTCGAGCAAATCGCGCCCCGCGGCAGTACGGATCTCTGCAGCGGCTGGATGCACGGCTGCGACGAGATTGCCGAGAACGTAGGCGCGGGCGTCATAACCCGTGTGGTGTTGCTCACCGATGGTCAGGCGAACCACGGCGAACAGAACCGCGATGTCCTCGCGCACCACGCGGCGGAGCTGCGCCGCCGTGGCATCTCCACATCGACCTTCGGTGTCGGCGCGGACTTCGACGAACGTCTTCTCACGAACATGGCACACGAAGGCGGTGGCAACTCCTACTTCGTCCAGAGCTCCCGACAGATCACCGATCTCGTAACGAGTGAACTCGGCGAGGCGCTTGAAGTGGTAATTCCCGACGCAGCTCTTACGCTCACGCTGCCGCGCGGTGTCGAGGCCAAGGTGCTCAATCGCTTCAACGCACGACGCTCCCACAGTCGCACCGCCATCACCATCGAGCTCGGCGACCTCGTCTCGGCACAGCAACTCGACGTCATCATTCGCGTCCGCTTTCCACTCGGCGAAGACGGCGAGCGAATGCAGTTCACGGCTGCCTTGGACAACATGGCGCAAGAAGACGGGGCCAACGCAACCGAACAGGTCATCGAATTCACCTACGCCAGCCACGAAGCAAACGATGCGCAGCAGAGAGATCGCGAGGTTGATCGCGAGGTTGCCCTCCTGTACGCCGCGCGTGCGCGAGCAAAGGCCACCGAGTCAAATCGCAACGGCGACTTCGATCGCGCCCGCCGTGAGCTCGTCGAAACCGCACGACACATTCGGGATTACGCTGGCACCGACGCGGAGCTCCTCTCGCTCGCGTCCTCGTTGCATAGCGAGGTCAAGCTCTATGCCGAGGAAGTCATGGCGCCAATGGCCCTCAAGGCATCATTCTATGTGGCAGAGTCATACATCAAAGGACGCAGCCCGGAGGGAAAAGCTCGGCGTGGATGAACGAATTTTCATTGCCGCACAGTTCGCGGCGCGTAGGCACACCCGCCGCCGTCGTGGTCAGTCGAGCGACGTCGCGCCTACTTCGCGTGGGCCGAGCGCGTGGTGAGGGCACTCGGTGCCGTCCATCCGCAGCTGGAGCAGGATTTCGCTGAGGCGCTCGTGGCCGCTAGGGCGTCGGTGACGTGATACGCTGTCATTCCGAGCGAAGTCGAGGAATCTGCACTCAGCCTGTCATTCCGAGCGCTAGGTGTCATTCCGAGCGAAGTCGCCTGTCCTCGAGGAGCGCGAGCGACGAAGGAAGGAATCTGCACCTCACGCTTCTAGAACCACGTTTGCGCCTCCGGCGCGGAACGCAGATGCCGCAGATTGACGCAGATATCGCAGATCGCTCCCCTGCAGTGACGCAGCCCAGCTCCTATCAGAAGCCGAGAAGAAGGCTTTTTGATGCCGTCGTGAGAGATGCGCTGCACTAGAGCCCCGTAGTATCCGTCAAATCCGGTGCAATCCGCCCACATCCGCTCGCCGCGAAGCGGCGCCTGCGCCGGAGGCGCGACCGCTCGTCACGCAGTTGAGCGGCCTGAGATGCAGATTCCTCGCTTCGCTCGGAATGACACGTTTGAAAGCCTTGCGGACGCCTGAACCGAGGCGCAACATCTGAAAGGCTCAGCCCCCTCCAAATGGCCGTCTACAAAGACGCAAGTAATCCCCACAACTTCCACAAAGTTGTGGACTGTCAATACGCGTGTCCGGCTCACACAAACGTGCCGGAATACCTGCGCCTCATCGCGCAGGGACGCTACACGGAATCGTACCTCCTCAATCGCGAATCCAACGTCTTTCCGGGCATCCTCGGCCGCACCTGCGACCGTCCATGCGAACCGGCCTGCCGACGTGGACGTATTGACGGAAAACCGGTTGCGATCTGCCGGCTCAAACGCGTCGCCGCCGACCTCCGTGACGACATCACGGACTTTCTCCCGAAGCCGCCCCTCGAGAAAATCGGCAAGCGCATCGCACTGATCGGCGCCGGCCCCGCCTCACTCACCGTCGCGAACGACCTCCTCCCACTCGGCTACGAGGTCGTGATCTACGAGCAGAACGCACAGGCCGGCGGCTTGATGCGCGTGAACATTCCCGCGTTTCGTCTACCCGCGCAGGTGCTCGATGACGAGACGAACTACATCATCGACATGGGCGCCGAGGTGCGATACGGCACTCGCGTCGAAAGCATGAAGGCACTGCTCGACGAAGGCTACGACGCCGTGTTCGTCGGGAGCGGAGCGCCTAAGGGAAAGGAGCTCGACATTCCGGGCCGTTGGGACGAAAGCGCCAAGGATCACATCCACATCGGCATCGAGTGGTTGAAGTCGGTGCACTTCGGCCACATCGAATCCATCGGCAAGCGCGTGCTGATTATCGGAGTGGGCAATACGGCGATGGACTGTTGCCGCACCTCGCGTCGCCTCGGTGGCGTCGACACAAAGGTTGTCGCGCGGAGATCGCGTCCGTACTTCAAGGCGTCACCGTGGGAACTCGAAGACGCTGAAGAAGAACAGATCGACATCGTCGAGAATCAGGCACCGAAGCATTTCGTGATCGAAGAGGGTCGACTGGTGGGTATGGCCTTCGAGCGACTCGAATGGAGCGAGAAAGACGGCAAGCAAGTCAGCCGTGTGATCGACACGGTGATCGTCCCCTGTGACGACGTCATTCTCGCCATCGGCCAGGACAACGCATTCCCCTGGATCGAGAGTGACGCCGGCATCGAGTTCGACAAGTGGAAGATGCCCGTCATCGACAAGGCGACGTTTGAATCAACACGCAAGGGTGTGTTCTTCGGTGGCGATTCTGCGTGGGGCCCACAGAACATCATCTGGGCAGTCGCGCATGGACACGAAGCGGCAATCTCGATTCACCAACACTGCCAAGGCATCGCGCTGACCGATCGCCCGCCGCAAGGAATGAATCTCCAGAGCACAAAGATGGGGATGCATTCGTGGGCGTATTCGAACGACTACAATCCTTCGCCGCGCTCAAAGATGCAGCACGCCGAGCTCGTGAAGCGATTCTCCGCCGTCGGTGTGGAAGTCGAACTCGGCTTCACCGCCGAGCAAACCGCAACCGAAGTTGAACGCTGCCTCAACTGCGACGTCGAGACGTACTTCGAGTCCAAGCTCTGCATCGAGTGCGACGCCTGTGTCGACATCTGTCCTGTAAACTGCCTCACCATTACGCCTGGCGCCGACAATGAGGTCGATCTTAGGCAGATGCTGATGGCACCGGCAGAGAATTTGTCGCAGGATCTCTACGTGTCAGAGCCGCTGGTGCAGACCAAGCGCTTGATGGTGAAAGACGAAGACCTCTGTCTCCACTGTGGTCTGTGCGCCGAGCGTTGTCCCACTGCCGCATGGGATATGAAGAAGTTCGAGCTGGTTATTCCGTATGCTTCGACAGAAGCAGGCCCTTCGCTCCGCTCAGGGCGACAGGCAGAAGCATTGTCATCATGAGCATTCGCGCCTCTGTCATCCTGAGCGTAGCGAAGGATCTGCTTTCATGAGTTCCATTAACGACTTCGCCTTCAAGATGGCCACGGTGAACGGCACCGGCTCGGCCAGCGCGAACAGCCTGCTCATGCAGGCCATCTTCCGCATGGGCATTCCCGTCACCGGAAAGAATCTCTTTCCGTCGAACATCCAGGGCCTGCCCACCTTCTACGAAATTCGCGTCAGCAAGGACGGCTACACGGCACGTCCGCATCAAGTGGATCTCGTGGTCGCGCTCAATCCGGCGACATACGCGAAAGACGTCGCATCAGTGCGTCCCGGCGGATATCTCCTCTACGATTCCACCTGGCCACTCGAGCCCGAACTCGTCCGCGAGGGCATCACGATCCTCGGCATTCCATTCGGCAAGATGTGCGTCGAGAATTTTCAGGGCGATCGTAATCGCACGCTGCTTCGCAACATCGTGTACGTGGGTTCGCTCGCAGCGCTGCTGAGCATCGACATGGAAATCGTCAGCGCCATGCTCGTCGAGAAGTTCTCGAAGAAGCAATCGCTGCTCGACTCCAATCGCCTCGCCATTCGGCTCGGCTTCGATTACGCGAAGGAGAACTACGACTGCCCGCTGCCCTTCCATCTCGAGAAGATGGACGCCACCAGCGACCACATCATCATCGACGGCAACTCCGCCGCCGCACTCGGCGCTCTCTACGCGGGTGCAACGGTCGGTGCGTGGTATCCGATCACGCCGTCAACGTCGTTGATGGAAGCGTTTACGTCGTTCTGCAAGAAATACAGAACAGACAAGGCAACTGGCGAAGCGAAGTACTGCATCCTTCAGGCAGAAGACGAACTCTCGGCCGCCGGTATCACAATCGGTGCGGGGTGGATGGGCGCGCGTGCATTCACGAACACGAGTGGCCCCGGCATCTCGTTGATGCAGGAATTCATCGGTCTCGCGTACTACACCGAGATTCCAGCCGTCTTCTTCGACATCCAGCGCACCGGTCCTAGCACCGGCATGCCCACGCGCACGCAGCAGGGCGATCTCATCTCGCTCGCGTATGCATCGCACGGCGATACAAAGCACATCATCCTCTTCCCGAGCAATCCGGAGGAGTGCTTCTATCTGTCGTCACAGGCATTCGATCTCGCCGAGCAATTCCAGACGCCGGTGTTCGTCGCGAGTGATCTCGACATCGGCATGAACGACTGGATGTGCAAGCGTCTCAAGTGGGACGACGACTATCGACCGACGCGCGGCAAGGTGCTGACCGCCGATGATCTCGCGAGCGTGAAGAAGTATTCACGCTATCACGACGTTGATGGCGATGGCGTTGCCTATCGCACGCTGCCTGGGGTCCACGCGAGCGGCGCGTACTTCGTGCGCGGCTCGGGCCA